>JANPDD010000094.1:0-38832 GCA_031431295.1 Hyphomicrobiales bacterium | reverse complement strand
CGGTATTTGGAAAGCTCCTGCACCTTTTGGGCCAGTGCTGTGTTGAGACGACGGCCAAGGTCGGCCACCTGTGACTCAGAGGCGCGGTTGCGCTCATCGGCTGCGTCCAGCAACGCATTGATCTGCGACAGTTGCCGTCGCATGGCGGCGATCTGCTGGTTGAGCAGTTCGACCTTCGCCAGCGCCTCAGACGAGACCTTCTTTTCCGAATCAAGCGAGGTTTGCAGGCCTTGCAGGACGGAACCCGCCGATACCCCCTTTTCCGTCGAGGCCTGAAGATCAGCCAGCAGGTTTGCCGCCTTGCTCTTTTCGGCATTAAGGTCGTCAGTGAGCGACGTAAGCTGTGCTTCCACATCGGCCTTGGCGGATTTTTCCAGATTAAGGAGCTCAGTCAGTTCCGCGATCTGCGAGCGCAACTGCCCGAGAGCCGAATCCTGCCCGGTGATTTCCCGCGCCAGCAGAAACTGCGCAATCATGAATACCGACAATAGAAAGGTGATGACCAGCAGGAGCTGCGCCATGGCGTCAACAAAGCCCGGCCAATAGGGGGCATCTTCCTGGCGCCGGCGGCGGGAACGGGAGGAGGACATGGACCTCTATTCCCGCCCGCGCCCACCCGACTGCCCACCTGACTGGCGGATCAGCAGGCGCTGGATTTCACTCTGTTGCACTTGCTGGGTTTGAATCCAGTTGCGCACCATTTTCTGTTCGTCACGCATCTGCGCCACAAGGCTTGCCACCGCATCGGCCAGTTGTTCGATGGTTTCAGTGCCGGGTCCAGCCCCATTGCTCTGGGCAAGCCCCTTGCCCTGCTCCAACTGCTGGCCCAAACGGTCAAGGGACCGCTGCAACCCCTGCAGATCAAGACGCATGAAACCCGGCATCGCCGAAGCACCTGTGCCGGCAGCGTCAACGGTTCCCGCCTGAACATCGGTGATGGTTGAAAGCCAGTCCTCCAGGTCGTGGTAAAAGCGGTTCTGCGCCTGGGCGGCCTTCAAATCCATGAACCCCAGGATCAGGGAACCGGCAAGGCCAAACAGCGACGACGAGAATGACAGCCCCATGCCAGCCAGTGGCCGCTGCAACCCGTTCTTCAACTCTTCAAACACCGAACTCGATTGCGCGCTTGTAACATCAAGGCCGCGGATGGCTTCGCCAACCGACGTCACGGTTTCAAGCAACCCCCAGAATGTGCCGAGCAGACCAAGGAAAATCAACAGCCCCACGAGATAGCGGATGAGGTCGCGCGCCTCGTCCAGACGGGAGGCCAGCGAATCGAGCAGGGACCGCATGGATTGCGGCGAAAGCACCGTGCGGTGGGTGGCGTCACCCAGCATCGTCGCCATGGGGCCAAGCAGGATGGGAAGGGGCTGGTCCGAACTTTCACCCATCTTGAAATTGTTGACCCAGTTCACCTCCGGCATCAGGCGCCAGACCATGCGGAAACCATACAGCATGCCAAGAACCAGCGTTGTGATGATGAGGCCATTGAGAAATGGGTTGGACATGAAGGCGTCCTTGATGCCGGAATACAGAACCGCACCCAATACCGCCACAACCAGCGTGAACACCGCCATATGCACCAGATGCACCATCGGCTGTTCGAGTTGCGGAGAGTCCTGCGCCATTTAATCCACCTTGGTTTTCGGTTCACCCTGCGGATGAATCTAGACGAGAAAGCGGCGGATGGGGAGAGGATTTAATCCTCTGCCCACATGCGCGTGAGGGTGTTGCGCACCTTGAACACAAGTTCAGTCAATGTCCGTTCAATAGCCGCATCATTCAGCCCCGCAATTGCCAGATCGAGATCAAACAAGGCTTCACGCTGTTCTGCGCTGCGAATGAAACTGCGCACCCAATCAAGGCGTCGTCCACATGCGTGCCAGAGGCCACGCCTTCCTGAAATCGCTCTGACACACAAATCACTTTTGGCGGGAGGAAAACTCCGCTAGCAGCCGCAATCATGCCAGAAGCCCGGTATACCCTCACGGCCTCTCCGGCCCCTCTTGAAGTGGCCCAGGAATTGGCTGACGCCATCGACAGCCACATCGCCTTTGATGCCCTGGCCATCGCCATCAATGAGGCTGACGAAGCGCGCAACCTGTGGAGCGTTGTCGCCTATTTCAGCAACGAACGTGAAGCGGAATTGGCGCGCACCGCAGTCTCGTTTGATGCCAAAATCGCGCGCCTTCCCGAGGTGGATTGGGTGCGGCGCTCGCTGGAAGGCCTTGCACCTGTCACTGCAGGCCGCTTTTTTCTCCATGGCGCCCACGACCGCGAAAGACGCCGCAGCGGCGGACAGTCATTCGAGATTGATGCAGGCACCGCCTTTGGCACCGGCCACCATGGCACGACGGCAGGCTGCCTGCTGGCGTTGGACGGCATGCTCAAACGCACCAAGCCCTTCCGCGTTTTCGACCTGGGTTGTGGCACGGGCGTGCTGGCCATCGCTGTTGCACGTGCGACGCACCGCCCTGTGCTAGCAACTGACATTGACCCGGAAGCTGTTCTCGTAACCCGTGAAAATGCACGGATCAACGGTGTCGCACCCCTGCTCCGGGCGCATACAACAGCAGGTCTGCACCATCCGGCCATCCGCCTTGCCGCACCCTTTGACCTGATATTCGCCAATATCCTGGCGCGGCCGCTTGCAACACTCGCCCCCGGCATTTGTGCACTGTTGGCGCCCGGCGGCAGCCTTGTCCTGTCAGGAATCACCCGCGACCAGTTGCGTTGGATCAGGGCCGGTTATCTTGCACGCGGCCTGTGCCACGCCAACGCGATCTTCATGGGCAATTGGGTGGCGCTGGTTCTGCACAAGCCTGCAGCCAACAAAAAACGCCCGTAGCAATCAAGCTCCGGGCGTTTTCAAAGCACATC
This sequence comes from Hyphomicrobiales bacterium, assembly GCA_031431295.1. Classification (GTDB taxonomy): domain Bacteria; phylum Pseudomonadota; class Alphaproteobacteria; order Rhizobiales; family Aestuariivirgaceae; genus Aestuariivirga. The sequence continues at coordinate 35,952 of JANPDD010000094.1, read as the reverse complement.
GCATGCTCCCGGCTGGGAACAGGATGCTGGGTGTTGGGTTCAGTCGCCCCAGACTTGACGGCTGATTTCACCGCGGTTCAGGCCGATGTCCGACAACAGCCGGTCATCAAGCTGGTGCAACTGGCGCTCGGCGCGGCTGCGGGTAAAATATTCACGCATCGCGAACATCAAACCCGTCAAAGGGCTGCGACCGTTGTTGCGGGCCGTTTCACGGGCTAAATTGATCTTTTTCATGTCATCTCTCCTTCGGTTCGGCGACCGGTGCCCCATGGCTCCGTTCGCGGGAATCTGTTTGTGCGACGCACAATCACAGGCCTGATGTAGAAGGTGCCATGGCCGGTTACCACTGCTACATTCATGCTTTAGACATGCGCTTTTTGCATGTCTTCGTTCATCTGTCCTTCATATCAGCGAACAGCCACGACAAAACGCTTAAGCCACCTATAAAATGACAGAATGTGGCAAGTTCATGTGGATTTCCGGTCAAATATTTATACGCTCGCAACGTCGCTGCGAGAGCATTTGGGTACGATCGGTCGCCAGTCTCCCGACGAGCATTAACAAATTCGCATGCCAAATGATGCAGCATCTGACCAAGAATGCTGCGCCGCAAACAAAAAATGCCCGGGCAAGCCGGACATTTTCATAGCCTTGGAGATAACAGATGTTCAGGAAACAACAAGTTCTCCGGCCGAAGTCCGGCCCGTCCGCTGGTCGGTCACCAGTTCGAAGCTGATCTTCTGGCCATCCTTGAGGCCTTTCAGACCGGCTCCCTCAACAGCAGAAATGTGAACGAATACGTCCTTGCTGCCGTCGTCCGGCTGGATGAATCCAAAACCTTTCTGGGTGTTGAACCATTTCACTGTGCCACTGGCCATGCAGTATAGTCCTTCAATTGGGTTGCGTTCGGCTTGATCGGGCTAGCGCATCGGACGAGCAAATAGAATCATTTACGAAGTGAAAGATGCGCCAGATTCAAAATATTACAGCAACTTGTCCGCGTTCGATTGAACGCGGGTTGCTGCAATGGGCACGCCTCACAAACCAATCGAAAATCAGGGGCGTCGTGCAAGCGCATGCACGAAGGCACACGGGAGCGGCCAAACGTCCGGCCAATAGTCGATAGGCGACTTTATGATACATGAGAGCGACACATGCAAGACCCTGGGGCAAGACCAGAAGCAAGCCGTCAGGAACGCGTGGGAGCCACTTTGTCTTGCTGACCGGGGACATGAAGACATAGAGAGGGTTATTCGCCGATCATGAGGTTCCAAGACATGTCTAAGTCCAGTCCCCACCACGCCCGCGTGGCCACACTGCGCGCAGTGATGAAGAAGAAGGGGCTCGCCGCAGTCATCATTCCCCGCCAGGACGAATTCCAGGGGGAAAACGTGGCACCCTATGCCGAACGCCTGAAGTGGCTCACAGGATTCAAGGGTTCCTGGGGCGTGGCGGTCGTGGGCGCGCGCAAGGCCGCCCTGTTCGTCGATGGCCGCTACACGCTGCAAGCCCGCCAGCAAACCGATGCATCGCTGTTTCAGCCCCATCACTTGATGGAGGACCCGCCTGCGCAATGGCTGAAGCGCAACATCAAAAAAAGCGAAAAGGTCGGATTTGACCCCTGGGTCACGCCCATGGCTGAAGCCAAAAAGCTGCGTGCAACGCTGGCCGACGTGGGCGCCAAACTCGTAGCGCTTCCCCGCAACCCCGTGGACATGGTCTGGCCGGACCAGCCGCCCCGTCCCGAAACACCCGTCACCAACCATGCTGTGACCCATGCCGGAATGGCGACGGTTGAAAAGCTGTCAAACGTTGCAGTCACCCTGGAAAAGCGCGGCGCCGACGCGACTTTCCTGGCCGACCCGGCCTCGGTCTGCTGGCTGCTCAATATTCGCGGACAGGACGTGCCGTTTACGCCTTTCCTGCTCGCCTATGCCATCGTCCATCGCAAAGGCAAGGCGGAACTCTTTGCCAGCGCCAAACGGATGACGACCGAAGCACAGTCAGCGCTTTCGGCTGTTGCAACTTGCAGGCCCGCAGCGAACCTGTCGGCGCGGCTTGCAGCACTTGCAGGAAAGACGGTTTCTCTGGATCCCAACCTTGCACCAGAAGCAGTGCGCCTCGCGCTGGTGAAGATTGGCGCGAAAATCATTGAAGCCCAGGACCCTTGCGTGCTGCCCAAGGCTTGCAAAAACACCACGGAGCTTGAGGGCGCCAGGAACGCCCAGCGCCGTGATGGCGCGGCCCTCAGCCGCTTTCTGCACTGGCTGGACGAATATGCAGGCCGGGACCAGCACACGGAAGCAACCCTCGCCGACAAATTCAGCGCGCTCCGCCAGGAATCGAACATGCTGCGGGGGTTTTCCTTCGAAGCGATATCGGCAGCCGGACCGAATGCGGCGAGCCCGCATTATCACCTGGAACCCGCGACAGCGCGCGCCATCCAGCACGGCGAAATCTACCTGATCGATTCTGGTGGCCAATATCTTGACGGCACAACGGACGTGACCCGCTCAGTCATCATTGGCGCAGCCACAGCCGAAATGCGCGACCGCTTCACCCGCGTGCTGAAGGGCATGATTGGCATGTCGCTGCTGCGCTTTCCCAAGGGGACCACAGGCAGCCACATTGACGCCATTGCCCGCGCCGCGCTGTGGAAGGCGGGTCTTGACTACGACCACGGCACGGGCCACGGCGTTGGCAGCTATCTCTCCGTCCACGAAGGACCAGCCCGCATCAGCAAGGCCAGTCACGTCGCACTTGAACCCGGCATGATCCTGTCCAACGAGCCAGGCTACTACAAGCGGGGCCACTTCGGCATTCGCATCGAAAACCTGCTGGCCATCACTGCGGCAGACCCAATTGAAGGTGGCGACCACCCGATGATGGGATTCAAAACACTGACACTTGCACCCATTGACCGCAGACTGATCGACACCCACCTCATGACCCGCGAAGAGCTGAACTGGCTTGATGCCTATCACGCCCGGGTGCTGCGCGAACTGTCACTCCTCGTCCCGCCGGAAACGAAGGCGTGGCTGGAAACGGTGTGTGCGCCACTTACATGACGAAGTAACGCAAAAGCGCGACGCTCGCCACGCCAACCGCCATCACAACCAGCAGCGGCGCCCGGAGCAGCGCCACAGCCATCGTCACCGCACCCGCAATCAATTCCGCCCAGCCATTGAGGAAGATGGCTGGCGCAATGACCGCCGCAAGGATCGCCGGGGCAACAGCATCAAGGGCCGCCTTTTTGCGGCCCTCAACTTTCATGCCGCGCAGTAGCAGATAACCCGAAAGCCGCGTGCCGTAGGTCGCAAGTCCCATGAGCACAATTGCCAGGAAGAGCAGCGGATCAACACTCACGATGTTTCGCGCCCGCCATGAAAGGCAACGGCTGTCATCATTCCGGCCGCACCACCAATGAGTATGTACCACGCGCCCGGCACATAGAGTTGGCCAATGCAGGCAGCGAGTGCTGCCACGGCGAGCACGGCCCCGCTGCGCGGCCCTTTCCAGAAGCCTGCCAGCACGGCGATGAACATGGCCGCAAAGGCAAAATCCAAACCGAACTTTGCACCATCACCCAGTGTCTGGCCCACTGCGGCACCCAGTGCCGCGAACAGGATCCAGGTGGGCCACAACGGAAAAGAGGCCCCAAGGAAATAGGCCGGTGTGAGCCTTTCGTGCTGCGCACGGCGTTCCAGGATGGCCCAGGCTTCATCCGTCAGCCAGAACATGAGAATGCTCGTCCGCAGCGCCGGAAAATGCGTGATGTGACGTGCAATGGACGCTGACATGAGAACGTGGCGCAGCGCCACGGTTGCCACAGCAAAGACCAACAGCGAGGTGGCGGTTCCCGACCGCAGCAAATCGATCGCCACGAATTGCCCGGCACCGGAATAGACAATGCCACTCATCAAGATGGCCTCGAGCGGCGAGAGGCCTTGCGCTGTTGCGGCAGCACCCCACAGGGCGGAAACGGGCGCATAGGCCAGCAACATGGGCCATACTTCGGAAAAGCCACGCCAGAAATCACGCCAGAAATCACGCCAAGAAACACCGGTCATGCACCGACCAACTTGAACCAGCCATCTTCATCGATCACTTCGACACCATGTTTCTCGGCGTCCTTGAGTTTGGAACCCGCCCCTGGCCCTGCCACGAGCAGATCGGTCTTCTTTGACACGGAACCTGCAACCTTGGCGCCCAGCCGCTCGGCCATGGCCTTGGCTTCATCACGTGTCATCCTTTCCAGCACTCCCGTGAAGACGACTGTCTTTCCTGACACAGGCGAAGTGGTGGCAATTTCCGCCAGCGCTTGCGGGCGTACATCCCGCAGCAACGCGTCCACTACATCCACATTGTGAGGCTCGTCAAAAAACTGGACAATCGCTTCCGCCACCACATCACCAATGCCATCGATGGCAGTCAGCTCCGACCAGGTTTCGTTGCCGGGACTTGCGGCACGCGCCGCATCGCGTAACTTCTCCATTGAACCAAAGCTGCGGGCCAGCACCCGCGCTGTGGTTTCCCCCACATGGCGAATGCCCAGGCCGTAAATGAACCTGTCCAACCCGATCATGCGGCGTGCATTGATCGCGGCGAATAGATTTCTGGCACTCGACGCGCCCCAGCCTTCCCGCTTCTGCAAGCTGCCTTGCAGCTTTAGTTCAAGTGCGAAGATGTCCTGCGGCATCTTGACAAAACCTTCGTCATGGAATTCATCAATGATTTTGTCGCCAAGCCCTTCAATGTCGAAGGCGTTGCGCGAAACGAAGTGCTTGAGCCGTTCCTTGCGCTGCGCCGCACAGATGAGGCCTCCCGTGCAACGGCGCACGGCATCAGCCTTGCCGCCTGTCTTTTCTTCACGCACCGCATGGCTGCCGCACACGGGACAAAGGACAGGAAAGACATAAGGGGCCAAATGACCCGGCCGCTTTTCCATGACGACGGACACGACTTGCGGGATCACGTCGCCCGCCCGCTGCACCACGACCGTGTCGCCGATGCGGATGTCCTTGCGGGCAATCTCGTCTTCATTGTGCAGCGTGGCGTTGGACACGACAACACCGCCAACAGTGACGGGCCGCAGCCGTGCCACGGGCGTCAACGCACCCGTGCGGCCCACCTGAATGTCGATCCCCTCAACGACGGTCGGTGCCTTCTCAGCGGAAAACTTGTGGGCAATGGCCCAGCGCGGCGAGCGTGAGACAAAACCCAGACGCTGCTGCAGGGAAATGTCATTCACCTTGTAGACCACGCCATCAATGTCATAGCCCAGTTCGGCGCGCTTTGCCTCGATGGCCCGGTAATGTGCCAGCAGTTCATCTGCACCTGCGCAGATTTTCATCAGCGGATTGACAGGCAGGCCCCAGGCCTTGAAGGTCTGCACCACGTCCCATTGCGTTGTGGCCGGGAGAACTGGTGCCTCGCCCCAGGCATAGGCAAAAAAACCCAAGGGCCGCGACGCCGTGATTGCCGCATCCTGCTGCCGAAGTGAACCGGCCGCGGCATTGCGCGGATTGGCAAATGTCTTTTCATCTGCTTCGACTTGTTTCTCATTCAATGCAGAGAAGTCCTTGTGCGACATATATATTTCGCCTCTGACGTCGATCACACCCGGCACCGTGCCGGCAAGCTTGTTTGGCACATCAGCAACGGTACGCACATTGGCGGTCACGTTCTCACCTTCCGCGCCATCGCCCCGGGTTGCCGCTTCCACAAGCGTGCCATTTTCATAGCGCAGCGAAATCGACAGCCCGTCAATCTTGGGTTCGGCCGTCAATGCGATGGCCGCATCGGGGGCGAGCTTCAGAAAGCGCCGGATGCGGTCGATGAAATCTGTTACATCCTCATCGGCAAAGGCGTTGGAGAGCGACAGCATCGGAACACGGTGCCGAACCTTGGCGAATTTCCCCGACGGGGCCGCGCCAACGCTGCGCGACACCGCTGAACCCTTTACAAGTTCGGGAAAGCGTTCCTCAAGGACGGCAAGCCGTTGCCGCAGGTGATCATACGCGGCATCCGAAATGACGGGCTCATCACGTTGATGATAGGCAAGGTCATGGGCCGCAACTTCGCCCACCAGCCGGGCATGTTCCGTTGCGGCTTCTGGCGCTGACACCTGATCAACAATGGAAGTGGTCTTCGCCACCTCTCAGGCCTTTTCCGCCAGCAATGCTTCCGCCTGGGCACGCGCCGCATCCGTCACCGTGGCGCCTGACAGCATGCGCGCAAGTTCCTCCCGGCGGCTTTCCGCCGACAACGGTTGCACCCGCGTCACCATGCGTTTACCGCCCACATTCTCCATTTTTGAAATGAGCATGTGCTGGCCCGAGCGCGCGGCCACCTGTGGTGAATGGGTGACCGCAATGACCTGCAAGCCAGAGGCAAGCCGCGCAAGGCGCTTGCCGATGGCATCCGCCACAGCACCGCCCACGCCGGTGTCGATCTCGTCAAAAACCAGCACCGGTGCCGAGCCTTTTGCCGCCAACACAACCTTGAGGGCGAGCATGAACCGCGCCAGCTCGCCACCGGAGGCAATCTTCATCAGCGGCTGCAGCGGCGTTCCCGGATTAGTTGCGACAAGAAACTCCACCCGGTCGACACCGTGGCCGCCGGGCTTGGCCGCGTCGGTCGCCACTTGCGTTTCAAAGCGCGCCTTTTCAAGTTTCAGGGCGGGAAGCTCTTCACCCACCTGCCTGTCCAGGATTTTCGCCGCCTTCCGCCGCGCCGCCGACAACCTGTCAGCCGCAACCTCGAATGCCGACATGGCCTCGCCTTGCGCCTTCTCCAGTTTGCGCAATGTTTCGCCGCCATCGCTCAGCGCCTGCATTTCTGCCGCAAACTGTTCTTGCACCTTGGCAAGGTCATCAACCGTGCAGCGGTATTTGCGGGCCGCCGCCCGCAGGGCAAACAGGCGTTCTTCTGATTTTTCCAACTCGCCAGGGTCATAGGCGAAACTACGGCGCGCTTCGTCAATGGCGCGTCCCGCCTCGGCATATTCCGCCAGCAAACGGTCAAGCACGCCAACCACGCCGTCGAGCCGGCCATGGGCCGCATCCTTGCGACGCTCAAGCCGGCGGAGCGCGGCATTGATTTTTGCTTCCGCAGCACCATCTCCCGCCAGCGCCGCCTCGGCCTCATCCAGCGCGCCCACATATTGCTCGGACTGCATCATCAATTGCCGTGCTTCGGCCAGTTGCCGTTCCTCGTTGGCTTCCGGTGCCAGTTTTGCGAGCTCGGCAACGGCATGCTCCAGAAAGTCCCGCTCTGCCTCAGCCTTCGCCATCAGTGCGCGGTGTTCCTCCAGTGCTGCCGAGGCAGCACTGGCCTGCCGCCAAAGCTGGCCTACGCTTTCGACCTCGCCGTGCAAGCCGCCAAAAGCATCGAGCAAACGCCGGTGCGCCGACACATCAACCAGGGCCCGGTCGGCATGCTGGCCATGGATTTCAACAAGTTCCGCCGCAACCTGCCGCAGCAAGTTGAGGCTGACAGGTTGTTCATTGATGGTGGCGCGGCTTGGTCCGTCGGCTGCCTGGAGACGCCGGATAATGACCTCACCATCCACATCCACACCTTGTTCCATCAACAGCGCCAGTGCGGCATGTCCGGCTGGCAATGAAAACGCGGCGGAAACACTTCCCTTGGCCTGGCCCGCGCGCACCAGTGAGGAATCGCCCCGCGCCCCCAGCGCAAGCCCCAGCGCATCAAGAAGAATGGATTTCCCCGCTCCCGTTTCACCGGTCAAGACCGTAAGGCCACCGTCAAGGGCGAGGTCAAGTTTTTCAATGAGGACAATATCGCGGATGGAAAGGGCGGTCAGCATGGGAATCTTATAGCCCAGATCGCGGTCAGTTTTGAATGAGGCATTCAATGCCGGCAAAACGCGGCCGGAAATTGAATTGGCGAGGCAAAAACCTAGCCGGTCACGCTGCGGAAAGCCCGGGTGATCCACGAGGATTCGTTGGCAATGGGTTCGCGCCCGTCCGTTGACACGAGCTTGTAGGCATCGCGATACCACTCGCTGTTGGGATAGTTGTGGCCAAGAACGGCAGCCGCCGTCTGGGCCTCGGACACAACACCCAGCGCCATGTAGGCTTCGGTCAGGCGATAAAGCGCTTCCGGCGTATGGGCCGTCTGCTGATAGCTCGTCACCACTTTCTTGAAGCGGTTGATGCCGGCAAGATAGCTGCCCTGCCCCATGTAATAGCGGCCCACTTCCATTTCCTTCGCCGCCAGCCGGTCATAGCCCAAGAGCGCCTTCTTCCTGGCATCGGCGGCATAGGGAGTGTCAGGATAGCGGCGGGCAATTTCCTCCAGCGCCTCGACAGCCTTTTCCGTCTGGCGCTGGTCGCGGCGCACATCGGCAATCCGCTCATACTGCGACAAGGCGATCAGGTAGTAGGCATAGGGCGCATCCTTGTGGCCTGGATGCAGAGTGGTGAAACGCGTGGCGGCATTCACCGCATCATCGTAGGAATTGCGCTGATAGGACGAAAAGGCCTGCATCAGGATGGCCTTGGTCGCCCATTTCGAATAGGGGTGTTGGCGCTCGACTTCGGCAAATTTCTTGTTCGCGCTTTTGTAGTTGCCGCTTTGCATGTCAGCAAGGCCGCCATTGTACAGCGTGGCGACGGCCTTTTCATCAGCAGAGGCAAGATCAGGCGCGATGGCCCCGCCCCGCGGCACCGCCGAGGATGTGCTGGAGGCGGTATCGTCCCGGTTCAGCAGGTCGCGCATGACATTGGCCGTGGAACACCCTGTCACCAGCGCTGCTGCGCCAGCAAGCAGCACGACGGCACCAAGCTTTTGTGCAGATGTTCGGAAGGCGGATGTCTTGGAGGTCATGTCGTTCGGGGTTCTAGCCACTGTTACCCCCGCCGTGAAGGGTCAATCCGGCATGTAAAGACAGGCGAAACCCGGCAGAAGTGTGACCACCGGGTTCAGGCGATGAAGGCAAATCAACGGTTGGTTGCTGGCCTGGTTGCTGGCCTGGTTGCTGGACTAGTTGCTGGCTTGGCGACGCAGGAATGCAGGGATCGCCAACTGGTCGTCCTCATAAGTTGGCTCGACATAAGTTTGCTGCTCATAGTGCGGCTGCGGGCGGGCAGGTTGCCGTGGTGGCGGTGCGGCCATGCGCGGTTCGGCCCGGTGCGCTGCAGGCGGCGGTGCTGCCGGGGCCTCCTCGCGCCGGCCCATGCCCACGGTTGCCAGCCGCTCAAAAATTCCCTTTTTTCGCTTGGAAGCATGTTCGGCGATGTCTTCAATACGGCTCTGCTGGGCCGCAATCTGTTTTTGCGCAATCGCGGGAAACTCCTCGATCGGCGGAATGCGCTGCGTTGTCACGCGCTGCTGCGGTGCATGGGTCTGCCTGGCAGGCGAATGCGGCACGGAGCCGCGCGCTTGCGGCGCATGTACTGCGGCGCGCGCTGCCATTGGCGCAGGCCTGACGACTTTCACTGCTTCAGGCTGCTTGCGGGTGAAGCCAACGGTTGTGCGCGCTGCCTCTTCCTCGCCCATGTCCGGCATATCGCTCGAGGTTTCAAGTGCGAGCCCTGTTGCGACGACGGAAACCCGCATGGTCCCCTCAAGCGAATCATCAAATGTCGCGCCAAGGATGATGTTGGCTTCCGGATCAACTTCCTCGCGGATGCGTGTGGCCGCCTCATCAACCTCATAGAGCGTGAGGTCCGGACCACCGGAGATCGAGATCAGCAGGCCGCGCGCACCGCGCATGGACACGTCATCCAGCAATGGATTGGAGATTGCCGCTTCGGCAGCCTCGATGGCGCGCTTTTCACCTGAAGCCTCGCCAGTTCCCATCATGGCCTTGCCCATTTCACTCATGATGGCACGCACGTCGGCGAAATCGAGGTTGATCAGGCCTTCCTTGGTCATCAGTTCGGTGATTGAGGCTACGCCTGAATAGAGCACCTGGTCAGCCATAGCGAAGGCCGCCGCAAAGGTTGTCTTTTCGTTGGCGACACGGAACAGGTTCTGGTTGGGGATGACGATGAGCGTGTCAACGTATTGCGCCAGTTCCTCGATGCCGCGGTTTGCCGTCTGCATGCGTCTGGCACCTTCAAAGTGGAAGGGCTTCGTCACCACGCCAACGGTCAGGATACCTTGCTCTTTTGCCGCCCGGGCAATGATGGGAGCGGCACCCGTTCCGGTGCCGCCGCCCATACCCGCCGTGATGAAGGCCATGTGCGAGCCTGCAAGATGATCGAGAATTTCAGGCAGCGCCTCTTCGGCGGCAGCGGCTCCGATCTGCGGCTGTGACCCGGCTCCCAAGCCTTGCGTGAGGGCTGTACCCATCTGCACCCGGCGCTGGGCGGAGTTTTGCAGAAGCGCCTGCGCGTCGGTGTTTGCCACAACGAATTCAACACCTTCGAGGCGGCTTTCAATCATGTTGTTGACTGCGTTTCCTCCCGCGCCGCCGACACCAAAAACCGTGATTCGGGGCTTCAACTCATTGAGGTTGGGAACGGTAAGATTTATTGTCATGACGCAATCCGGTGTTGATTTGGGCTAGTAAGACTTTGTTTCCCAAAGCCTAAAAATTGGTTAACGAATGCTAACCAAGACCGGAAAATTGTACGCAAAGTGAGTCACTTTGGTGCAAATCGGCAATGTCTGCGCAAGAATCGGGGGCGATTTCGGCGACTCAATCTGAAATTGTACGACAGTTCCGCTCGACCCCAGGCAAGAATCCGGTTCAGAGGGCTTCCTTCAGCCAGCGACCGACGCGGCGCACATAGCCCATTTGCCTCTGTTCGATGTGGCTGCGGGCCGCAGCCGGCATGGCAAGGCGGCGGTCCGGTTTGATCGCCAGAGCGAAAAGCCCGGCACTCACTGCCATGTCCGGCCCCTTTGCAAGCTCCACCGCACCTGGTGCCAGCATGGGTTTGCCGAGCCTGACGGTACAGCCAAAAAACTGTGCTGCAAATTCGCGCACGCCCTGGAGTTGACTGCCGCCGCCCGTAAGCACCACACGTGACACCGGAAACGGCAACGGGTTGCGGTCAAGTTCGCGCTGGATCAGTTCAAATGTTTCCTCCAGCCGGGGCGCTATGATTGAGGTCAGAACCTGCTTTGGCACCTGCTGGATGGAATCAACACCGCGTTCGCCCAGCAGCGGCACCGCTAGCATTTCGCGATCCTCATGGGCAAAGGGCACCACCGAACCAAAAAGGTTCTTGAGACGCTCTGCATGGGCAAGTGTGGTCGACAGGCCCTGCGCCATGTCACCGGTGATGTGCCCTGCCCCCACGGCCACCTGCCCGGAGGCCACCAGGACACCCTGGCGCACCACAGCATAGCCTGTTGTTTGGCCACCAAGATCAATGGCGAGCGCCCCCAGCAGCATCTCGTCCGGTGAGAGCACGCCACGCGCCGCCGCATAGGCCGAAAGACCAAAGCCCGCGACCCGCAGATGGGCCCGTTCCACCGCCAGGGTGAGGTTGCGCAGATGCGCGCCATCCAGCGTTACAATGCCGACATCGACTCCCAGCTTTTCGCCGTGCATGCCAAGTGGTGGTTGCTCCGATGCAATGCCATCAAGTGAATATCCCGATGGATTGAGGTGCAGGACATGGCGCTTGCCGATATCCGCCCTGCTGATGGCGATGGAAATGGCAGTCTCGATATCACGTGGGGAAACAATGCCTGTCTGTGTGCTGACCAGGGCTGAGGCAGAAAGTGTCGACGGCCTGCCGCCTGAGACATTGACAAATACCGAATGAATTGTGAGCCCGGCCATGCGCTCTGCGGCATCGACCGCAACGCGGATGGCGCGTTCAACCTCGCTGACGCTGGCAATGGCCCCGTTGCGAATGCCGCGCGACGCCGTTTGCCCAAGGCCGGTGGTCCGCAGGGCATGACGGTAATCCTGTCCGTTGATGTGCCGATCCACCGGTTCGGCAATGGCGCAACTGACCTTGGTCGATCCCAGGTCAAGGACGGCAACCGGGCCAGAGGGGGTGACGACGCCACGCAAGGCCGACACACCGTCGGGACGCGAACCAGTCCGTAAACCTGAACGAAAAACCGACTGTTTACCAGCCATCATGCGAACGCTCCAAACCCCATGCACTTTCTCCGGAAAATATCCCGGCTGTTTTCAGCGCGGCTGGACCTGCGTCACATCCGGTTCGCTGCCGCCTGTTTGCGGATCAACCGGTTCTGCCAGGGCCACGACGATGCGGTCACTGGTCCGCAGGTCGATTTCGCGTATGCCCTTCGACAGCATGTTCTGCGTCTCATCCAGCTCGGCAACCCTTCTGAGTGCGGCCTCCACATTTTCCTCCGGCAAGGCAATCTTGACGCCATTGTCGAGATAAAGTGTCCACCGCCGCTCACCCACACGGGCTGCCGCCTGAACCTTTTGCATTAGGGCAGGTATGGCTTCCATCTGGTTAACATAGGCCCCGATCGCGATATTGGCGCCCTTGCCTGAAACCAAAGGCAGGTGCCGCAGCGAAAGCGGATTGAGGCCGCTCATTTGCACGCCGTTGCGGTCGATCACGCTATAGGTCCCGCCAAGCTGCCAAACCGCAAAGGGTTCGCGTTCATTCAAGGTGATGGTGAGGGCATTGGGAAACGAGCGCTGCACTTCAGCATCCGAAACCCAATCGAGCGATTCAAGCAGGATGCGCGCCTCCCGGGCATCAAACCCGACAAGACTGCCGCCCGGCCGAACCCCGATGCGCGAAAGGACCTCCCTGGGGTCATGGTGCGAGACGCCGGTAATGCGGATGTCTTTGGCCGCAAAGCCAAACACGCGGGCAATTTTTCCGTCAAGATTGAGAAACGGACTGCCCTGATAGCTGAAGGCATTGTCCTGGATGCCTCCGCCCACAAGGCCGGTCGCCAGAAACAGCACGGCAAAACAGCGCGCCGCCGCACGCATGCTGAGACTTGTCAGCGCTTCCTGCAGCGGCAGCCGGGATTGCCGCCGCTTCAGCGGTCGAGCGATGCGTCGTTGACCATCCATGTCACCAGTTCCTCGAATGAATGTCCGGCGTGGGAAGCAAGCTCCGGTACAAGCGATGTGCCGGTCATGCCGGGTTGGGTGTTTGTTTCCAGCAGGATGAGTTCCGGATCGTGGCCCGGCGCGTCATCAAGCCGGAAATCGGAACGCGACACACCCCGGCAGCCCAGTGCCAGATGGGCGGCAAGGGCATACTGTTGCACCTTCCGATAGAGCTCGATCGGTATTTCAGCTGGCAGAATGTGCTGCGAGCCACCGGGGGCATATTTCGATTCATAGTCGTACCAACCCGAAGCCTTGGATACGATATCGATCACGCCAAGTGCCACATTTCCCATGACGGCGCAGGTCAGTTCCCGCCCCGGGACGAAGCGCTCCACCATGACAAGGTCACCAAACAGCGCCCGCTCCTCAAGGATGATGCGCGGCGGGCCATTCTTGCTTTCGGTTATGATGTGGACGCCAACGCTTGAACCTTCCGCCACGGGCTTCACCACATAGGGCACCGGCATGGCATGTTCATTGGCGGCGATTTCAATATCAACAAGCTTGCTTTCGGCCACCGGAATGCCAGCCGCACGGAAGATGGTCTTGGATTTTTCCTTGTGCATGGCGAGAGCCGAACTCATGACTCCCGAATGGGTATAGGGAATGCGCAGCGTTTCCAGGAGTGCGGAGGCGCAGCCATCTTCGCCCCATTTTCCATGCAGCGCATTGAACGCAACATCGGGCCTGAGGTCGGACAGGACACCGTGGATCGTCTCGCGTTTCACATCGATCATGATCACATTGAAGCCGGCACGGGTGAGAGCACCGGCACAAGCTTCACCAGAAGCAAGTGAGACTTTGCGCTCCGCTGACCAGCCGCCCATCAGTACGGCAACAGTCGTGTCTGCTGGAACAAGACGTGAGTGCATCATGTCGCTTCACGCGCAGCAAGGCCGATGCGCTTGATTTCCCAGTCAAGGTCGATGCCGGATGTTTCCTTCACCTTGCGGCGCACGCTCTCTCCCAGCTCTTCCAGTTGCGCTGCGGTTGCACCACCCTCATTGATCAGAAAGTTGCAGTGCAGATCTGAAACCCTGGCCGGGCCAATGGCAAAGCCGCGCATGCCGGCCTTGTCGATCAGTTGCCATGACTTGTTGTCGGGCGGGTTCTTGAAGGTTGATCCGCCGGTGCGGCTCTTGATGGGCTGTGTGGCTTCCCGGCTTTCGGTGATCCTGTCCATGGCCGCCATGATATCGGCGGCAATGCCGGGCTTGCCCTGCAGCAGCGCCTGCGTGAACACAAGGCCGTCGGGTGCTCCGCAATGGCGGTAGCTGAATTTCATGTCGGCATTGCCCAGCACGTGAATATTTCCTTCGCGATCCACCGCCCGCGCCTCGATCAACACGTCTTTCGTTTCGCCGCCGTAAGCCCCGCCATTCATGCGAAGCGCGCCGCCAATGGTGCCCGGTATACCTCTCAGAAAGGTTAACCCATCGATACCATGGTCGGCGGCAACGCGTGCCACCCGCATGTCCGGTACTGCGGCACCCGTGCGGACGCGGGTTCCGTCCTCGACTGTCACATCGCCAAAGCCGCGCCCAAGCCGGATCACCACACCGGGAACCCCACCGTCGCGCACCAACATGTTGGAGCCAACACCGATGGGATAGACGGGGATGCTCCTTGGTGTGTTCTTGAGGAAGTCGGCGAGGTCAGCCTCATCAGCCGGGGCAAACAGAACCTCTGCCGGCCCGCCGACGCGAAACCAGGTGAGATCGGCAAGCGGCGCATTGGCCTCCAGCCGGCCACGCACCGGTGGCAGCTTCTTCAGCAATTGATGTCCATCGATCACGGCCATCAGGCATCCAGTGCCGCCAGTTCACCCGGCAGCGCATAGGCCCATTGCGTGATCGTGCCAGCCCCCAGGCACACCACGATGTCGCCGGGCTGCACCAGCCCCTTGACCAGCGGCGCCAACTGCTTTGGATCATCAATGTGCTGAACCGAACGGTGGCCGCGCGCGCGCAAGCCTTCCGCCAGGTTGAGGTGGGATGCCCCCTCGATAGGCTGCTCGCCCGCTGCATAGACCGGTGCCAGCACGACCGAATCGGCATCATTGAAACACGAGCAGAATTCATTGAACAGGCTGGACAGGCGCGTGAAGCGGTGCGGCTGCATGACTGCGACAACCTTGTTTTTCGTCACCCGCCGTGCTGCCGCCAGGACGGCTGCGATTTCCACGGGGTGATGGCCATAGTCGTCAAACACCGTGACGCCATTGTGTTCACCTGTGCGGGTGAAACGCCGCTTCACGCCTTCGAAAGCGGCAAGCCCCTTGCGTATTTGCTCGACCGACAGGCCAAGCTCGCGCGCCACGACAAGTGCGGCCGTCGAATTGAGCGCGTTGTGGTCTCCCGGCATGCGCAGTTCAAGCCCGGGGATATCCTCTGTCTTGCCACTGACGCGATCAGTCACGCGCACAGAAAAACCCGTGACGCCATCGGCGAACGTCACATCCTGCAAACGATAGTCGGCTTGCGGACTGTGGCCGTAGGTGATGACCCTGCGGTCACGCACCTGGCCGATCATTTCCTGCACCACCGGATGATCGATGCACATGACGGCGAAACCATAGAATGGAATGTTTTCGACGAAGGCCAGATACGCCTCCTTGGCCTTGTCGAAAGTGCCATAGTGATCAAGGTGTTCCGGGTCGATGTTGGTGACGATCACGACATCGGCTGGAAGCTTGACGAAGGTGCCGTCGGATTCATCCGATTCGACCACCATCCAGTCGCCCTTTCCCAACCGTGCATTGGTGCCATAGGCATTGATGATGCCGCCATTGATGACTGTGGGGTCAAGCCCGCCTGCATCGAGGAGGGCGGCAACAATGGAGGTCGTTGTCGTTTTGCCGTGGGTGCCACCCACAGCGACGCACGATTTGAAGCGCATCAATTCGGCCAGCATTTCAGCCCGGCGAACCACGGGAAGATAGCGGCGGCGCGCTTCAAGCAATTCCGGATTGTCAGGCCTCACGGCCGATGACACCACCACAACCTGGGCCGCGCCAAGGTTCCCGGCGTCGTGGCCGATCACCACTTCAATGCCGTGTTTGCGCAGCCGCGCCACATTGTAGTTGTCCGCAATATCGGAGCCTTGCACCTTGTAGTTCAGTGTTGCCATCACCTCGGCGATGCCGCTCATGCCAATGCCGCCGATTCCAATGAAGTGAATGGGGCCAAAATCGCGCGGAAGTTTCATTGCTCACAAGTCTCCAGTATGGCCGGGCCTACGCAGCCAAGATGTTCTGCAAGAGATCGGCAAGGCGGCGGGCCGCATCCGGTTTCCCGTGCCGAAGCGCCGCAGCGGCGGCCTCCTTAAGGCCATCCGCATTGCTGAGCAATCCCGACAGAAAAGTGGCAAGGCCAGCCTTTTCGATGCCTGATTGCGGTTTCAGCCAGCCCGCACCCGCCGCTTCAAAGCTTTCGGCATTGCGCAACTGGTCATTGTCGATTGCTCCTGGCAGTGGCACCAGAACCGCCGGGCGTCCGATAACGCCGAGTTCCGCAATGCTCGATGCGCCCGAACGGCAAACAACAAGATGGCTGGCCGCCATGCGGCGCGGCATATCGTCAAAAAAAGCATGGATATCGGCCTGCACGCCAATGCGGCGGTAGGCGTCTGCGGTTTGCACCAGGTCCTCTTCCCGGCACTGCTGTGTGACCCGCAAAAGCTGCCGGAAACTTTCGGGCATGGCGGCAATGGCTGCGGGCATCATTTCCGCAAAAAACCGCGCCCCTTGGCTGCCCCCAAAAATGAGGAGATTGATGGCGCTCCCTTCCTGCAATGACGGATAGGCATTTCCCGCAAACTGCCGCACGATTGCGCGCACCGGGTTGCCCGTGTGGGTGGTCTTCGCACCTTTGGGCACATGCATGACCTTTTCAAACGAGAGGGCAACGGCCGAAACCCGCCTGGCCAGCAAACGGTTGGCCCGCCCCAGGACTGCGTTTTGCTCGTGGATGAGAGATGGCAGTGCGAGCCTTGTCGCGGCCATGAGCGGCGGCAGCGAGGGATAGCCACCAAACCCGGCAACGGCCACGGCACCCGTCTGCTTCAGCAATCGCCGCGCAGTTGCGTAGCCCTGCCACAGGCGCAGCATTTGGCCCGGTGCCCGCAGTGGTCGCGACAGGGAGAGAGTGGCCGACGGAATGACGTGAACAGCTTCCGCCGGAAAATCCTTGCCATAGTCGCGCATGCGCTCATCCGTCATGAGCTGGACGCGAAGGCCCCGTCCGACAAGTTCTTCCGCGAGCGCCTGGGCTGGAAACAAATGTCCACCCGTGCCACCCGCCGCCAGCATCACCAGTTTCTTCAACGCAGTTTCACCCAATTCACGCCACCGCTTGCGGAAATTCAATGGTCGTTGGCCTTGCCTGCGGCAAAGCCCGCGCCAACGCCAGCACAAAACCCATGGCCATGGCTGTTCCGAGCAGTGACGAACCACCATAGGAGATGAAGGGCAGCGTCATGCCCTTGGCGGGCAGTAGCGCCACATTGACCCCCATGTTGATTGCTGCCTGCAGGCCGAACATGGTGACAAGACCCGACATGGCGAGGCAAACAAATGGATCCTGTTCCGCCTTTGCCTTTTTCAAAACCCGCATGACCACGAAAACAAACAGCGCCATGATGCACAGGCAGGCGATGAGGCCGAACTCCTCACCCACCACGGCGAAGGTGAAATCCGTATGCGCGTCGGGCAGCACCAGTTTGGCCTGCCCTCCACCCGGGCCGGTCCCCATCAAGCCGCCGTTGCGGAAGGCCTCCATGGCCGTGTCGGTTTGGAAGGTGTCGCCCTTTTCAGGGCTGATGAAGCGGTCAATCCGCGACGCCACATGTGGCACCAGGGCATAAGATGCCACGACTGCAGCTGCACCTGCCGCCAATAGTCCGAAGATCACCAGCCAGGGAATGCCAAATAAAAGCAGCATGGCACCCGTTGTCGCCACGACCAGGGCTGCCTGGCCGAAATCCGGCTGCACCACAAGCAGCCCCAGGAAAAGCACCGCCAGGGCGTAGGCGATCACATGGCCCGGCATGTCAGGGCGGCGCGTGCGCTCCGCAAGAAACCATGACACTACGACGACAAAGCACGGCTTGGCAAATTCAGATGGTTGCACTCCAATGGGGCCGATATCGATCCAACGGTGCGCGCCTTTGATTTCCGGACCGAAAAACAGTGCAAGCACCATGAGCCCCAGTGAGCCGGCGAGTCCGGCCATCGCAAGGCGCCTGACCGCTGCGGTTTCAAGGAAGGAAAGTCCAAGAAGTGCTAAAACAGCAAATATGAGATAGAACAACTGGCTCTTGAAAAAATGCAGGGGCGGAAGACCGATCCGCTCCGCAACCGGGGGGCTTGCTGCCATGCTGATCAGCACACCCATGGCCATCAGCAACAGGACTGCCGTGATCAAGGGGCGGTCAATGGTGAACCACCAGCGGGCCAGAAGGCCCCGGTCACTGCGGGAAATCAGCATCAGGCTTTCACTCCGCTACTCATGGTGACACCCGGCAAGCGGGCGACAAGTTCGACAAAGGCATCACCGCGCACCTCAAAGTTCTTGTATTGGTCAAACGATGCACACGCTGGTGACAGCAGCACAACGGCATCGGGCTTTTCAGATGCACCCGCATCGCGCGCTGCAGCCTGAACGGCGCGGGCCAGCGTCTCGCATTTTTCGTAGGCAAGTCTGCCGTCAAACACCTGGGCGAATTCCGCGCTGGCAACACCGATGAGATAGGCTTTTGCGACCCTGTTGAACAACTGCACAAGGGCGTCAACGCCGCCAGTCTTGGCGATGCCACCGACGATCCAGTGGATATTGGTATAGGACAATAGCGCTTTTTCGGCCGCGTCAGCATTGGTGGCCTTTGAGTCATTGACGAAAGCCACGGCGCCAAGTTCCGCAATTTTCTGCATGCGATGGGCAAGGCCGGGAAACGAGGCCATGGCCGCAGCAATTGTTGGCACGTCAACGCCCAGCGCACGCGCCGAACCATGGGCCATGCAGGCATTCTGCCAGTTGTGGCGCCCGCGCAGGTTGGGAATTTCCCTGAGGTCAATTTCGGCTCCGGTGCTGCCGTCGCGCATGTCATGCAGAATGCCGTCTGCTGCTGAAATTCCATCGCCGAGTCCGCGCAGCACTGAAACACGGCGCACATCAGGCCCACCATGGATGCGTTGGGCAATGCCCTCACTCCACGCGTCATCAACGCCGACAAGTGCCGTTTGGCCATCGCGCTGCTTGGCAAACATGCGTGCCTTGACGGCGGCATATTCAGCCATGCTGCCATGCCGATCCAGGTGGTCTGGCGACAGGTTGGTGAGAATGCCAACGTCAGGCACCAGCCCAGGCATCAGGTCAATCTGAAAGGATGAAAGTTCAAGCACGTAGACGCGCTCACGCACAGGTGGCCGCAGGTTGAAGACCGCCTGGCCGATGTTGCCGCCCACATCCACATCGAGGCCCGCCTCCTTGAGGACGTGGCCGATCAGCGCTGTGGTTGTGGATTTGCCGTTCGTGCCAGTGATGCACACAAGCTTGGCCCCGGTGCCCTGCACCGTGCGGGCAAAAACTTCGGTGTCACCAATCACTTCAATCCCCGCAGCCCGCGCCTTGACCACGGTCCAGTGCGGCTCCGGATGGGTGAGCGGCACGCCGGGGCTGAGCACAAGGGCCGAAAGTGTCTTGAAATCGATGGTGTGGAGATTGGCTGTCTTCAGGCCTTCGGCGGCGGCCTTCTCCACTGCTGGTTCTGAATCATCCCAGGCGAATATATCTGCCCCACCAAGCTCCAGCGCCTTGGCGCAGGAAATGCCGGAGCGCGCCAAGCCAAACATGGCAACGCGCTTTCCGGCAAATGCTGTGGCGGGGAACATCGCGATGTCACCTCAGCTTCAGTGTTGAAAGGCCGATCAGTGCCAGCACAAAGGCAATGATCCAGAAGCGGATGACGATGGTGGGTTCCTTCCAGCCCTTCTGTTCATAGTGGTGGTGCAGCGGCGCCATGGCGAACACGCGCTTTCCCGTCATTTTGAAGGAAATGACTTGCACGATGACCGATACCGTTTCGAGGACGAAAAGCCCGCCAATGATGGCAAGCACGATCTCGTGCTTGACCGCAACAGCGATGGCGCCAAGCGCGCCACCCAGCGACAGCGAACCTGTATCCCCCATGAAGATCATGGCGGGCGGCGCATTGAACCAGAGAAATCCGAGCCCCGCCCCCATCAGGGCGCCACAAATGATGGCCAGTTCACCCGTGCCGCGGACAAAATGCAATTGCAGATACTCTGCGAACACGGCATTGCCGACGAGATAGGCAATGAGGCCATAACTGCCGGCGGCAATCATCACCGGCACGATTGCCAGGCCATCAAGCCCGTCCGTGATGTTGACGGCATTGCCTGCACCCACCACCACAAACACCCCGACAACGAGAAAAAACGGGCCGAAATAGATTAGTGTGTCCTTGAAAAAGGGAAGTGCCAGGGAACTGGAAAGTGGTTTTGCGCCAATCCACATGAAACAGGCGATGGCGATGGCCGCAATGGCGAACTCGCTGAACAGCCGCAATGGCGAAGAGAACCCCCGTACCGAGGCCCGCGTGACCTTCAGGAAATCATCATAAAATCCGATGGCGCCAAATCCCAGCGTCACGAACAGCACGCCCCAGACATAAAGATTGCTGAGGTCGGCCCACAGGATGGTGGCAACAAATACACCAGACAGGATCATCAGGCCGCCCATGGTGGGCGTGCCCTGCTTTTCGACGATGTGGCGCTGAGGCCCGTCAGAACGGATCGGCTGGCCCCGCCCCTGCTTCACTTTCAAAAGTGAAATGATTTTGGGACCGAAGATGAAGATGAACACCAAAGCGGTCAGGATCGCCCCGCCGGTGCGCGTGGTCAGATAGCGGAACACGTTGAAGGCGGAAATCTCGGTGGCAAAACTGGTGAACAGGTAATAGAGCATCCGGTCATTGTTCCTTTGTGGCCGCTGGCCATTTCGCCTTCATGGCATCCACAAGCAAACCCATGCGGCTGCTGTTCGATCCCTTGACCATCACGACATCCCCGGCCCTGAGGTCGGCAAGAAGTGCATTCTGCAATTGACCGGAGTTCTCCGCATGGGCACCACGCCTGGCGTTCGGCGTTGCTTCCCACAGGTGGGCCATGAGAGGGCCAGCGGCGTATAGAACATCGACCTTGGCCAAGTCCAATGCTTCGGCAAGTTCTCCATGCTGACGGGGTCCGTGTTCGCCAAGTTCCAGCATGTCGCCCAGCACCGCGATGCGCCGTCCATTCTTGCCTGTCTTGGCTTGCGCCAAAAGCCCGAGGGCCGCCCTGACGGAGGCCGGGTTGGCGTTGTAGCTTTCATCAATCAGCAGCAACTCACCATCTGCCATACGCAGGGCCTGCTGCACCCCCCTGCCCTTGGCAGGCTTTGCTTGCGACATGGAGATTGCCGCCCGTGCCAAGTCAGCCCCTGCAAGCTTTGCCGCCGCAAGCACCGCCAGGCTGTTGAGCGCCATGTGCTCGCCCGGCATGCCGAGTCGATAGCTGACCTTTTCGCCCAGCACGTCTGCCGTGATGCAGCAGCAGGTGGGATGCAATGCCACACGTTCCAGCCGGATTTGACAGGCGGCACCTTTGCCAAAACCAAAAACATTTTTTACTCCCATGGCCTTTGCCGCCGCCGCAAGGCGCCCGAAATAGGGGCTGTCGCCGTTGATGATGGCGGCACCACCTTCGGCAACGCCTGAAAAAATTTCGGCCTTGGCATCGGCGATCTCTTCCAGCGAAGCAAAATTTCCGAGATGGCTTGGCGCGATTGTGGTGACGATGGCCACATGTGGCCTGACCATGGCCACAAGCGGTGTGATCTCGCCGCCGTGGCTCATGCCGATTTCAAATACGCCAAAGGCCGCGGAACGCGGCAGCCGCGCCAGTGTCAGCGGCACACCCCAGTGATTGTTGAACGACGCCAGTGAGGCATGCGTCTGCCCGGATGCGGAAAGCGCCACCAGCAGCATTTCCTTCGCGCTGGTTTTGCCCACACTGCCCGTGACGCCGATGATTTGGGCAGCACTGCGCGCCCGCGCCGCGCGCGCCATGCCTTCAAGTCCGCGCAAGGGATCATCGGCAACAACGAGAAGCGGGCCTGCCGCTTCCATCCCGGGCGTTGTGCGGGAAACAATGGCAAGGCCTGCACCGGCCCTGAGTGCATCTGCGGCATAGTCATGGCCGTCGTTCTTGTCGCCCTTGATGGCAACGAAAATATCGCCTGCCGCAATGGTGCGTGAGTCGATGGAAACCGCAGTGAGGGGCTGCTTCACCGTTGTGGTAAACCGCCCGCCCGTCGCGGCCAAAAGCTCCTCTGGCGTCCACAGTGCGTCAGCCATGATAGTCCTCATTGGCGATGGCGGCTTTCACGGCAGCATGGTCATTGAAGGGCCGCGTCTGCACCCCGATGACCTGTCCCTGTTCGTGGCCCTTGCCTGCGACCAGCACGATGTCGCCTGATTTTGCCAGCCCAATCGCCGCGCGGATGGCCTCGCCCCGTTCGCCGATTTCGCGCGCGCCAGTCGCGGCTGCCAACACGGCCTTGCGGATTTCAGCGGCATCCTCGCTGCGCGGATTGTCATCCGTGACGATCACCACATCGGCATGCTTCGCCGCAGCCGCCCCCATCAGCGGGCGCTTGCCCTTGTCCCTGTCACCGCCACAGCCGAAGACCACGATGAGCTTGCCCGAGGCGAAGGGGCGAAGCGCCTTCAGGGCATTTTCCAGCGCGTCAGGTGTGTGTGCATAATCAACAAAAACAAAGGCTTGTTCCGATGTCTTCCCAACAAGGTCGAGCCGCCCTGTGGCTCCCCGCAACCTGGCCAGGGCGCGCAGTGCCACTTCCTCCCCGCCGCCGGCTGCGATGACCAGTCCAGCCGCAACGAGGGCATTGGAGATCTGAAAGTCGCCGACCAGAGGCAAGGTGACGCTATGGCTGCCGCTGCGTGTTTCCAGCACCAGGTGCTGCTCAAGACCTTCGCGCCGCACTTGCATCAGGCGAATGTCCCGGCCCGCACGGCCAACGGTGAAGGTGGAAAGTCCGCGCCCCTCGGCCCTGATCCTGACTTCTTCGCCCTGTGCCGAATCACTGTTGATGACCGCACTGCCCCCGACCGGCAGCAATTCTCCAAACAACCGCATCTTGGCTTCGAAATACTCATCAAAGCTGGCGTGGTAATCGAGGTGGTCGCGTGTGATATTGGTAAAGGCTCCCGCCGTCAGGCGCAGCCCATCGAGCCGGAACTGTGACAGCCCATGGCTTGAAGCCTCAATTGCCAGATGGCTCACATGGTCAGTTGCCAGTTGCGCGACCAGCGCCTGAAGCTGCACCGGGTCCGGCGTTGTATGCTGCAAGTCGCTCGTGCCGGCCGGGCCGACCAGGCCAATGGTGCCAAGGCTGGCGGCGCGAAAACCCAGGGCCTCCCAGATTTGCCGCACAAAAACCGCAACAGAGGTTTTGCCATTTGTGCCTGTGACGGCAACGATTGTGTCTGGCTGGTTGTCATGAAAGCGCGCCGCCGCAAGCGCCAACAGGCGCCGCGGGTTTCCGCTTTCAATCACCAGCCCCGGCCCCGTATAGGCGCCAGGCTCGGCTATGGCCGCAATGGCACCCTTGGCAAAGGCCTGGGTGATGAAAGACGCGCCGTCAACTTTTGTGCCCGGCAATGCCGCAAAGACGAAACCGGGCTCGACGGTGCGGCTGTCAGCGGTCAGGCCCTTGGCCCGCAGCGCTGCGCCAGCCGCCGGAAGCCGGCCATCCCCGGCGATCAGTTTGGCGAGGCTGCGCTGCATCTCAAGGCTTCTTCCGCTTTTCCAATTTTGCCAACTTGGCCAAATCTTCTGGCGTAAATTGGGGCGAAATCGAGAGCATGGGCGCGATCCGCTCGATCACCTTTCCCGCTGTCGGAACAGCATTCCAGCCAGCGGTGGCAAAACCGTAGGTCTCAGGCAGGGGCTTTGGCTCATCGAGCATCACGATCAATGCATACTTGGGACTGTCCATGGGAAAGGCCCCGATGAAAGACGCAAGTCGCCGCTCCTTTGAATAACGCCCGCCCACGACTTTTTCGGCCGTACCGGTCTTGCCGCCAACGCGATAGCCAATCACGTCCGCCTTGCCGGCAGAGCCGTCCGTGGCATTGAGGCGGAAAAGCATGCGCATGGTTTCCGATGTCGAGGGTTTGACAATCGCCTGTGCCAACACTTCGGCCTCTGCCCGGGAGCGCTTGAAGAATGTTGGTGGAATCATTTTTCCGCCATTGAGAATTCCTCCCACTACCGAAAGCCCCTGAAGCGGCTGCACGGCAAAACCGTGGCCGAATGCGGCGGTTGCCGATGCAAGCCTGCTCCAGCGTTTGGGCAGCAATGGCTTTGCCGTCTCGGGTACTTCGGTTTCCAGTTTGTCGAACAGGCCAACCCGCTTCAGAAATGCCTGGTGGCGTTCAAGACCAACCTCCAGCGCCATCTTGGCCGCGCCGATGTTGGAGGAGTTCGTGAACACCTCCGGCACCGTCAACACCCGGCGCTGGGCATGGAAATCATTGATGCGGGCGCTGCCGATGACCAGGGGAAAGCGCACATCATATTTTGAATTCAGGGTGATGACGCCATAGTCGAACGCCATGGCGAACGTGACCGCCTTGATCACCGATCCAAGTTCATAGACGCCGCTCAGCATCTTGTTTTGCTGGTCCTTGGCAAAAACCTTGTTTTCGGCGTTGGGATTGAAATCGGGCAATGAAACAAGCGCGACGACTTCGCCTGTCTCGATATCGAGCACTATGCCGCCGCCGGCGATGGCCTTGAATTTCGCAACGGCCTTGCTGATTTCATCGGCCAGCGCGTGCTGCACACGCAGGTCAAGGGCAAGCTCTGCCGGTGCTGCAAGCTGTTTTTTCGGATCAGCCAGTGAGGCAGTGTAGATGGCGCCCTCGTCATCCAGGTATTTCTCGATGCCTGCGATACCCTTGGTATCCATGTCGACATAGCCAACGGTATGGGCAACAAGCCGCCCTTGTGGATAGACACGGCGCCGCTCATTGACATAGGCAACGCCGGGAATGCCGAGATTGTAGGCGGCATCGCGCTCCTCGGGGCTTGCCTGCCGCTTGATCCAGGCAAAGGCACTGCGGGGTTTCAGCAACTTGCGCCGCAGGTCCTTGGCATCAAGGTCAGGCAAAGCAGCAGTCAGGAGTTCAACCGCCTCATCCACGTCGGAGATCTTGCGCGGGTCAGCGTAAAGTGAGGCGACGGCAACATCGGTTGCCAGCACATTGCCGTTGCGGTCAACGATGTCAGGCCGCGGAATGCGTTCCTGCAGGGCCAATGCGCGGTCCGGATCTTCTGCAGGCCTGCTCAGGTTGATCCGCAAAAGCTGTCCTCCAATTGCCGTGAAGGCCAGCGCAAAACACAATCCCAGCAGGCGGATGCGGTTTTGCCCGTGCAATTGCACCGGAGCGGAGTGCAGGTGTTGGAGGATGGAATTGTTCATCACTGCATCTGCTTCAGAATGTCACCGATGGGGTCCTTGCCGTCCTTTTCGAGCTTGACCGGCACGCTGTCCGGCACTTTGGTGGCAAGCTCAGCCAGGCCGACAAATTGTGAAGCCTCGGTCGGTTCCAGGGAAAGGTACTGTTCGGCAAGCTTCTGGATGCGCTCGGGGCGCGTCAGGCTGCTCCATTCGGCGTTAAGAAGCTTGATGGCTTCGCGTGTCTCATCGAGTTTGCGCTCCGTTTTAGCAATGTCCCGCTCGACGCCCCGCGTATCGTGTTCGAGGTCGTAGAGAAAATACCCGGCGAAGAGAACCCCGATCACCAGTGTTGCGTTGAGGATCTTCAGCATCAGTGCCGCTTCTCCCTCAGCATCGGAACACCAAGGGCAGCTGCATCTGCGGCCATTGCAGGAGCAGGCGTTCGGATGCCGAAACGCAACTTGGCTGATCTGGCGCGTGGGTTGGCACGCATCTCCGCTTCGCCCGCTGCAATGTGGCCCTTGTGCCCAAGCGTGAACGTGGGCTCTGGCAGCTCTGCCGGGCCTGGCGCATGGCGCGAAGCAGATGGCACGTGGCCGCTGCGCTGCGCAAAGAAGCGCTTCACCATGCGGTCTTCCAGTGAGTGAAAGGTGACAACAACCAAGCGGCCGCCCGGCTTCAGGATCCGCTCTGCCGCAAACAAGGCTTCTGCCAACTCATCAAGTTCGCCATTCACATGGATGCGCAACGCCTGGAAAGTCTTGGTTGCAGGGTGGGTGCGGTCCTTGGCGCGCTGTGGACCAGTGGCCCGTTCGATGGCATGAACAAGATCGGTGGTTGTCATGAGCGGCGCTGCCTCCCGCGCCTTAATGATGGCCCGGGCAATGGCGCGCGATCTGTGTTCCTCGCCGAGCACAAAAATGAGATCGGCCAGTTCCTCCTGGGGCAAATTGTTTACATAGTCGGCAGCCGACGTCCCCGACTGCGACATGCGCATGTCGAGTGGCCCATCGCGCAGGAATGAAAAACCGCGCCCCGCCTCGTCGATCTGCATGGATGAAACGCCGATATCGAGCACCACGCCATCAACCGCCTCGGCCACGATGTTTTCCATGTCCGCGAAACGACCGAGAACAAGCTTCAACCTTTCTGGAAACTCAGCCGCAATGCTTGCGCCGCCCGCGATTGCGTCAGGATCACGGTCGATGGCGATGACGTGGCAGTCGGCAGCCGCAAGGATGGCCCGCGAATAACCCCCACCGCCAAATGTGCCATCGACAACAGCGTCACCGGACCTTGGGCCAAGCGCCGACAAGACTTCGCCAAGCAACACGGGAACATGTCGCGGGTGCGCTGCAGGTGTTGGGTTCGGCATTGAAATCATGGGCAAAAGCGGCAGGATGAACAAGACGTTAATGGTCTGCCGACAATGCTCCGCTGACTGTTAACAAATGGTTTCCCGTGCGATTCATTTCGCGCCGGAAAGAGGTGCCAGCCGGCCTGTAAGCCGGGTTCTGTCCGCGCCCCCGCTCTGATTGAGCTGGAACACTGGATGACCATTCATCTGGAACATCCGTCGCCGGATGCTTCATGCAACCAACCCGGGCAGCGGGCCGGAAAGGCCCTGGAAGCGCGAGCCTCCTTGCTGCCCCTATTCGGTTTTGCTCCCGGTGGGGTTTGCCCTGCCGCTCCTGTTGCCAGGCGCGCGGTGCGCTCTTGCCGCACCGTTTCACCCTTGCCGAAGTTGCCCCCGGCGGTTTGTTTTCTGTGGCACTTTCCCTGGGGTCGCCCCCGCCGGACGTTATCCGGCACCGTTTTTCCGTGGAGCCCGGACTTTCCTCTCCCGCAGCCTTTCGGCCCTCGCGGCAGCGGTCATCCAGCCGACTGGCGCCCTGCCGATAGTCCTTGCTGCGCAACCGGTCAATATACTTGGTCAATCCGTGGTCAATCCTTGGTCAATCCTTGGGTCAAATGCGCCCTGCCCGCCCCGGATTTGTTGTGATGCATTGCTTTTGATCTTCCGCTATCACGCAATCACCGAAAGATCTGCCATGCGCCACATCATCTTCAGCATATCCATGATCGCCGTGCTGCTGCCGGGCGTCGCCTGCGCACAGGAGCGCGAATGGATTCTTGACGCAGCCGAAGACGATGCCTTCCTGGTATTTGGCGTGCCTGAGACTGATGACGTCGGTGTGAGCTTTTGGTGCAAGATCGGGTCCGGCAAAATCAAGATTTTCTTTCCCGAGGGTTCGCCCGAACTCAAGCCCGACACCACTGCCAACTTCAAGATCGTGATCGATGGCAAGGAAAGCAGTTTGAGCGGCCAGGCCACGGCCAATGAAATGACCGGTGCGACATCAATTGAGGTTGAACTTCCCCTGGATGATCCACTTGTCGGCACGTTGCAGAAGGCTGACCGCTTCAGCGCCGAGATCGGCGGGCACACCATGGTCTTTCCGCTCCTTGAATCCGATCTGGGCGGTCTGCTGCGCCTCTGCCGCCCGAGGTAATCCTGTCCCATGGCACCGCCTTAATCTGGTGTTGCACTTCGTTTGTGAACTCAGGGGACCACTTTCTTGCCCGTTGCTCTAAACCGAAGCTGCAGGTCGCTCCTTCAGCAATCGGTGCAGCGTTGCGACTGTCGAATGGTCGGCTACGCCATCAATTTTCCCCGGCCGGAAATGGCGCTGAAACGCGGCCACGACAACGCGTGTCTGAATTCCATATTCTCCACTTGTATCAATATTATAACCGTACAACTTCAACAAACTTTGCAAAGCGGCAACGGCATCACCCTTGTCGCCCTCCTGCAGAAAAACGCCGCCGGCAATGGGCCCTGCCGGAACCCAGTGTCCAACACCGCGTCCATGCAAGTACGCCCAGTCAAATTTTTCGCCGGGGTCGATTTTGCGCCCCGGGGCAACATCAGAATGTGCAAGAACATGCTGTGGCAGGATATGATGTCGTGCGATGATGTCGCTGGAAAGCGCGGCCACACTGTGCATCTGCATTTGAGGAAAATCCGGGTAGCCACCACCGTGGCCCGGGTTTTGGATTTCAATACCGATTGACCAGGAATTGATATCGCCTTCGCCGTCCCATGACGACTGCCCGGCATGCCAGGCCCGAAGCTCTTCGCCGACCATTTGGGTAATTTCGCCGTTCTGGTCGATGAGATAATGGCACGACACTTTGGAATGCGGAGTACACAGCCAAGCACAGGCTTTTTCTGCCGTCGCCATCCCCGTATAGTGCAGAACGAGAAATCGCGGGCGGCACCCTTCGGGACGCGCTTCAATATTGGGGGACAGCACGACGCGCCGCGCCAGACCTGTGCCGATCAAGCAGGCAGTCCTTTCATCACCTGTTCGTAGGCCACGTTGGTCCGGGCCAACCTTTCGCTCGCCAGCTGCATCATTTCGATGGGAACACCCCTGGCCACTTGCTTGTCGGG
The DNA here is from genome assembly GCA_031431295.1 of Hyphomicrobiales bacterium. Classification (GTDB taxonomy): domain Bacteria; phylum Pseudomonadota; class Alphaproteobacteria; order Rhizobiales; family Aestuariivirgaceae; genus Aestuariivirga. The sequence goes on along the minus strand of JANPDD010000094.1, from coordinate 6,908 downwards.
GTGCAGCTCCCGCGCCAGCTTGCGATAGTGCTGCTTGATCTCAGCGGCGGAAGCACCACGGACAACGCCAAGCACCTCATAGGGATCCGCAGCAATGGCGACATGGCGGGACCGGATGCGGGCAAAATCGGCATCCTTGAACCCGAAGATGCCCGCAACATGTTCAAGGTAGGTCAATTCGTCCTCGTGGATGGCATGGTCGGCCTTGGCAATATGGAACAACCCATCCAGCACGTTTTCAAGAACCGATGACTTCGCCACAAACAGCCGCGCCACCTGCCGGGCATAGCTTTCAAAACCGGCAATGTCCTGCTTGGCCAGGTCAAACACGCGCTGCACCGCCGCCATGTCCTTGTCAGGCACATGAAACACCTGCTTGAAAGCCGCCACCTCATCCTTGGTAACGACGCCGTCCGCCTTGGCCATCTTGGCGCCGAGCGCGATCATGCCAATGGTGAAAGCCACGGTTTTTTCCGGAACAGAGCTCTTGCGCGAGAATCCGGCAAAGAAGTCACCAACCGACTCGCCGAGGTTTTGGGCTGAACCCGCAATGTTGGACCATATCGACATGGAGAGCTGTTTAGCGGATTCGGCAGCGGACGAAAGCTGCTTACGTGGACCGTTTCAGATAATAGCCCATTTGAAGACCGGTGGCTCAAACGCGCCGCCACGCGCCAACTGCCGTTCCACCTGCCAGGCGCGGCCTGCCGTCCAGATTGTTGCCCACAGCACGGGCAGTGCGGCCAGCGCCAAAAGGACAAACAAGACCATGTCGGGAAAACCGACGAGTTTGGAAAAAGCCCAAACCCCCGCTGCAGCAGCAGACCCCAGCAAACTCACGCTCATGAGGGTCGCACCCACCGCCGCCAGCACACAGCCAAAGTCACTAAAAGCCTGGTTTGAGGCTTTGGGCAATCCGGGTTCCGGTGCGATGATTTCCTGTTCCATGCTGGTCCATATGCCTCCTCAAAGGCGAGATTGCAATGCCGTGTCCATGCCGATCTTAGCGGCAATAGGCCCCGCCGTTGCGATGCGGCTTCAAGTCAAAATGCAAATGGTCTGCATGGTGGGAATCAGTGCCTGGTCCCAGAACGGTCTTGAATGGGCCGCAGGCCGCGCCCCGAATTTGCGCCAGGAACTTGCGGACCTTGCGACCGCCAAACCAGCCCTGTTCGACGGCAACATAGTCTCCACTTTCCAGCTTGAAGCCGGAAACATCCATGGCATTGCCGAAAGCATGCTCACTGATTTTTGCGCCCCGTACGCTATTGCGGGTGCGGCAGGCATAGGCCGACGGAACGGTGATTTCCGTCACCCGCTCTCCCAACCGGCTTTCGGCCGCAGGCTGCAACGACTGGGTGATCCACTGCGACATGGTGTTGGCCACCGCACAATTGACAACGGCGGGCTGCGAAAGTCTGACGCCGTTGATGGAGGAGAGCCGCCAGGCATTCCGCACACCACAGGCATGACCATTGCCGAAATCCTTGATTTTCTCGGCTTCGGCGAACTGTCGGGGGTCAACCGCACAGTCAACATCCGGCACCCGGACGTTGCGGGAAGTGGGGGACCTAGCCTTGTCGCGCCCACCTGAACAGGCAACAAGCGCCAATGCCATGACGACACAGCCAACACCCAACCCAACGCGACGCATACAGACATCCATAAAATCAGCTGGATGCTTATGCCGTCACAGGGTTAATGGACTGGTGTCAGGTTTCAGCCGTACAGCGCGGTAATCAGTTGGTTGATGTTGCCGTTGCGCTTGGCCAGATAATCCGTGAAGTCCTTGCGCTGGAATTTGGTCAGCCAGAAGCCCAGAACGCTGGCGTCACGAACCTTGTAGCGGCCATCTTTCCACACAAGCTTCCAGGACACAGTGTAGGCCTGCCCGGTCAGCAAAAAGACCTTGCTGCTTACCACCACATCCTTGTCGCGATCGACCGTGGCTTCGCCGATCTGGTATTTGGCAACCGTATAGTCCCGTGATGTCAGCGCAAAATAGCGGGCAAGATAGGTGGCCACGCCTTTCTGGTAACGTGACCGTTGCGAAGACTGCAGATTGCCACTGTATTCGCCAAGGGCAAAAAGTGAAATTTCCGGAACATCAGCAAAACGTTGCACAACCCGCAAAAAAGCAGAAACCGTACCCTGGCGATGGGCAGCCAGCATGCTTTTTGCAACTTCTTCCATGAACGTGATGGAGGGATGAGCCGCCTTGGCCGAACCCGGCCCGGAAGCGAGGGTGGAGCCAGAAATGATGGCGGCAAGGCCAGCGAGCAGTGAGCGGCGTGACAACATGATTCGAAGACCTAACCGGAGACTTGTGGCGTTACCATGGTTAACACATCCTGAAGAAGTGCGGCCACTACCAGGTTTCGGCTTCCCGCAACATCGCATAAAGCGGCTCAAAATCACCCTTTGACCGCTTCAACTCATCATTGAAACGCTGCCGCATGGCGCTGGAAAGCCTGACCCCGAGAACGCTGATATCGACGATGCGATAACTGCCGCCGCCACCCGTGAGGTAGAAGACAATGGGTTCACCTGCCCCGCCGGACTTGATGATCTTGCCATAAACGAGAACATACTTGCCCTGCTGGGCCGTGCGCTCGACAACAAAATCCTTGCCCTTGAAATCTTCCACATACCAAGCAAACAGCGCGGCTGCGTAGGTCGTCACCAGATCATTGAGTTTGTTTGCATCGCCCGGCGGCAGTTGCTTCTGGTAGGTGCCCAGCGAAGCCATGGTGATGCCGCGCAAGTTGACATAGCGCCCCAGCAGTGAGGCGAACTTGTTGCGCGTGGCCTTGCCGCGAGAACCGGCATTGGCGACACGCAGCACATCCTTGCCGATCTTCTCGACATAGTTTTCGGCGGATTTGTCGGCATATGCGGGCGCGGAAACTGCCAGAACAAGGGGCGTTGCAAAAAAAGCGAGCGCCCGGCGGCGCGTATAAGTCGTGGTCATGTTTGGTCCTGTGTCGTGCCTCTGATCCGGTCCCCGCCCTACAGAATCTTGCAATCCAAGTTAAAGCCCGGAGGGGCGTCAAAATCAAGCACGACACGATTTTATTACTGTTTGCGACACTCAATTTGACAAAAGCGCACCAGACTTTACAATCTATATAAAGATATGTTTATATAGATGCGGAGACGATAATGGATGAACTCTTGGCAGGATTGAAGGCAATTGCGGAAACAACGCGCATTCGCATTCTTTTCGCACTCTCCCACGGCGAACTCAACGTCTCGGAGCTTACCTACGTATTGGACCAGAGCCAACCACGCGTCAGCCGCCACCTCAAACTCATGGTGGAGGCGGGCCTTCTCACCCGGCAAAAGGAGGGAAACTGGGTTCTCTTTCGCTTGCGCGGTGAGGGCCTGAGTGGCGCCCTTGCCCGGTCCCTGGTCGACATGCTCCCCGGCAAGGATCCGGAACTCGCCGCCGACATCACCCGCATTGAAGCGGTGCGCCGCCAGCGCCAGGAAAAAGCCAGGGCCTATTTCAGCGCCAATGCCGCCCAATGGTCAAAACTGCGCTCATTGCATGTGGACGAGGCCAGCGTGGAACACACCATGGCGCAAATGCTGGGGGCCAAGACAATTGACACGTTGGTCGATCTGGGGACGGGAACAGGCCGGGTCCTGGAGCTGTTCGGCAATCTCGCCAAGAATTTTTACGGCATTGATTCCAGCCGTGACATGCTGGCCATTGCCCGCACCAACATGGAACGCGCCAACCTGTTGCACGCCAATTTGCGCCGCTCCGACATTTACGCCCTGCCGCTCACAAACGCCACGGCGGATGTTGTGACAATTCACCAGGTGCTGCACTTTCTCGATGAGCCACAAAAGGCCCTGCTGGAGGCGCGCCGCATTCTAAGGCCTGATGGCCGACTGCTGATCGTGGACTTCGCTCCCCATGATTTGGAGGAACTGCGCGAACAGCACGCCCACCTTCGCCTTGGCTTTTCCGCAGAACAAATGGCGGGTTGGTTGGCGCATGCTGATCTTGAGCTGGTGCGCCACGAAATTCTCCCGCCGCCATGGCTCAAATCGCGCAAAGGCCTCACGGTTTCCCTGTGGCTGGCCCAACCCAAATCAATGCTGAGGACTGCGGCAACCAGGAGATCGGCCGTTTCCGCATGAGCAAGGCCTTTCGTGTGTCTTTTGAATTCTTTCCGCCAAAGCCGGGCGAGGCCGAAGAGGCATTCTGGTCAACGGTGAAGCGTCTGGAAACCATCGGTCCGGATTTTGTTTCCGTGACCTATGGTGCGGGCGGCACCACACAAACCCGCACCCTTGCAACACTGAACCGGATCACCAGTGAAACCGGGCTTGCCGCTGCGGGCCACCTCACCTGCGTCGGGAAAACCAAAGACGAGGTGAACGAGGTGATCCGCAGCTACGCCGCCGCCGGCGTGAAACACATTGTTGCTTTGCGCGGCGATCCGCCTCAAGGCGTTGGCGCCAAATTCCTGCCGCATCCGGAAGGCTACCGCAATGCCGCCGATCTGGTGCGCGGCATCCGCGACATCGGTGCTTTTGACATATCCGTTTCAGCTTACCCCGAGCGTCACCCGGATTCTGTTTCCATTGAAGAAGACCTGGCTTTCATGGCTGACAAGGCGGAAAACGGCGCCACGCGAGCCCTGTCGCAGTTCTTTTTCCACAACGCTTTCTTTTTGCGCCTGCGGGACCGCATCGCCGCCCGCGGCATCAGGATCAATCTGATACCCGGAATTCTGCCGATTACCAATTTCACCAAAGTGCACGAGTTCGCCACAAAGTGTGGGGCGCACATTCCGCCCGACCTCGAACGACGCTTTGCTGGCTTGGACAAGGACCCGGATACCCGCAGTCTTGTCGCCGCCATGGTCGCCGCCGAGCAGGTGCACGCGCTGGAAAGGGAAGGCGTGACAGACTTCCACTTCTACACGTTGAACCGGGCGGAACTGGTTTACGCCATCTGCCGCGTGCTGGGCCTGGGTTCACCCGACAGCACAATCGCCGCATAGCCAGGCGGACCAAATCCGGTTCTCCCCTTTACCTTGTGCAATGCCTTCGCCATTCTGCGTTGATGGTCAACCTTCACCCTTCTTGGCTTGCGAAGTTGCAGCCGGAATTTGATGCAGCCTACATGGCGGACTTGCGATCTTTTCTGATGGCAGAGAAAGAGGCGGGCAAGCGCATTTTTCCCAAGGGCAGCGAATGGTTCCATGCGCTCGATGCAACGCCCCTGGACAAGGTGAGAGTGGTGATCCTGGGCCAGGATCCCTATCACGGCGAGGGGCAGGCCCACGGCCTGTGCTTTTCCGTGCGGCCCGGCGTTTCGCCACCCCCTTCCCTCATCAACATCTACAAGGAAATGCAATCAGATTTGGGGTTTGCGCCCCCGCGTCATGGCACGCTCGAACACTGGGCCAGGCAGGGTGTGCTCATGCTCAATGCGGTGCTGACGGTTGAGGCGGGACGCGCCGCCTCCCATCAGGGCAAGGGCTGGGAGCGTTTCACTGATAGCGTGATCAGCCAGGTCAATGCCCTGCCCCGGCCTGTGGTGTTCATTCTGTGGGGGAGCTATGCCCAGAAGAAAGCCGCCTTTGTGGATGCCTCACGCCATCTTGTGGTCAAGTCAGCACACCCCTCGCCACTTTCCGCGCACAACGGTTTTTTCGGATCGAAGCCATTCTCAAAAGCCAACGCCTACCTCAGGGAAAAAGGCATGGCGGAAATTGATTGGCGCCTGTCGGAGACTCCCTGAACCAGCGCATCGTGCGAGCAGGTGGAATCGCCTGCAAAGCGAAAGATGCGCTAATTTATACTTGATGGCGCAACTTTCCGCCTTCAACCGCTCCGCACTTGAAGGTGCGTTGCGCTAGACCAGCATCAATGCGGGGTCTTCGATCAATTGCTTGAAGGCGGCGAGCAGTTCCGCGCCCACAGCACCGTCCACCGCGCGATGGTCGCAGGAAAGCGTCACCGTCATCACCGTTTTGAGCACCGGCAGTTTGTTGACCGGCACAAATGTTTCAACACCCGCACCCACTGCAAGGATCGTTGCCTGTGGCGGGTTGATGATGGCGGTGAATTGTTCGACGCCGTGCATGCCGAGGTTGGAAACCGCCGTTGTGCCACCTGTGTAATCTGAAGGCATCAGCCTGCGCGCCCGGGCTCTTCCCGCCAGTTCGCGCATTTCGATTGAAATCTGCGAGAGGGTCTTTGCGTCAGCGGCTCGAACAATGGGAGTGAACAATCCACCTTCCACCGACACTGCAACACCCACATCACTGGCGCGGTGGTGCAGTATGCCATCGTCCGTATACGTGACATTTGCGGCCGGCACTTTTTTCAGCGCCACGGCCAGCGCCTTGATGATGAAATCATTGACCGAGAGCTTCCATAGCGGTGCCTTGTCCGCACCTTTGGGTGCCTGTGCATTCACGCGGGCGCGGACCGCCAGAAGTTCGTCCAGAATGCAGGACGCCGAAAGATAGAAATGTGGCACAGTCTGCTTTGACTGCGTAAGGCGCAGCGCAATGGTGCGGCGCATGCCATCGAGTGGCACGATGTCATAGGAATCTGCTGCGTACATGGCTCGTATGGCGGCACTGTCTGGTCCGGCGCTGATGGCGGTAGAACCAGCTCCGGCAGCTTCGGGACTGGCACTGGCGATATCCTTTGCAACGATACGGCCGCGGGGACCGCTTCCCGCCAGCGTCTCAAGCTTCACACCGGCCTGCCGCGCCAGGCGGCGGGCGAGTGGTGTGGCGCGCAGCCCTCCCGTTTCGTCATTCCCGCGGAGGCGGGAATCCAACTTTGGTTCAAGCGGGGCTCCCGCTTTCGCGGGAGTGACGGTAGGAGTTGGTGGGGAAGGACTTGGAAACTCCTTCATCACTTCCCCGGCC
>JANPDD010000093.1:0-11710 GCA_031431295.1 Hyphomicrobiales bacterium | reverse complement strand
GTACGGGCGACGCGCAAGACCCGGTGATAACCCCGTGCCGAAAGCTGCATGGCGTCAGCTGCCTCGCGGATCAGGATTGTTCCCGCCGCATCAAGTTTCACAATTTCTTCCAACAGATTTCCGTCGGCCTCGGCATTGGTGCGCAACTGCGGGTGGCCCAGGGCCTGGAAGCGGTTGGCCTGTCGTGCCCGGGCGGCGGCAACGCGAAAGGCCACATCGGCACTTTTTTCCTTGGGCGGCGGAAGGGTGAGATCGGATGCCTTCACGGCCTGCAACTCGATCTGGATATCCATGCGGTCAAGCAGCGGTCCCGAAATCCGCCCCTGATAATCCGCCGCACAGCGCGGACCCTGGCGACAGTGATGGCCGGGTTCACCCGCAAGCCCGCACTTGCACGGGTTCATGGCTGCAACAAGCTGGAAACGCGCCGGGTACGTGACATGGTAGTTGGCCCTGGCCACCACCGTTTCACCTGTTTCCATGGGCTGGCGCAGTCTTTCCAGAACCCGGGGGTGAAACTCCGGCAACTCGTCAAGGAACAGAACACCATGGTGGGCAAGTGCCATTTCTCCGGGCTTCGCCCGCTGGCCGCCGCCGACAAGGGCGGGCATGGAAGCTGAGTGGTGCGGACTGCGGAAAGGCCTTGCGCGTGACAATTGCCCGCCCTTCAATTCGCCGGAGAGCGAGGCGATCATGGAAACATCCAGCATTTCGCGCGCGCCCATTGGCGGCAGGATGGAGGGAAGGCGCTGGGCCAGCATGGATTTTCCTGCACCCGGCGGTCCCAGCATCAGCAGGTGATGGCCACCGGCGGCGGCCACTTCAAGGGCGCGCTTGGCTGCCTCCTGGCCCTTAATGTCGGCAAGGTCCGGCAGGAGCCTTGTCTCCTCCCGGAGATTGGGTGTCGGCCGGCGCAGCACTTGCGTGCCTTTCACATGGTTGATGAGTTGGATCAGGGTTTCAGGGGCCAGAATGTCAACCTCTTCGCCAGCCCAGGCGGCCTCGGCACCAGAGGCTTTCGGACAGATGAGGCCGAGCTTGTTGGCGTGCGCCGTCATGGCGGCAGGGAGCGCACCTGAGACAGGCAACAGGCTGCCGTCCAGCGCCAGTTCGCCCATCACGGCATATTGCTGAAGAAAATCCGGGGGGATGACGCCCAAGGCCGAGAGAAGGGCGAGCGCAATGGGCAAGTCATAGTGGCTGCCTTCCTTGGGAAGGTCTGCCGGGGAAAGGTTGACCACAAGGCGCTTTCCCGGAAGGGCAAGGCCAATGGCGTGGAGTGCGGCCCTGACCCGCTCGCGGCTTTCGCCCACGGCCTTGTCGGGAAGGCCGACGAGCATGAAATGAGCCTGACCTGAGACAAACTGCGCCTGGCAATCGACCAGAACACCCTCAATGCCCTGAAACGCAATCGTCGCCACCCGAGACGTCATCTGCCCGATCCCTTTTGTAGGTAGGACGCTAGCGGGATCGAAATCCGTCTACAAGAACAAAAATAGAACGATTTTGATCCTCTTGTGATTGTCGGTTGAATGTACTACGTTTCTGCCATGATCCGGTCCTGGCGCAATACGTCGTCGCGAAAGCTCTGGGACGAGCAAAGCAATGCCTTTCGCGGGTTGGACATGGATCACGCCATTGATCTGCTCTTGTCACTCAATGTTGCCAAGAGCCTCGGCGACATCAGTCCGTTGAAAAGCGTTGGCTTGCACAAGTTGAAGGGGGACCGAAAGAACCAATGGGCCATGACAGTCAATGCGAGGTGGCGCATTTGTTTTGAGTTCCGGGATGGCGATGCGTTTGAGGTCGAGATTGTGGATTACCACAAAGGATGAGTGAAGAAGGATTGAGACCATGACTCCAGCAGTTCACCCGGGACGGATGTTGCGCCGGGAATTGGCGGCGCGAAACCTCAGTGCCAACAGGTTGGCGCTTGATATCGCCGTTCCTTCGGGGCGGGTGACGGACATCCTGAACGCAAGGCGCTCCATCTCTGCGGATACGGCTTTGCGGCTTGGTCTGTACTTCGGCAATGGCGCGCAGTTCTGGCTTGATCTGCAGAGCCAGTTCGACATTGCGGTCGCAGAACGTGACCATGGTGCGGAAATCCGCAAGCGCGTGCACCCTGCAGACGCCGCGTGATGAGAAAGTGGCGCAGGCTATCGCTATCTTTCAACTCAGTTGCTTCACCACATCCACCACGCCGCGCAGATCCTTCACCTCAAAAAAGCGCGGCGTGTCCGGTGGCACGTCCTCGTACTCATGGTCCCACAGAATGTTGAAGGGGACATAGACGCCAAATCCACCGGCCTGGATCATCGGCAGCACATCGGAGCGGATGGAGTTTCCAGCCATCACCGTGCGTTCCACGCGCCCGCCGTGGCGGCGGCAGATATTTTCGTAAGTTGCGGGTTTCTTGTCCGAAACGATTTCGATGCCTTCAAAGTAGTGCGCGAGGCCAGACGCCAGCACCTTGCGCTCCTGGTGATGCAGATCGCCCTTGGTGATGAGCAACAGGCGGCAGGAACCATGCAGCGCCTTCAGCGTCTCTTCCACATGGGGCAGGAGTTCAATGTCATGGTCCAGCATGTTGCGGCCCATGGCAATGAGCTTGCTGATGATCGTCGCATCAACCTTGCCGCCTGAAATCGCGATGGCTGTTTCGATCATCGACAGCGTAAAGCTTTTGACGCCAAAGCCATAGAGTCCGATGTTGCGCTTTTCTGCCTCGGCCAACAGGCGGGCGCCGTCTTCTGCAGGCGCGAAGGCCGACAACATCTCGCCAAACTGCTTTTCCGCGGCTTCGAAGTGAATGAGATTGTGCCAGAGCGTGTCATCGGCATCGAAGGCAATGATGTCGAGGCCGCTCACGTCCCAACTCCTACTTTCTGGCCTCGATCGCATCCCAGATCAGTGCCGCAATATCCGCACCGCCGAAGTTTTTCACCTGGCGAATGCCGGTGGGCGAGGTGACGTTGATTTCCGTCATGTAGTCACCGATCACATCAATGCCGGTGAAGATGAGGCCGCGCTTTTTCAAATCCGGTCCAATCGCCTCGCAGATCTCCTGTTCGCGCTTGGTGAGGGTTGCAGGCTCGGCGCGGCCTCCCACATGCATGTTGGAGCGGTGGTCGTGGGCCGCAGGCACGCGGTTGATGGCCCCCACCGGCCTGCCATCGACCAGAATGATCCGTTTATCACCGGCCCGCACCTCCGGCAGGTAGCGTTGCGCGATGATCGGTTCCTTGAAGAGCTGGCCGAACATTTCCAAGAGCGAGGCAAAATTCTGGTCGCCTTCATGGGTCTTGAAAATGCCAGCGCCGCCATTGCCATAGAGCGGCTTCAGGATGATGTCGCCATGTTCGCGGCGGAAGCGGTCAAGCTCGCCCGGATCGCGGCTGATGAGGGTGGGTGGCATGAACTGCCCGTAGCGCAGGATGAACAGCTTCTCAGGGGCGTTGCGCACTTCGGCGGGGTCATTGACCACCAGCGTCTTGGGGTGGATGCGCTCCAAGAGATGCGTGGCCGTGATGTAGCCCATGTCAAAGGGCGGGTCCTGGCGCATGAGCACCACGTCCTGCGTGGCGAGGTCGATGCGCTCCGTCTGCGAAAGCGAAGCATGATTGCCCATCTCGTCCCGCACTGTCAGGCGTTGCCCCGATGCAAAGAGCGCATCGTCGCGGGCAGCCAGCGTGTTGACGTGATAGTGGAACAGGCTGTGGCCGCGCGCTTGCGCCTCCAGCATCAGGGCGAAAGTGGAATCACCTGCGATGTCGACGGACTGGATGGGGTCCATCTGGACGGCGACTGCCAAAGAAGTGGAAAGGACCATGGCTTATCGGTCTCCGGAAAATGCGTTCGGAATATGGGTGGGCCAAAGGTTAGAAGAGACGGCGACGATGTCAAACCGGCAAAATCCGGATGCGGCCTTTGGGTCGCGTGACATCCAGGCTGCGGCGGCAGATGAAATGCGTTTGGATTGAGAGGTCGTAACGGCGATCACGGCGTCATCAACCGATCTGCGCTGCTTCACTTCGATAAATGCCGTCGTCCCGCCTTTGCGCATCACAAGATCAATTTCGCCTGTGTTGGTTTTGAAGCGCCTAGCCAAAAGGCGATAGCCCTTGAGGCGCAGAAACCACAGCGCAATGGTTTCGGCGAGATGCCCTCGCTTTTCAGCCGCCTGCCGCTTCTTCACGCCTTGCCTTTCAATGTGAGAATGCGGGCGAAGGCTTCATCGCGGGAAAGGCCTGTGAGCTTTGCCACCTGTTGCGCCGCCTTGCTGGCAGGCATGGCGGTGGCGGCAGCGGCGATGATGCGGGCGATCTGTGCCGCGTCGAGGTCTTGTGGCGTTTCTGTCTGGCCCGCGATGACGAGCACGCATTCGCCTTTGATGGTTTCGCGGGCCGAAAGCTTTTGGAGAATGTCCAATGCTGTACCGCGCAACACCTCCTCATGCAGCTTCGTTAATTCGCGGGCCATGGCCACGGCGCGGGTGGGATAGAGTGCGGCAATGTCGGCGAGGGCATCGCGCAGGCGGTGCGGGCTTTCGTACGCCACAAGTGTGCCTTGCGCGGTACCCAACTCCTCCAGAAGCTGGCGCCGCGTGGCCGAGGTCTGGGGCAGGAAGCCGACAAAGGTGAAACGGTCAGTGGCGAGGCCGGAGAGTTGCAGCGCCGTAGGCACGGCGGAAGCACCGGGAATGCCTGTCACCATCACGCCCGCATCGGCGCAAGCTTTGACCAGCCGGTAGCCGGGATCGGAAATGAGGGGTGTTCCCGCATCGCTGACCAGACAGAGTGATTGTCCGGCTTTGATGTCGCCCACCAGTTTTGGAGCGAGATCGGCTTCGTTGTGGTCATGCAGCGCCTTCAACGGCTTCTTGATGCCGTAACGCTCCAGCAGGCGCACGCTGACACGGGTGTCCTCGCAGTAGATCACATCACAGGCGCTGAGTGTTTCGAGGGCGCGCAGCGTGACATCACCCAGATTGCCGATGGGCGTGGCGACGAGGTAGAGGCCTGCCACCAGCGCTGGTGCTTCGAATGCTGTGGCACCAATGTGATAGGAGCCAGTCATGCGGGCCACAGCAATGCAGCACCGCGCACGCCACTGGCATCACCAAAGGTGGCGCGGGCGATCCTGACCTTTGCGGCACCAGAAAAACTGTAACGGGCAACTTTTGGCGGCAGCTCTTCCACCAGTTCCGGCAGGCTTGCCATGCCGCCTCCCATTACAATGATGTCGGGATCGAGCACGTTCACCAGATTGGCAACGACACGGGCGAAGCGGTCCTGCAGGCGTTTTAACGTTGCGGTCGCGGCAACCTCTCCCGCGCGGGCCCGGGCGATAATCTTGGTGCCGCTCAATTTTTCGCCGGTGCTGCGCGCATAGTCATTCACGAAGCCCGTGCCGGAAACATACATTTCGGTGCAGCCGCGCTTGCCGCAAAAGCAGGGAATGGGCGGCCAATCCGCCTCGTCCATCCACGGCAGGCCCGTATGGCCAAATTCGCCCGCCTCGCCGTTGGCGCCACGGATGAGCTTGCCGTCGATCACGATGCCGCCGCCGAGGCCGGTGCCGATGGTATAGAACGCCACACAGGCGTGGCCCTTGCCAGCACCATCAATGGCTTCAGACAAGGCAAAACAATTTGCGTCATTGTCCATGCGGATGGTGCGGCCAATGGCGGTTTGCAAATCGGTGAACAGCGGTTTGCCATTGCAGATGGTGATGTTGCAGTTCCGCCATAAGCCATCGCGTGACCCCAGTGAGCCCGGCGCGCCAATGCCGACAGTCCCTTCGCCTGCCTCTTCAACCAACCGGGCGACGGCGGCAATGATGGATGGATAATCCTTCGGTGTGGCAATGCGCTGGTCGTGCACGATTTCGCCTTTGGCATTGAAAGCCGCGCAGGCGATCTTGGTGCCGCCAATGTCAACGCCGATGCGGTTCATGGCGGCGTTCAGCTCCGGGCATAAATGTCGTCATAGCGCACGATATCATCTTCGCCGAGATAGTCACCGAACTGCACCTCGATGATTTCAACCTCGCCACCGTCGAGGCTTTCCAGGCGGTGCCTGGCACCGAGCGGAATATCCACCGACTGGCCACGCGACAATTTCAGCACCTTATCGTTGACGGTGACTGTGGCAAGCCCCGCAACAACGGTCCAGTGCTCGCTGCGGTGCTTGTGGCTTTGCAGGGAGAGGCGGCCACCCTCCTTCACCACGATGCGCTTCACCTTGAAGCCCTTTTGTTCGTCCAGCACATGGAAGAACCCCCAGGGTCGAGTTTCGCTTGTCATGGTGGTTCACTCCTGCCGTCCGAATAGGCTGGGGTTCGGGCGCTGGCAAGATCGACGGATGCGGGGGATGGAACCGGGAAACAGTCCTAAATCGCGCAATTGACGCGACAGCCCCTTCATGCCTATAAGCCCGCCATTCCGAAAGCCGCTGCCGCGCCCCGGGGGTGTTACATGACCCGAGGTTCGAATGCGGCCATTTTCGATTTGAACCACTAAGCAGGACTGATCCATGGCCAACACCTCCTCCGCCAAGAAGGCAACCCGCGTGGCGACACGGCGCACCACCATCAACAAGAACCGCCTCACGGCGGTTCGCACCACCGTGCGCAAGGTGGAAGAAGCCATCACCGCAGGCAAGAAGGCTGAAGCCGAAACGGCGCTCAAGATTGCCGCTCCCGCCCTTGCCCGCGGCGCCCAGAAAGGCGTCATGCACAAGAACGCCGCTTCCCGGAAAATTTCGCGCCTCAGCAAGCGCGTGAAGGCCATGACGGCCTGACGCTGCATTCCACAGCATCGGACGATCAGATCAGAATGATTTGAGTGACGAAGGATGCTCCACGATATTGAATTTGCGCGCCAAGCGGAAGGATGTGGAATTTACACAGACCGCATGTGCATGGAGGCCTGCCGGCAGCAACCGGGCAGGCCTTTTTTCATGGGGAATCTGCGGTGGAATCCGCAGTAGAATCCCAGGGCAATGTTCCTTGAACTGATTGAATGGTAAAAATTTAGCCCGCAAAAACAACGCCGTGGCTGACCTCGTGCCACTTCGGGGCCGCTTCGGCCAAGATTTGCGGGCCAGCCCGCGCCAAGGCCTGCTGCCGCGCTGACCCGTGACCGGCCCCGAAACTGCCGCCGGATGAATTGATTCAAGACATTGAATCAACCGCTTGGCCGCAAGTTGCTGAATTCCCTCCCCAACAATGGCGTTGCGGCAAACCTTCCGTATACGGAGCAAGCAAGATTCTGTTTGCCGCCGTGCAAACAGCGTCGGTAAGTTCCTGCCAGGGCGGCTGACGGGAATACCCGCAGGTGTCCGAATGTGGGGGCAGCATGGGGTTAAGAGCTTGAATTATTTCGGGATGCGGTGCGGCAGATGCCAAGGCAGGCACGGCTGTTGATGTGAGTGTGTCCCCCCTTTGCGTGGGGCAATCAATAAATTGCGTTGAATGAACGGGGACAAAGCACCGGATGGTTTCATCCGGCGATGCTTGTCGCCAACTGGGACTTTGGGCGGGCGGACATGATGGGCGAAACAGGCAAGACGAACTTCGAAGCCGTGGCAGCGGGGGTTGCAACTCAGGGGCCGGGAGGCCAGCACCTGCCTGCTTCACATGGTTCTGATGCCGCATCTTCGATGGCGAATGCCATGGCAGCGCCAACACTTCGCGAAACCTGGTCGCGGCTGGCGCTGCGCCTCAGGGCTGAGTTGGGTGACGATCTCTATACGTCATGGTTCGGCCGCATGGAGCCGCAGTCCTTCTGCGATGGCCAGCTTGTTGCGTCTGTTCCCACGCGCTTTCTCAAAAGCTGGATCGAAAACCACTACGCGGCAAAACTCCTGAAAATCGCCGCCGCAGAATTTGCCGAACTGCGCCACGTGCAATTGAAAGTCAGGGTGCAGGGAGGGGCCATGCCGCAGGCAACCGTTTCGCGTGCCGTGTTGCCACCGCCCAAAACGGCACATGACAGCACGGGTGCCCTGCAACAAATGGCAACGTTCCTGCCGCAGACCAGCCAAAAGCCCCTGCCGAAATCCGCGCCACTTGATGACAACCAGACCTTTGAGACATTCATGGTCGGGCAATCCAACCAGTTCGCCCACGCCGCCGCGTTGCGTGTTGCCAGCGGCACGGCAGCAGCGCCCATGGGCTTCAATCCACTTTACATCCATGCCACGGCGGGGCTTGGCAAAACCCACCTGCTGAATGCCCTGGCCTGCCACATCAAGGCCACGCAGCCGCTCCGCAAGGTCATGCTGATGACGGCCGAGCGCTTCATGTACACCTTCATCCACGCGGTGCGGCAGCGCGACACGCTGGCCTTCAAGGACCAGTTCCAATCCGTCGACGTGCTGCTGATCGATGATTTCCAGTTTCTCCAGGGCAAGGCGATCCAGCAGGAGTTCTGCCATTCCTTCAATTCCCTCGTCGACCAGCGCCGCCAGGTTGTGGTTGCAGCCGACGTGCCGCCTGCCCAGCTTGACACCGTGGACCAGCGCATGCGTTCGCGCCTGGTCGGCGGGCTTGTCGTTGACATTGAGGCACCAGACCTGGCACTCCGGCGCAAAATCCTCAGCATGCGCCGCGACACCATTCTGGCCCGTGGCTCACAGGCCGCTGGTGTCCAGGCTGCTGGTGTCCAGGCCAGCGGTTTCCAGGCCGGTATTGCCGATGACATTCTTGATCTCGTGGCCGAGAGGGTGACGGGCGGCGGGCGCGAACTTGAAGGAGCCTTGAACCGCATCCTGGCCTTCCAGCAATTCAACGGCCAGGCCATTACGCCGGAGCTCGCCGCCATGGTGTTGCGCGATGCCGCCGCCCAGGGTCAAGGCCAGGACCAGGGGCGCATCAAGATCGATGATATTCTCAAGGTGGTGGGGCGCCATTACAACGTCTCCAAGAATGATCTCCTGTCGCCGCGCCGGGCCCGCAGTGTCGTGGTGCCGCGGCAGATCGGCATGTATCTTGCCAAGAAACTGACCAGCCGCTCACTGCCTGAAATCGGGCGGCGCTTCGGCGGCCGTGACCATTCCACCGTGTTGCACGCCGTGCGCAAGATCGATGACATGATGCGCGGCGATGAAAAACTGGCCAAGGAACTGGCGCAGCTCATCCGCCTCATCGAACAGGGTTAGAGGTCTTGCGGAAGGGACGAAAATATCATTGAATTTCAGGCCTTTTGGCGTCATTGTCGCCAGCCCTGAGCAACCCAACCGGACCAGCAGGCCCCATGCGCGTTACCATTGAACGGTCAGCCTTTCTCAAAGCCCTCAACCATGTGCAAAGCGTGGTGGAAAGGCGCAACACCATCCCCATCCTGTCCAACGTGCTGCTGCAGGCTGACGCCGAGCGCGTGAAACTCACGGCAACCGATCTCGACATCGAGATTGTTGAAACCGTGCCCGCCGAAACCGTCCGCAAGGGGGCCGCCACCGTTCCCGCCCACATGCTCTACGACATTGTGCGCAAGCTCCCCGATGGCGCGCAACTGGAACTGGAACAGGGTCCCGATGGTGGGCGCATCAACATCAAGGCCGGGCGCTCGCGTTTTACCCTGCAGGCCCTGCCACCGGAAGATTTTCCCGATCTCTCCAGCGGTGAATTTGGCAACAATTTTGCACTTGCAGCACGCGACCTGCGCACCCTCATCGAAAAAACCCGCTTTGCCATTTCAACCGAAGAGACACGCTACTACCTGAACGGCATCTATCTCCACGAGGCAACAGACCAGCAGCACAAGAAACCTGTGTTGCGTGCGGTTGCCACCGATGGCCACCGGCTGGCCCAGTCGCAACTGGCACTTCCCGAAGGTGCCGCCGCCATGCCCGGCGTGATTGTGCCGCGCAAGTCCGTGCTGGAAGTGGTGAAGCTCCTGGAAGGCGATGACGCGGAGGTGCAGGTTTCGCTGTCATCTTCGAAGATCCGCTTTGCCACGGGCCATCTCATCCTCACCTCAAAACTCATCGATGGTACCTTTCCCGACTACGAACGCGTCATTCCGCGCAACCACGACAAGGTGCTGATGGCTGGCACCAAGGCCTTTGCCGATGCCGTTGACCGCGTCTCCACCATTTCGATGGAAAAAAGCCGTGCCGTCAAACTGGCGCTTTCGGAAGGCAAGATGACGCTCGCCGTCAACAATCCTGATTCAGGTTCGGCGGAAGAGGAAATTGTTGTCGAGTATGGCAGCGAACCCCTGGAGATCGGCTTCAACTCCCGTTACCTGCTTGACGTCGCGGGACAGGTCACCGACGAGAACATGCGTTTTGAACTGCAGGATGCGGGTTCGCCAACCGTTGTTCGCGATCCCAAGGACACACAGTCCCTCTATGTGCTGATGCCGATGCGGGTTTAGAGCATGTCCCGCCAAAGTGTGAAGCGGTCTGGCGGAAAGGACATGCTCCAGCATAATGATTTGGCGCGAGTCCTTTTCGGCGGGTCATCCCGCCGGGACGCGCGCTAGACTGAACTGGTGCCACAAAGCCCGGCCTTTGCCATCACCCGCCTGACGCTTACTGATTTCCGCAACTATGAACACGTGCGGCTGGAGCCCGCCCGGCCGCTCATCGCGCTGGTGGGTGCCAATGGCGCGGGAAAGACCAACCTTCTCGAAGCCGTATCGCTGCTGGTTCCGGGGCGGGGTCTCAGGGGAGCTGAATTCACCGACCTCGCACGCCACGGGGGCAAGGGGCAGTGGGCCGTGGCGGCAGCAATCGCAACACCCCAGGGCGACATGCAGCTTGGGACCGCCTGGGAGGCGGGCGACACCGGCGAGGCGGCAAGCAGCCGCGCTGTCATGATCGACGGCCTCTCCCAGCGCAGCACTGGCGCACTCACCGGTCTTTTGCGCATGATCTGGCTGACGCCGGCGATGGACCGGCTTTTCCAGGGCGCGCCGGGCGAGCGCCGCCGCTTTCTTGACCGCATGGTGACGGTGTTCGATGCCGCTCACGCCAGCCGCGTCAACGCCTTCGAGAAGCTCATGCGTGAGCGCAATGCGCTCCTTGCCGAAACCAGTCCCGACCGCGCCTGGCTTTCCAGCCTCGAAACCCAGATGGCCGAAACCGGCGTTGCCGTGGCGGCAGCCCGCCTCAGCGCCGTTGCCATGCTGGTGCGCCACATGGAAGACAGCGGACAAGGAGGCCCCTTTCCCTGGGCAACACTGGCCATCGCCGGCACCATGGAAGACCTTGTCAATGAACATCCCGCAGTGGAAGCCGAAGACCTCTATCGGCGCCAACTGGCGGAGGCCCGCGCCCTGGACCGGGCGGCGGGCCGTGCCCTCCACGGCCCCCACCGCAGCGATCTCAAGGTTGGCCACGGGCCAAAGGCGGTTGCCGCCGAACACTGCTCAACGGGTGAGCAAAAAGCACTCTTGATTGGCCTGGTTCTGGCCCAGGCGCGGGCGGCCAAAAACAGTTTTGGCGGTGCTCCCATCCTGCTTCTTGACGAGATTGCCGCCCACCTTGATCCGGGGCGCCGGAAGGGCCTCTTCGAGTTGCTGGAAACCCTTTCTTCTCAAGTGTTTATGACTGGCACGGAGCGACAACTTTTCGATGGCGCGGGGGCCTCCACAGTGGTTTATCAGGTGCTGGGCGGGCACATCATCGAATCACCCTGAAGCACCAGTGCCTGCCCTTGCAGATGGCCATGACAACAGACGAAATTTCAAAGCCCGGAC
>JANPDD010000092.1:0-2187 GCA_031431295.1 Hyphomicrobiales bacterium | reverse complement strand
GGCGGCAAGCCGCGTCGTGGTGCAGGGTGTCAAGGGTTCCAAGGCCCCCATGCAATTGCTGCCGGGGCTCATCCTGCATGGCGAAGGCAATGATTTCACGGCCGATGCCGATGCCGTCCTGCGTGAAGGCATGGCCTGGCGCTTGCGCTAGCAAATTCAGGTCAATGCTGTACCTCTTCGCACCAAGGTGCCGGGCCATTTGCGTCCACACCTCCTTTGGGCTAGCGTGAAAAAACTGTCATAAGCAACACGTAAGACCGAAGTTGTCACGAACGGGCAGCATGCCCACAAGGGAGATGTTATATGAAACTCAGAAAAACCAACGCGTCACTGGCTATCGTGGCCCTGCTCGCCTCGACCACACTTGCCACGACCTCAATGGTCCAGGCACAGGACATGGCTGCTCTTGAAGCCGCCGCCATCAAGGAAGGCAACCTGACCACCATCGCACTGCCCCATGATTGGTGTGGTTATGGCGGCGTAATCGCAGGTTTCAAGGCCAAGTATCCGGGCATCGCCGTGAACGAATTGAACCCGGATGCGGGTTCTGCCGATGAGATCGAGGCGATCAAGGCCAACAAAGACAACACCGGCCCCCAAGCCCCTGATGTCATCGACGTCGGGCTGGCTTTTGGCCCGCAATCCAAGGCCGATGGACTTGTTCAGCCGTATAAAGTCGCCACTTGGGAATCGATACCAGCCAACGTCAAGGATGCCGATGGCAACTGGTACGGCGATTACTATGGCGTCATGGCCTTTGGCATCAACAAGGACATCATCAAGAATTCTCCGGCGGACTGGGCTGATCTTCTGAAGGCCGAGTATGCAAATTCATTCGCCTTGACCGGCGATCCGCGTGCTTCGAACCAGGCGATTCTGGCTGTCATGGCGGCAGGCATGGCGCGCGGTGCAGCGCCAGGCACGGATTCGGGCGGCAAGGGCCTCGAATTTTTCGCCGAGTTGAACAAGGCCGGCAATTTCGTTCCTGTCGGCGGCAAGTCAGGCACCATTGCCCAAGGTGCTACCCCGATCGTTGCTGGCTGGGACTACAATATGCTGGCATGGCGTGACAGCCTGGCAGGAAACCCGGTGGTTGAAGTCGTGATCCCTGCATCGGGTGTTCTGGCCGGCGTTTATGTTCAGGCGATCTCGGCCTATGCACCGCATCCGAACGCCGCCAAACTGTGGATGGAATACCTGTATTCGGACGAGGGTCAACTTGGATGGCTCAAGGGCTATTGCCATCCGATCCGCTTCAACGACATGGTGGCGCGCGGTGTGGTTCCAAAGGAACTGATGGATGCGCTGCCGCCAGCTGACGCCTATGCCAAAGCCGTCTTCCCGACGCTGGATGAGCAATCAGCCAACAAGACTGCCGTGACCACCGGTTGGGATAGTGTCGTTGGCGCAAACGTCAAATAGTTCTCAGTACCACTCTTGGCCCGTCCCTGTGGTTGCAGCGGCGGGCCATCCTCCGGAGCACGTTCCGGCAAAGTTGCACGACTTTGCTGAAAAGAACATGCTACAACAAATTGAATTGGCGCGAATTCTTTTCGATCAGACGAATTAGTCTGATCGAAAAGCGCGCTGGCAGCGGAATCCTGATTGATGCAGACGCTCGCGCAAACTGACGCATTGATTCCCGCGCGTGAGCCATCTCCCCCAGTGCTGCGACGCCTGTCGCTCAACTGGCTCGGCATCGTGCCGTTCATGGTATTCGCGCTGCTTTTCCTGATCCTGCCGACCTTCAACATCGTGCTGGGTGCATTTCGCACGCCTGCTGGCGAACTGACGCTGACGAACATCATCAACCTCTTCACCCCTTCGATCATGGGGGCCTTCTGGATTTCCATCAAGATCAGCTTCGCCTCGGCGCTGTTAGGTTGCTTGATTGGCTTTTTGATCGCAGCTTCGGTCACACTCGGCGGTTTGCCCGGCTGGATCCGGGGGCCATTGCTGACGTTTTCCGGTGTCGCCTCCAACTTCGCGGGCGTGCCCCTGTCCTTTGCCTTCCTCGCAACACTGGGGCGGCTGGGCATCGTCACGGTGCTTCTGCGCGACGTGTTTGGTGTCAATATTTACGGATTGGGATTCAACCTGCTCAGCTTCTGGGGTCTGACGCTGGTCTATTTGTTCTTCCAGATTCCACTCATGGTTCTGATCATCACCCCGGCCCTTGACGGCCTG
>JANPDD010000091.1:0-2603 GCA_031431295.1 Hyphomicrobiales bacterium | reverse complement strand
AGCCCAGCACCACGCCTGTCTTGTCGAGGATGGTGCTGCGCGAGGCCCCGCCATCCATCATGGCAATGGCTTCCGCCGTGTGCTGGCCAAACAGGATATCAACATTCTTGAAGGCGACAGCAGTTGTCATTTTTTGGCTCCCACGCGGGCGGACAGCACGCGGTCGAGGATGATCGCCAGAATGACAATGGCAAGGCCCGCCTCAATGCCGAGGGGAATGTTGCGGTTGTTGAGGGCGCGGTTGACGGGATTGCCCAGCGAGGGTGCTCCAATCAATGTCGCGATCACCACCATTGACAACGAGAGCATGATGCATTGGGTCAAGCCCGCCATAATGGTGGGGAGTGCGGCAGGCAACTCCACTTTCCAGAGCAATTGGCGTTTGGTGGCGCCGAAGCTTTCACCAGCTTCGATCATCGGCCTCGGGATGGAGGTAATGCCCAGATAGGTCATGCGCACAGGTGCCGGCATGGCGAAGATGATGGTGACGATCAGGGCGGGTGCGGCGCCAAGTCCAAAAAGAATGAGAATGGGGATCAGATAGACGAAGGTCGGCATGGTCTGCATGAGGTCAAGAATGGGCTGCAAGGTTTTCCACACGCGTGGCTTGTGGGCGGCCCATATGCCCAGTGGAACACCAATTGCCATCGACAAAGCCGTGGCATAAACCACAAGCACGAGGGTTTGGACGGTTTCCTTCCACAGCCCTTGATTCAAGATGAAGAGCAGCCCGGCCAACACGCCGATGGCCAGCCATTTTGAGCGCTTCACATAGTAGATGACAGCAGCAAGGACGAGCACCAGCGCCACGGGCGGGCATTGCAACAGCAGCCAGGTGGACCATTCCACCACGCCATTCAGCCCGTCCTTCAAGCCATCGAAGAACCATTCAAAATAGGTGATGATGAAATCGATGAGAGACTTGCCCCAAGGCCCGACGGGGATTTTCCAACTGGCCAGCCACTTTGAGACGGGATCAATCATGGGGTGAGACTGCTACAGCCGGACACAAATGAAAAGAGAGAGATCGCATGTGGCAATCTCTCCCGGATTTTCGGTTGCTCAGGCTTATTTCAGCACTGCGGCCTTGGCGTCGCCGCCATCAATGGTGGTGACACCATCAAGCCAGGCGGCAACGGTATCTGCATTCCCTTTGATCCACTCTGCGGCCACGGCTTTCGGGTCTTTGCCATCTTTCAAGACAGGCGACATGATGGAACCGCCCACCATGGGCAATGTGAACTTCATGTTGGACACGAGCTTGGCTGCATTCGGGCATTCAGACGCCCAGCCTGCACGGGTGTTGGTATAGACAGTTGCGGAACCAAAGCCCGCTGATTCCACCCCGGCAAGATAGTGCAGCTTCATGTCACCCATGATGGGATGCGGCGTCCAGCCGAGGAAGACGATCCATTCATTGTTCTTGATGGCCTTTTCAGCTTCCGTCAGCATGCCAGCTTCCGAGCTTTCAACCACGGTCCAGCCCGACAGGTTGTTTTTGGCGTCGTCAATGAAGCCCTGCATGATGCGGTTGCCGTCATTGCCTGATTCAATGCCGAACATCTTGCCAGCGAACTTGTCCTTGTTGCTTGCAAGGTCCGCCAGCGATTTGACGCCAGCGTCAGCAACGTATTGCGGGACAACCATGCCATAACCTGCACCTTCCAGATTCACGGCGAGCTGTTCAACGGACTTGTCATCCAGATAGGCCTGAATGTCGGCTGTCTGGGAGGGCATCCAGTTGCCGAAAAACACGTCCACATCCTTGGTCTTGAGTGCGGCAAATGTCACGGGCACGGAAAGCGTTTTCACTTCGCCCGTGTAGCCCATGGCGTTGAACATGTTGGAGGCAATTTCCGAGATCACCTGGATCTCGGTCCAGCCCACGTCGGCAAAGCGCACGGCCTTGCAGGATTCGGCGTCCGCCGCCTGGGCGCCGGATGCGACCATCACGGTCAGGGCCGAGGTGGCCAATATTGTCTTGAGGAATTTCATGTTTCTTTCTCCCTGTGTTCCTGGGCATCACAAGGCCTTACCTGCCACCGTGTGCCAACTGGGAAAAACTTAAGCGCGGCAAGGTGATGGCCGTCAAGGCTGGATACGTCACTTCGCGTCTTGGCGTCGACACTTAACCTTTACAGACAATTCCGCCATAAGGACTTCAAAATCAGGAGTGGCACATGAAAAACGTCAAATGGGGCATCATCTCAACAGCCAATATCGGTGTCGCCAAAGTCATTCCGGGCATGCTGAAGAGCAAACAACTGGATGTTGTGGCAATCTCGTCGCGCAACCTCACGACGGCGAAAGAATGGGCGGCAAAGCTCGGCATCCCCAAGGCCTATGGCTCCTATGAGGAGATGCTGGCCGACCCCGAAATCGAGGCTGTCTATAACCCCCTGCCCAACCACCTGCATGTGCCGCTGACGCTGGCGGCGGCCAAGGCCGGCAAGCACGTGTTGTGTGAAAAGCCGATTGCCATCACTGCCAAGGAAGCTGCCAAACTCCGCAAAATTCCAAGGAAAATCCTGGTGGCGGAGGCCTTCATGGTGCGTCATGCACCGCAATGGATCGATGCGCGTGCACGCGTGAAAGCTGGCGAG
>JANPDD010000090.1:0-2816 GCA_031431295.1 Hyphomicrobiales bacterium | reverse complement strand
GCAGGCAAGGTGCCGGAAACCAAACGTACCATCACCTTGCGCAAAACCCGCGCGAAGCAGTTGGGAGGCCTTGATTGTCCGTGGGCGGAGCAATTGAAGATTCTCCGCGCGCTGGGCTTCATGGTCACGGAAGCGGCAGGTGGTGCCTCTTGCATTCCCCCAACTTGGCGACCTGATGTGAATGTCGAGGCTGACCTTGTGGAGGATATCTGCCGCATCGTCGGGCTGGAGAATATCCCATTCGCCGAAATGTCGCGGCCCCATGCGGTAGCAAGGCCCGTCCTCACGCCGCTGCAAAAGCGCATGCTGACCTCGCGGCGCTCCTTGGCGCAGCGTGGCTTCAATGAGGCCGTGACTTACGCCTTCCTCGATCACACCAATGCGTCACGTTTCGGCGGTGGGCAAAAATCCTTGCAGCTCGCCAATGCCATCTCATCCGAACTCACAGACATGCGGCCCTCGCTGCTGCCCAATCTCGTTGCGGCGGCGGCGCGCAACATTGCCCGCGGATTCTCGGATTTCGCCATTTCGGAAGTGGGCCATGCCTATGCCGGTGACAAGCCCGAAGATGAGACGCTGCGGGCCGCCGGCATTCGCCAGGGGGACGCCGTGTCGCGGGAATGGAACAGCAAGGTTCGTGCCGTCGATGCCTTCGACGCCAAGGCCGATGCAATTGCGGTGTTGGAGTCCTGCGGCATGGCAGCGTCAACGCTTCAGGTTTCCAACACGGCGCCCCACTGGTTCCATCCCGGTCGCTCCGGCACCATCCAGATGGGGCCGCAGAACAGGCTGGCCCATTTTGGCGAGGTACATCCGCGCGTTCTGGCCGAAATGGATGTGAAGGGACCGATCGTGGCCTTTGAGATCATCCTCAACACCATTCCGGCGCCGCGCCAGAAGGGCACGGCCAAGCCTGCGCTCGTTCTTTCAGATCTGATGCCGGTTTCGCGCGACTTTGCTTTTGTTGTTGACGACAAGGTTCAGGCCGCTGATTTGGTGAAGGCGGCCCGGGGCGTGGACAAAGCGCTGATCGCCGAGGCCACGATCTTTGACGTTTTCAAACTTGCCGATGGCAAGACGTCGCTGGCACTGGAAGTGACATTGCAGTCCAAGGACAAGACAATGACCGATACGGAGATCGATGCCCTGTCTGCAAAAATTGTTGCGGCAGTCGCAAAGGCCACGGGCGCCACATTGCGGGCCTGAGGCGATCGGCGTAAGCTTTGTCCATGCAGACCCGCATTGAACGCGACTCCCTTGGTGAACTCGCCATTCCAGCGGACGCCGACTACGGCGTTCACACGGCGCGGGCGGCGGCAAACTTCCCGATCACCGGCACACTGCTGCGCCACTATCCGGAACTTGTGACCTCGCTTGCCATGACCAAGAAGGCCGCCGCAGAGGCCAATGCCGCGTTGGGCGCACTTGACCCGCGCATTGCCGGGGCCATCGCGGCAGCCTGTGACAGGTTGATTGCGGGCGAGAACCACCAGTACTTTATCGTTGATATGGTGCAGGGCGGGGCCGGCACTTCCACCAACATGAACGCCAATGAAGTCGTTGCCAACATGGCGCTGCGCGAATTGGGCGAGGCCCGCGGGCGCTATGACATCGTCAATCCCAACGACCATGTGAACCTCTCGCAATCCACCAATGACGTTTATCCCACGGCAGTGCGCCTCACCATGCTGCGGCAATGCCCGGACCTCATCGCAACGCAGGAAAAACTGATCGGCGCCTTTGAAGCCAAGGCCCAGGAATTCCACCACATCATCAAGGTGGGGCGCACACAACTGATGGATGCAGTGCCCATGCGGCTGGGGTCGGAGTTCCACGCCTTTGCTGTCACCATTGCCGAGGATGTTGACCGCCTGCGCGAGTTTTCCGCGCTGTTGCGCGAAGTCAATCTGGGTGGCACAGCCATCGGCACCGGCATCAACACGCCGAAGGATTATTCCCGCATCGTCATCGCCAGGCTCGCCGCCATCTCCGGTGTGCCGCTGGTGCCTGCCGGGGATTTGATCGAAGCCACCTCCGACATGGGGGCCTTTGTCACTTTTTCCGGCGTGCTGAAACGCATCGCCGTGAAGCTGTCAAAGATCTGCAATGATCTGCGCTTGCTGAACAGCGGGCCACGCGCCGGCTTTGGTGAAATCAAATTGCCAGCGGTGCAGGCGGGCTCATCCATCATGCCGGGCAAGGTCAACCCGGTGATGCCGGAGGTTGTCAACCAGATCGCCTATCAGGTGATCGGCAATGACTTGACCGTCACCATGGGGGCGGAGGCTGGGCAGTTGCAGCTCAACGCCATGGAACCCGTCATCGTCTTCAACATCTTGCAATCCATGCGCATGCTGACGCGCGGCATGACCGTGCTGCGCGACTTTTGTATTGTTGGCATTGAAGCCGATGAAGAGCGCTGCCGGGAATTGCTGGAACACTCGCTGGTCGCGGTGACGGCGATCAATCCTTACGTTGGATATGCCGTGGCAAGCAGGGTGGCCAAGGAGGCCTTGAAATCCCGCCGCAGCATCCGAGAGGTGGTGCTGGCGGAAAAACTCATGACGGAAGAGCAGCTGGCCAGGGCCTTCTCGACCGAGACCTTGCTGGGTCAGCAGCAGTAGCGTCAGTCCTCATCGAACTTGGCGGCCACCAGTGTTGCAAGCGCTGCAATTGCCGCCTGCGCCTGCGGGCCAGAGGCCTCGACCGTGATTGCCGTGCCTGCGGAAGCGGCTAACATCATCAACCCCATGATCGATGTGGCAGGCACGGTCTGTCCGTCCTTGGACACCGTGATGTCGGCATCAAAACCCTCG
>JANPDD010000089.1:0-7068 GCA_031431295.1 Hyphomicrobiales bacterium | reverse complement strand
GGTTTCGCCTGGAACCGCAGGCGGCCGATCCGGCGTCCCCCGTTGATGGCCAGGTCTGGTACAATTCCACCGGCAACAGTTTTCGCAAGCGCCAGAATGGCACCACCACGGACCTCGACACAGGCGGAGGCGGCGGGGTTTCCGATGGCGACAAGGGCGACGTTGTCGTTTCCGGCACCGGGGCCGTGTGGACCATCGATGCTGACGTGGTGAGCAATGCCAAGCTCGCCAACATGGCGGCGAACTCGATCAAGCTCAACAACACGGGCGGGGCCGCAGACCCCATTGACGGCACCGCCGCACAGGCGCGAACGCTCCTCAACGTGGCCGATGGTGCCACCGCCAACAGCAGCGATGCGACACTTCTGGCCCGCGCCAACCACACCGGCACGCAAAGCGCCTCGACCATCAGCGATTTCGCGGAAGCCGTCGATGACCGGGTGGGCGCATTGCTGGTGGCGGGAACGAACGTCACCCTCACCTACAATGACGGAGCCAACACGCTGACCATCGACGCAACGGGAGGCGGCGGCGGCGTCTCCGATGGCGACAAGGGTGACGTCATCGTGTCCGGCTCCGGCGCGACATGGAAGCTCGATGTCAACGGGGCCACCGCCGTTAATCCGGTGGGTGCCGACGAGGTTCTGTTCGGCGATGTCTCCGACAGCAACAATGCCAAGAAGACAACGCTGAAAAACCTCTACAGGCTGATCCGGCGCGGTGCTGTCAACGCGGGCCTGTATTACTTCAACGACATTTTGAACGGCGTCAGCCTGTCCACCCAAATCGACGGCAATTTGGAGCACGTCGTGTCAGGCTCTGGGGCGGGTTTCGCTGTACAAGCAGCAGCCGCCTCCAACCGCCCGGGCATCGTGCGCAACTCCACCGGCACCACCGCCACTGGCCGGGTCGCCGTTATGAGCAGCGCATCCGCCATACTCCTTGGCGGCGGCGAGCTGGTCATGGAAGCGGCGGTCAATGTGACGACGCTTTCCGCTGCCGCGCAACGCTTCCAGTTGGTCATCGGCCTCCTTGACACGAACAGCGCCGCCAACCAGGTGGACGCGGCAGCCTTCGTCTATGACGAGGGCGGGGTATCCACGGGCTCAACGGCGAGCGCCAACTGGCAGGCCGTGACCGAGAGCAACTCGACCCGCACCTGGAACAGTGGTGCTTCCGGTTCATCGGCGGTGGCGGCAGCGACATGGGTGAAATTGAAAATCATCGTCAATGCGGCGGGCACGCAAGTTGATTTCTACGTCGATGACACGCTGCGCTATTCGCACAGCGCCAACATCCCGACAGCGGCGGGCCGCGAATTGGGCTTTGGCTGGCTCCTGATCAAGAGCATCGGCACCACAGCCCGCACGGTCGATGTCGACTACATCATGGTCGACCAGGATTTCACGACGGCAAGGTGATGGGGGCTGGATTTGGATGGCAATCGTCATGAATGAAGTCGAGCGTGAGCTGGGCGGGCTGCAGGCCCGCATGGAGACCGTTGAACAGGAACTGCATGCCATCCGCGGCGATGTGCGCGAAATCCGTGATGCGCTCGTGGGTGCCAAGAGTGGGTGGATGGTGCTTGTGGTGGTGCTTTCGGTGGCCGCAACATTGGGCGGGCTGTTGGGGCGCTACGCCCATGTCATGACAGGGCCACAGCCATGAAAATGACCGGGGAGGGCATGGCCCTGATCCGGCAGTTTGAAGGCTTTCGCGGCACAGCCTATCGTGATGCGGTGGGTGTGTGGACGATCGGTTATGGCCACACCAACATGGCGGGACCACCCGCGGTATCCGCAGGCATGAAAATCAGTCGCGCTGGAGCCGACGCCATTCTGGCGCGCGATGTTGAGCAGTTTGCGAGAGGTGTTGCCGTCGCCGTAGCCGTTCCACTGAGCGATGCGCAATTTTCAGCCCTCGTCAGCTTTTCCTACAATGTGGGGCTTGGGGCTTTCGGCAGTTCAAGCGTTCTGCGCGCTGTGAACAGCCAGGACTTCGTTGCCGTGCCGCGCCGCCTTGGCCTTTGGGTAAAGGCGGGAGGGCGCGTTCTCCCCGGACTCATCAAGAGGCGAGCTGCGGAAGCGGCCATGTTTGCAGAAGGGACAGGACAGGCGGGTGACGTGATCGCGGTGGAAAACCCGAAAGCCCCCGTGTCTGCTCCTTCAACTTGGGCGGCGCTGGCGGCACGTGTGCTCAGTCTCGTGCGCCGCATTCTGAAACTATTAAAGGAGGGATTGTGATGGCCATTCCTGCAATGTTGATCATGAATATCGTGACCGGGCTCATGGCTGGGCCGGTGTCGAAAATCCTTGACGCCTACATCAAGGATACGGAACTGCGCCGCAAGCTGGAGGCCGACCTTCACACGCGGCTGCTTGAGCATCTCGGCAAGTCACTGGCCTTGCAGCAATCCATTGTGTTGGCCGAGGTCAACTCCGAACATTGGCTGACCCGCAGTTGGCACCCCATACTGATGCTGTCGCTGCTGGCATTTTTGGGTTTTGTCGGTCTGGTGCTGCCGCTGGCGGATCTCGTGGCGGGCCACACCTTGCCGTTCAATCCGAGATGGCAGGTTCTGCCAGAGGGTTTCTGGGACTTTTTGAGCGTGGGCGTCGGCGGTTATATTGGCGGGCGCTCGCTGGAAAAGATCGCAGAAAATGTGTCGCCTGTCGTGTTGCCGGTAGGACCAAGGGGCAGGGCTGGCAACCGCCGTTCTTAATCCTGTCTCAACCATGGCAAGGATCAGGCCTGACAAAATTGCCGCAGTGCAACCGCGTTCATGTGGCGTTCAGTTAGGAATCACTATGCCTGCCCCCAATTCGGGAGCGACAGTGACGTGAACAAGGTCTTTGGAACATTGGGGGTTGTGGCGCTGGCGCTATTGCTTTCCGGCCCAGGCTTTGCTCAGTCAAATGCCGTGCCGGGTGGTGGAATTTACCTCACCCGGCCGGCGGCCCTTTTGCGCCGTACTCTCCGGGTGGCGCAGGCCTACGACGAGGAAGGCAGCTATGATTCCCAAGGCGGAGTTGAAGTTGCCATCCGCCCCCGTGAGGCTGCCCGCATTGCCCGCCAATCCATGCCTGGTTTTCGCGTGTTGAAGGTGACGCTCTTGCCCTCTGGCAATTATGCTGTCACCTTGCGGGGCAAAGGCGAGCTGACTCGCGTCTTGATTGATGGTCTGAGTGGCGACATCCTCTAGGCGCATGCGACTTGCCTGAATTCTGGAGCGGCCGACATGCGCATTCTCGTGGTGGAAGACGATGCCGATTTGAACCGGCAAATCGTGACAACCCTGACCGACGCAGGCTATGTGGTGGACAAGGCGATGGATGGCGAAGAGGGTCACTACCTGGGTGACACGTCACCCTATGACGCGGTGATCCTTGATCTTGGCCTGCCTGTGCTTGACGGCGTGAGCGTGCTTGAAAAATGGCGCAGCGCCGGGCGCAAAATGCCGGTCCTCATTCTGACGGCCCGTGACCGCTGGAGCGACAAGGTGGCAGGCTTCGACGCGGGCGCCGATGACTATGTGACCAAGCCTTTCCATATGGAAGAAGTGCTGGCCCGGGTGAGGGCGCTGGTGCGCCGCAGCGCAGGCCAGGCTTCATCCGAATTGACCTGCGGGCCGGTGACGCTGGACACCAAGGGTGCCAAGGTGATGGTCAACGGCATGCCGATCAAACTCACCTCGCTCGAATACCGGCTGCTCGAATATCTGATGATGCATGGCGGCAAGGTGGTTTCGCGCACCGAGCTTGTGGAACACCTCTACGACCAGGATTTCGACCGCGACTCGAATACCGTCGAGGTCTTCGTCGGCCGCTTGCGCAAGAAGCTGGGTGTCGATGTGCTGCACACCATCCGCGGCATGGGCTATTGCGTCCAGCCGCCTGGCAATGCGGAGTAACTCACTTTCGTTTCGCCTGACCGTCTCCGCCGCCGGAACTGCGGTGGTGATGCTGCTGGCCGCCGCCTTCATCCTGACCGAGCTGTTCCAGCAAACCGTGCAGCGCAGCTTCGACCAACGCCTGCGCGCCATCATGGATGGCCTGCAAAGCAGCATTGAACTGCAACCGGACGGCTCTGCAAAGGTGCAGGGAAACTTTGCCGACACGCGGTTCACGCTGCAGGATTCAGGCTGGTATTGGCAGGTGGCGCCCGCCGCAACCGCTGCCTCGTCACGCGACAAGGCCGCCTGGTCGGCGTCGCTCCTTGAACCGCCGCTGGTCTTGCCGGCAGACGCCCTCGAGGTCCGGGATGCCGAGGGTTTCTCCCGGTTTTCAACCGTTGATGCGGCAGGCAACCGGCTGCGCGGCATCGAGCAGCGCCTCAAGACCTTTGGCAGCGAGGAAAACTATTCCTTCATCGTCACCGGCAATTTCGACGAATTGCGCAGCGAAGTGAGCGCCTTCGGGAGGGCGCTCTATGTGTCGCTTGGCCTGCTCGGATTGGGCCTTCTCGGTGCCGTCTTCCTTCAGGTGCGTTACGGCCTGCAACCCATGAAACTCATGGAGCAGAAACTCAATGACATCCGCGCCGGAAAGGTTGAAATGCTGGAGGGTGATTTCCCTGCCGAGATGCAGCCCGTGGCGGACGAACTCAATCTTCTGGTGCATTCCAATTTCGAGATCATTGACCGCGCCCGCATGCAGGTCGGCAACCTCGCCCATGCCCTCAAAACGCCGATCAGCGTGCTGATCAACGAAGCCCGCGACCACAAGGGTCCCCTGGCCGACAAGGTCGTGGAGCAAATTGGCGTGATGCGCGAGCAGGTGAACCTCTATCTTGATCGCGCCCGCCGTGCGGCAAGGGCCCAGACAGTGGGCTCCGCGACCGATGTTGAGCCCGTGCTGCAGGCGCTGGCACGCACGCTTCAACGCATCAACCGGGACCGCGGGCTCGATGTTTCGGTTGAGCCCATGGCGGCCATCAAGTTCCGCGGCGAACGCCAGGACCTGGAGGAGATGGTCGGCAATCTCATGGACAATGCCTGCAAGTGGAGCAAATCAAAAGTGCTGGTGCGGGCCTACCTTTTGCCACAGATGGGCGAGGATGGCAGGCCGTGGATGCAGCTTGAAGTCGATGATGACGGCCCCGGCCTTGCGCCCGAACAACGCGCCACGGCCATGAAGCGCGGCCAGCGCCTGGATGAAACCAAGCCCGGCTCGGGCCTGGGCCTCAATATCGTCTCGGAAACGGCGGCCATGTATGGCGGCAGGGCCGAACTTGCCGCTGCAGAAATCGGCGGGCTACGGGCCGTGCTGCGCTTGCCCGCACTCTCGGGCGTGGCCGCCGCCAGCATTTGACCAGCTGGCCCGGCGTCGTGCGTGAGTACGGAATCGTCTTGGCGAGCAGATTGCGCAAACGGGTTGATGAGTTGACTCTTCTTCTCCCTCCCCCTTGTGGGGAGGGCCGGGGCGGGGGTCGCTCCGGTGCCAATTTTTTCCAGATCTGAAACCAGATTCTGAAGGTTCGCAAAGACCCCCACCCGCTCGCAAGCTCGCACCCTCCCCACAAGGGGGAGGGAGACGATGAGTCATTTCCCCGAACCGTTGGTGCCAGCGCTGAAAATTTGACTCAAATTCTGCCCTTTCAGGCAGGCATTCCGCAACTCAGGAATTGAAAATACGTGGAGAAAATCCACACCACTTGATTCAAGTTAACCCGGTCGCTATGCCGATCACGGAAAAGTGAGGTCGCCAGGCAGCGACCCAAGCACGGATCTCGGGGCGGAACGATCCAAGCGCATCAGAAGCAGTTTGTCTCAGGCAGCACTCCGTTTACTGCCCCCGGTCGCGGAGCGTCTGTCAGAGGAGGAGAGCGGGTCGTCAGACTCGCTCTCCGATTTCTCCGCGCGCTTCGCCCATGGCCGTTGGGGGCAGGCCGCGTTCGCGATAGGGTGTGCGCCCATAGAATGAGCGGTAGCATTTGGAAAAATGCGACGGCGATGAAAAGCCGCAAGCCAGCGCCACATTGATGACCGACATGCCGGTTTGCAACAGCAGTGAGCGGGCCTTCTTGAGCCGAAGTTCAAGATAATAGCGCTTGGGCGAACGGTCGAGATAGCGGCGGAACAGCCGTTCCAGCTGCCGTGTGGAAAGCCCTGCCTGCTTGGCCAACACGCTGGGCGACAGCGGGTCTTCCAGGCACTCCTCCATTTTCTCGATGATGGCGACGAGCTTGGGGTGGCGCGCGCCGATGCGGGCGGGCAGCGACATGCGCTGGTTCTCGCTGTGGTGGCGGATGGGCGAGTGCAAGATGGCCTCCGCAACCTGCGAGGCGAGGTCAGGCCCGTGCTGGCTGGCAATCAACGTCAGCATCATGTCAATCGCCGTTGTGCCGCCGGCACTGGTGAAACGGTCGTCATCAATTTCAAACAGACCGCCTGTGGCGTTGATATCGGGAAAGGCCTCGCTGAAGCCCGGCAGGTTTTCCCAATGGATCGTGCAGCTGTAGCCATCGAGAAGCCCCGCTTCTGCGAGCACATGGGCACCCGTGCACACCGCACCGATATCAACGCCGCGCCGGGCAATCTTGCGCAGCCAGCTGATGAGGCGCTTGTCGCTGTGCTTCTGGATATTGAGACCGCCGCAAATGATGATCGTGGCATCCGCTGGCACCGCTTCCAGATCGCCATTGACCATGGCGAGCATGTGGTTTGAGGCCGCAACCGGCGTGCCATCAATGGAATGGGTGGTCCAGCGGTACAGGTTCTTGTCTTCAAAGCGGTTTGCCAGGCGCAAAGGCTCGATGGCCGACGTGACCGGCATCATCGTGAACTCCGGCAGCAACACCAGCGCAATGTTTTGGGGCAGGGACCTGGCTTTTTCACCAAACATGGCAATCCTCCGTTTGCGACACGATGGTCCAATTCCGTCATTTTGTCCATGGGCGTCATCGCGCTGCCCTTAAGCGACCGATTTCCGGCGGTTTGGTCGGTCTCAGGCCATCAGTGTCGCAAAACCATTAGCAGAAAACGGCAGCCGTGGCACGATATCGACATAAGCGCGCCGTGTGGTCAGCTGGAATCAGGTGACCAAAAGCATTGCGCGCAAAATCAATATG
>JANPDD010000088.1:0-22957 GCA_031431295.1 Hyphomicrobiales bacterium | reverse complement strand
GGCCAAAGCCAAGATTGCCGCGAAGGCGAAGGCCCGGCCCATCCAGGGCGAAGTCTTCCACCTGGCGCTCGCCATTCTCGCCTTCGCGAACCAGGAATGTGGCATTGGTGCCTTTGGTCTTGGGCCTCGACCAGCCAACCGGAATCAATTTCATGGCCACGGCGTCAAGATCAGCCTTCACCTCAATCACACGCCGGGCCTTGTCTTCCTCAGAGATCCTGATTTTTACCGGCACGTCGCCGGACATGTATTCACCAAGGCGAAGCCCAAGTTTTTCGCGCATCTTGGCGTCGACCACGGTTTCAATCTCGGCAACGGCAACACCCTTGCCACGCGGCTTCTGCCACTTGATCTTCGAAGAAATTCCGTTGAGTTTCGCAGGCCCCGAGACCTGAATTTGTTCCGGCGTCAGTTCGACCTTCAAATCGCCATCGGTGATGTCGACACCCGGCATCGCCTGGGCAAGGCTGGCGCCGGAAACGGCCAACGCCGTGGTCACTTTGACTCTTTCCTTTGGCACGTTTTTCATGAGAGGCAGTTTCAGTCCGACAAGGGCCCGCGCCGTTCCCTTGAGGCGGGGCGCATTGCCCAGGTCCGCTTGCGCCAGATTGAGATCCGGCAGTGCTGCAAAAGCCAACATGTTTTCGACCGGCCCCTCGATGTCGAAACTGAAGTCCCCCGGCACTTCAAGTGAGAGAAGGTCGCTTGCCTCGAAGCGGCCCTTCGCCAAATTCAATGACCTGCCATCGTCCATGGTTGCCATGCCAGAGGCGATGTCGAGAACAAACTTTCCTTCCTTCAGATGCGCCGACCCACTCGCATTCGTGAGCAGCGGCAAGGATTTGAAATAGTGTGTGCTGACGCCGGCCATGGCGAACGACACATCAACAGCATCGTTCGGCAGGATGCGATCACGCAAGGTCCGGGCCAGGCTGTTGATCGGGAAATTCACCTGGAAGGTTCCTTCAGTGATGCGGCCTTTCTCCACATTTTCCGTAATCCATGTGCGTGTGCGCGGCGTCAGAACCGGCGGCCAGAGTTTTTTGAGAAAATCCGCGGAAACATCCCGCATGCGGCCAGCGATCTGGATGCCGGCCGATTCGTCTCCGCCGGTGATCGTGCCACGCAATCTGACGCCGGTATTGGCCGCCATCACAACGAGATCCTTGATGTCAACCTTCTGTTCCTCGAGCGAAGCCTCGCCCTTGAACTCGATGCGGTCAACATTCACCGGGTCCTTGATGGTACCCTGGGCATCCACGCTGACATTGACCGCCAACAAATTGATGCCGAGTGAAATGAGCTTGCCTTCGGGCGAACGGCGGGGAACCACATTTCCCGAGAGCTTGGCCCGCGAGCCACCCACCAGGATGGATGAATCTAATATCCTGACGATATCCTCGGAATTCTTGTAGGAAATCTGCAGTGATCCCTCGTCAACTAGGATCGGCTTGGCCAGGTAGTCGGGCAGGTTGATTTCACCGGCAGCGGCAGAGAGGTCGCCGTTGACGGTGTTGATAACCCCGGTGGCGGACATCTCCACCTCGAAGTGGCCGGAAAACGGCATGCGCAGCTTGGCGAACTGGGAGAGCGCATAGATTTCGTCGGCCACGTTGGCCGGCACGAAATCAGCGACTGTTGCCGTCGTTGTGAAAGTTTCCGTATCGGCCCGATAGCTTGATGACAACTCGATTTTCCACGGCTCACCGCCGCTTGCAACTTCCCCCTTGGACACGACGACGAAACCATAGGGAGTTCGCCGGAAAGTCATGTCGGCGCTGGGCGCAAACCATGTCGCGCCATTGGCTTCATCAAAAAAACGCACCGATGCCCTGGTGATCCTGATGTCCTCAAGATTGGCAAGGACGCCGCCGTCGCCGCGCGCGCCCAGTACTTCAAGCAGACGGGCACCGCCCGTTTCCGGCACCGGGCCAATGCCATTGTCGGTTTTGGCATCGTCCTGCTGCGGCGCGTTCTGGAAGTCGTTCTCGTCAAGGACGATCACCTCTTCGGGGGCCGCTGCCACTTGGCCAATGCCAAGCTGCACGCTGCCGTCCAGATTGCGGCGGGCATTGACGCGGGGACCGATCAATTCCAGGGATCGCACCAAGACCCGGCCCATGAGGAGGCTGGCCTTGTCAAGCGCGACGCCAGCCTTGGGAGCGCTGGCGATGATGACACCGTCCGAGTCCCGGACGACAAGATTGCGGGTTCGCACATGCGGCTCACGGGTTTCGTGATCCAGCTCCAGCACGGCTTCACCCAGTGTAATCGAAAGGCCGGAGAGTTGCGTGTTGACCGCCCGTTCGATCCGGGGCTGCAGGAAGGAAAGCGAAACCGGCCCCTGTGCCAGACGCCAAAACAAACCCGCCACCCCGATGACGACAAGCGCCACAAGTGTGATCAGGCCCAGCAAAATCCTGCGGAAAGTTCTGCCGCGCAACGCAATCCTTTTAAGCTTTGATGGCTCGCCGCAGCGGACTGACTGCAGCACTGCCATTGTTCCATCAAATCAATCTCAATCCAAGTGCTTAACAGCGGGTGAGGGTGTCAAAATCGTGGCTGAGCACAATCCGCAACCGCCCCATTTCCGCCATGACAGGAGGTCACGAAAGGTTTATGGTCAGGGTGCGGCCCAAGAAATGGCTTGCTTCGGAGGGGGCTCTCCGGCGGCAGGGATTGTGAACGGGACTATCTGGCGGACGAGCTGACGCGGTGTCGGCTGTGGGTGCCACATGCAGGGGATGTTGATGTTCTTCAAAAAAGCAAAGCCGCGTCCGCTTCAGCAATCGGCGCCTCTCCAGGCAGACCCCAGCGAGCCCTCCTATATTGGCCGTGACGCGACCATCGAAGGCCAAATCAACTGTGAAGGCGAATTGCACATTGACGGGTCATTCCGCGGGACCGTCCGGGCGCGGGTCTGCGTCATTGACCTGCACGGCGTCATCCATGGCGAACTGTCGGGCGACGTCATTCACGTGCGTGGCCGGGTGATCGGACCCATCCAGGGATCAAAGGTCTATATTCACGCAGGTGCCCATGTCGAAGGCGATGTCTTCCAGGACAGCATCTCAATTGAGAATGGCGCCTATGTCTATGGCACCATCCGCCACAATGCCGGGGCATCCACGGCATCACAGACTTTTCCGCCCCATGCGGTACCCTTGCCTTCACCGATCATTGAACCGATCGAGGCTGTTGGAAAATCGGACCTCACGAGCGACAACAGCAAATTAGACGCGCAGAAAGTGCGCATGGTGCACTCACGCGATTGATGGCGGCCTGCCGCACGTCATTCTATATCCTCAACTTCGGCATCATCACCACCATAAATCCGATGGGCCAGTGAGGCTTGGATGAAGTCATCCACATCGCCGTCCAGGACCGCCGATGGATTGGTGCTGGTGTGGCCCGTGCGCAAGTCTTTCACAAGCTGGTAGGGCTGCAATACATATGACCTGATCTGGTGGCCCCAGCCAATTTCGGTTTTCTTGGCATTGGCAGCGTCAACCTTTTCCTGCTTTTTCTGAAGCTCCAGTTCATAGAGGCGCGCCTTCAGCATTTTCATGGCGGTGGCGCGGTTCTTGTGCTGCGAGCGTTCGGCCTGGCAGGCGACGATGATGCCTGTCGGAACATGGGTGATGCGAATGGCTGAATCCGTGGTGTTGACATGCTGGCCGCCTGCGCCTGACGCACGGTAGGTGTCGACCTTCAGGTCACTGTCCACAACCTGGATGTCGATATTGTCGTCGACCACCGGATAGGCCCAGGCTGAGCAGAACGAGGTGTGGCGGCGGGCATTGGAATCATAGGGCGAGATGCGCACAAGCCGGTGCACCCCACTTTCGGTTTTCAGCTTGCCATAGGCATTGTGGCCCTTGATCTGGAGGGTGCAGGACTTGATGCCAGCTTCCTCGCCCGGATGCTCGTCCAGGATTTCGACTTTGTACTTGTTCCTGTTGGCCCAGCGCACATACATGCGCATGAGCATGGCGGCCCAGTCCTGGCTCTCTGTGCCGCCCGCGCCCGCATTGATTTGCAGATAGCTGTCATTGGAGTCAGCCTCGCCCGAAAGCAGTGTGTCGAGTTCAACCTTGGAAATTTCGCCCTGCAGGGCGGCGATGGCTTTTTCAGCCTCTGACACGATGGCCTGGTCGCCTTCCTCCTCACCCATCGCGATAAGATCGCTGTTGTCGGCAATGGCCTGCTCGACACGCAAGATGCCGCCGATGCGGTTTTCCAGGTCCTGCCTGCGGCGCATCACGTCTTGCGCCTTTTGCGGATCATTCCAAAGCGTGGGGTCTTCGGCCCTGGCGTTCAGTTCCGCGAGGTCGCGCTGGGATTGGTCCCAGTCAAAGATGCCTCCTCAGCAGCGCAAGGGACTGCTTGATTTCGGCCACGAGTTTTGTGGTCTCTGCGCGCATGATGTGGTGTGATTCCTACAGGAAGACTTGGTCTGAACCGCTCAATAGAGGCCATCGCCTTCGCCCGTCAACCCGGATTGGCCACCGGATTGGGATTCAGCACCCGGTGACGCCGGCACCAGCACAACGCCTTCGCCATCGGCACTCGCGGTTTTCCTGCCATCCCCGATGACGCTGGTCGCTGACGGCGGCTCGTCGCCCGGCTTGAAGGCCTCAAGGATCACGTCTGCCTCGCCGAAGATCGAGCGCTTGCCGTTGACGGCATTGATGGGAATGAGCTCGATGGCCCGCGGCACACGGAATGGCGCAGCAGCCTTGTTCTTCAAGGCCTGCAGCATGAAATCTGCCACCACTGGGGCAGCAAGTTCGCCACCCGTGCGCTTTTTCCCCATGGGCCTTGGATTGTCATAGCCAATATAGACACCGACGGCGAGATCGGGCGTGTAGCCGATGAACCAGGCATCGCGCTCGTCGTTCGTCGTCCCGGTTTTGCCTGCAACGGGCTTCCCCACAACAGCCATCTTGCGGCCGGTGCCGCGCTCGACCACGCCTTCAAGCATTGATGTGATCTGGTAGGCGGTATAGGGGCTCATCACCTGCTCGCGCACATCAAGCAATTCGGGCTCGGTCATCCCAGGCGCAAAATCCTTGGCCTGGCAGGCTGAACAATCACGATTGTCGTGGCGCCAAATGGTGCGCCCGCGGCGGTCCTGGATGCGGTCAATCAGGGTTGCCTCCACCTTCTTGCCGCCGTTGTCGAAGATGCTGTAGGCGGTGGTCATGCGCAAAAGCGTTGTTTCCTCGGAACCCAGCGAATTGGCGAGGTGGCGCGGCATCTGGTCATAGATGCCGAGGCGCTGGGCCAGGTCGGCGATCTTGGTCATGCCGAGATCATTGGCCAGTCGCACCGTCATGGCATTGCGGGATTGCTCAATTCCACGGCGCAAGGTTGAAGGTCCGTAGAACTTGTCGGTGTAGTTCTTCGGCTTCCACGTCGTGCCGTTCGACAAATGAAACTCGACCGGCGCATCAAGGATAACCGAAGATGGCGTGTAGCCGTTGTCAAGTGCGGCGGCATAAACCACGGGCTTGAACGACGAACCCGGTTGGCGCAGGGCCTGGGTGGCGCGGTTGAACTGGCTGCCGCTGTAGGAAAAGCCCCCAACCATGGCGAGTACGCGCCCCGTGTGGGGGTCCATTGCCACCATGGCGCCTTCCACGTCCGGCTTCTGGACAAGGTGCCACAGGCCTTTTTCACGTGCGGGCGCCACATACACAACGTCGCCTGCTTTCAAGGCCTGTTGGGCTTCCGTGATCTTCTGGCCGAGTTTGCTGCCATCAACAAAGGCCCGCGCCCACGCCACGTTGGACAGGGGAATCGTTCCCGTGACCCGCACGTCACTCAACTTGCCGTCGCCCACCTGGAGCGGTTGCAGGCCGATAGTGGCGGCCTCCGGTGTCACCTCAATAACAATGGCAATCTGCCATGGGGCAAGGTCGGCAGGAATCTTGTATTCGGCAATATACTGCGCCCAGTCGCCGCCTGAAAGTTCGACATTCTTGATCGGCCCTCGGTAGCCCCGCCTGCGATCAAAATTGATGAGGCCGCGGGCAATCGCCTGGCGCGCCAGGATCTGCAATTTTGGATCAATGGTGGTGCGCACCGAATAGCCGCCCTTGCTGACGCCATCCTTGCCATAAAGATTGACCAGGTCACGGCGCACTTCCTCGGCAAAGCCTTCGGCGGCAAACAACTGCGCCCCAAATGGCCGCGGGCTCACCTGCAACGGCTTGGCTTGCGCCACATTCATTTCATCCTCGGTGATGTAGCCGTTGTCCTGCATCTGCAAGAGCACCCAGTTGCGGCGTTCCTCGGCGCGTTTGGGGTTGCGGAAGGGATGATAGTTGTTGGGGCCTTTGGGCAGTGCGGCCAGATAGGCCATTTCGCCAACCGACAGTTCATCGAGCGACTTGCCAAAGTAATTCAGCGCCGCTGCGGCGATGCCGTAGGAATTCAGGCCAAGAAAAATTTCATTGAGATAAAGCTCAAGGATCTGGTCCTTGGTGAAGGACGACTCGATGCGCTGGACGATCAGCGCTTCCTTCAATTTGCGGGTGATCGTCTGCTCGTTCGAGAGAAGGAAGTTCTTTGCCACCTGCTG
The DNA here is from genome assembly GCA_031431295.1 of Hyphomicrobiales bacterium. Lineage (GTDB taxonomy): Bacteria > Pseudomonadota > Alphaproteobacteria > Rhizobiales > Aestuariivirgaceae > Aestuariivirga. The sequence goes on along the minus strand of JANPDD010000088.1, from coordinate 16,371 downwards.
CGTGATGGTCGAGGCACCGACAATCTGTCCCTTGCCTGTCAGCTTTACCTGCAAGTAGCGAAGGCCGGCGGCAAAGATGCCGCGATAGTCGAGGCCGGCATGCTGGTAGAACGTCTTGTCCTCAGCCGCCAGATAGGCCTCAATCAGTTTCTTTGGCACATTCTGGATCGGCACAAATAGGCGGCGCTGCTCGGCATATTCCGCCAGTAGCGAGCCATCGGCAGCGTGCATCCGGGTCATCACCGGCGGTTCATAGGCGGCAAGCTGCTTGTAGTCGGGAAGGTCGCGCGACACATCCCAGATAATGTAGAGCGCTGCGGCCGCAACACCGACCACCACCATGAAACCGGCGGCAAACAGCCAGCCGAAAAACTTCAACATCCTCGATGCCACCCCTCAAGTGGTTGTGCGATAGCACAAACCGGGAAATGCCCAAACCTCTCCATCGTCAGGCAAATAGGCCGCAAATATGGCGGACCTCAGGCACCGGCAAAGTCATCAGCGCACCTCGGCTTCTCAGGGTGACAACGCAACCTGCTTGGAGAAATAGGATGAAATCGCGGCAACCAGAGCACGTGCCATGGTTTTGCGCCAGGCTTCCGACTTGAGGCGCTCTTCGTCCTTGGCATTGGAAAGAAAGCCCAGTTCGATCAGTATCGAAGGCACGTCCGGCGCTTTCAGAACCGTGAAGCCGGCGGAGCGCAAGGGCTTTCCGGTCATTTTGGTCACGGGCTGCAAGTGGCGTAGGGCCTGGAGGGAAAAGGTCGTGGCATGGTTTCGCGATTCCCGTTGCACGAGATCAATCAGGATGTCGGCGACATCCTGATTCTGATGGCCGAGATCAATCCCGGCAATCACGTCAGAGCGGTTTTCCTTTTGCGCGAGGGCCTCTGCTTCGGCATCGGAAGCGGTTTCCGATAGGGTATAGAGTGTTGTGCCGGTCACGGACTGGCCGCGCACGATATCGGCGTGGATGGCGATGAAGAGATCGGCTTTTTCCTCCCGCGCCGTTGTCACGCGATCCTTCAATGACACGAATTTGTCGTCGTTGCGGGTGAGCACGACCTTGAAACGGCGCTCGGCGTCAAGCATCGCCTTGAGCGTCCGGGCGAAAGCAAGGACCACGTCTTTTTCCTTGGTTTTTGCTGGCGAGACGGCACCGGGATCAACGCCACCGTGTCCCGGGTCAATGACGATGACCATTTCGCCATCATCCTGCTGCGGCATGCCGGTCGGCTTGCGCGGGGGCATGACAAGAGCAGCACTTTCCCCGACCCTGCTTTTTGCCTTGCTGCCATTCCCTGCTGTTTGTGAAATGGAACCGACTGTGTCAGCCATGTCATCGGTGGAATTGATTGCAGGCGAAGGCTTTGCCGCTGCGGCGATCTGGATCCTGGCCTGGATCTTGGCCCGGATCTTGTCCCGGGCCTCGGCTGATTGAACGTGGTCGCGGGCGAAGGCTGCCTGAAACAAGTCTTCCGGGATTGCCATCAGTTCAATGACAATGCGGGCCTTGCGCTTGCCCCGTGTCGGCAGAAGCACGGATTTCACGATGAGAACCGGCCCTGTCGTGTCAACCACGATGCGCGACTTGCCATCTTCAATGATGCCATAGCGAACCGACTTCACCAACCCCTTGGGCTTGCGGCCAATGCCGGGGGGAACGTCAAAGCCGACATTGGCAAGGTCGATCACCACCCGGTAGGGTTCAGGCAGCACCGAGGCAGCATAGCCGACATCGCTGGAAACGCTGGCCTCGAAGGTTGTCGCTTTGCCATCGCCTGACAGACTGAAGTCGGAAATTGTCGCATTCTCGGCCGCGGCTGGCCAAGCAAGGGTCAGCGTTGCAGCAAGCAGTGCCGTCAAAACCTTCAACGGCCACGGCAGCCGCGCCCTTACACAGATGTAAATCATTGAAAAATATGTATGTAATTCATGTTGATGGACAGTCAGCGCAACGCTACATGGGCTTGGTTAACCAGGGGTTTCCGCCCTGCCCCTGAATGGCCGTGAAAGGCCGCTTGCACTCCGGGGCATTGATGCCTACAAGATGGGCAGTCTCTTCAGCCTGACTCGGTTTGAACAAACATAAAGGTTGAGTGAGCTTCAGTTTCGCAATGGGTTGTTGTCCGGTCCGCTCTGGCAAAGCAATCATCCCCTCGCGTTTGGCTGGGTCCTATGGCCCAATACGCCGCAGTGATGGCAGAACCATCAGGCGGGCCGAAAAAGTGTAACACCGCCTGGCGTGAAAGCGTCGGCATTCAAGTCAACGAGGGTCATGTACCAGCACCCGCATCGGATCGCCGCACAGGAAAGCCCAAGGGCTGCGGCAGCCGTGCACTTGGTCTTACCCCTATGCGCGGGCAGGCCCGCAACAGCATCCTACGTCACAGGTCCGGACAGACCTCGGGATGCAGACCGCCGCCCTGCCGCGTCAAGGAATTATTACCATGGGCAACAAAATGCTCATCGACGCCAGCCACCCCGAGGAAACGAGGGTTGTGGTGGCCCGCGGAAGCCGCATTGAAGAATTCGATTTTGAAAGCGCCTCCCGCAAGCCCCTGAAGGGCAATATCTATCTCGCCAAGGTCACGCGGGTGGAACCGTCATTGCAAGCGGCCTTCATCGAGTATGGCGGCAACCGCCACGGCTTTCTGGCCTTCGCCGAAATCCACCCGGACTATTATCAGATCCCCGTGGCTGACCGGCTTGAGCTGCTGCGCCAGCAGGAAGAAGACGACGCCGAGGACGCCGAGGACGAGAACGGTGCCGACGCACATCACGCCGAAGACGACGACGCGGATGAACAGGAAAATCCGGAAACATCTGACCACGAGGAACAGGGTGAAAATCACCCTGAGACCGATCATGACGAAGCTGAGGACCATGTTTCGGCGCAGCCCTTGCGGGCCGGGGAAAGCGACAGCGTCACGTCTGATGTTGTGGAGGCTGACGCCGCGCAAGATGGCGAACAGGAAAGCCACACCGAAGCCGAACAGGCTGACAGTGCCCCTGTTGAAACGACCGGGGACATTGTGGCCATCGAGGAAGACGCCGAGGCCCGCAAGGTTGAGTCAATCGGTGCCGAAGACATCCTTGAAGAGATGCCGCAACGGCGGCAGCGCCGACAGCCGCGCCGCCGCACCTACAAGATCCAGGAAGTCATCAAGCGCCGCCAGATCCTGCTGGTGCAGGTCGTCAAGGAAGAGCGCGGCAACAAGGGTGCAGCCCTCACCACCTATCTGTCGCTGGCAGGCCGCTATTGCGTGTTGATGCCCAACACGGCGCGCGGTGGTGGCATTTCCCGCAAAATCACTGATGCGGGCGACCGCCGCCGCCTCAAGGAAGTGGCCCGTGACGTGGAGGTTCCACAAGGCATGGGGCTTATCGTCCGCACCGCCGGTGCCCAGCGCACCCGTCCCGAGATCAAGCGCGATTTCGACTATCTGATCCGCCTCTGGGAAAGTGTCGGTGATCTGACACTGCAATCGCAGGCCCCCTGCCTCGTCTATGAGGAAGGCAGCCTGATCAAGCGTTCCATCCGCGATCTTTACACCAAGGACGTGGATGAAGTGATCGTCGAGGGCGACGAGGCTTACCGCGAAGCCAAAGACTTCATGAAAATGCTCATGCCGTCCCACGCCAAGAACGTGAAACCCTACAAGGACAACCGCCCGCTGTTTTCGCGCTATCAGGTGGAGTCCCACCTTGATGGCCTTTTGTCTCCCACTGTGACGTTGCCGTCCGGCGGCTATCTGGTCATCAACCAGACGGAAGCACTGGTTTCGATCGACATCAATTCCGGCAAGGCCACGCGCGAACATTCGATTGAAGACACGGCCGTCAAGACCAATCTTGAGGCGTGCGACGAGATTGCACGGCAGTTGCGTTTGCGCGACCTTGCCGGACTCATTGTCATTGACTACATCGACATGGAGGAAAACCGCAACAACCGGGCGGTGGAGCGGCGGATCAAGGATGCCCTGAAAAACGACAGGGCGCGCATCCAGGTCGGGCGCATCAGCCATTTTGGCCTGCTTGAAATGTCGCGGCAGCGCCTGCGTCCCGGCATTCTCGAAGGCACCTTCCGCAGCTGCCCGCATTGCGAAGGCAAAGGCATCGTGCGCTCGGTTTCGAGCTGCGGTCTTGGTGTATTGCGCAGCATTGAGGACCATTTGCTCAAGCGCCAGGAAAACCTCACCGTGCGCTGCGCCCGCGATGTGGCTTTTTACCTGCTCAACGAGAAGCGTGACAGCGTTCTGGAGTTGGAACAAACCCATGGCATCACCGTGTTCATCGTTCCGGGTGGCGAGGAGCTCAAGGGCACACAGGCGAACATCGAAAAGGCCCATGACCGTGACATTGCACCGCGGCGTGCACCTGCCGCCGCTCCCGTACGCATGGATTCCGCCTATGAAGACGAGCCGGTGACGGAGGAAATTGAAGCTGAGGCCGAAATTGAAACGGACAGCGAGCGTGATGGCGAAACCAGGGAACGCACGAGTGAGCGTGGCGATGACGGCCAGCCCCGTGACGGACGGCGGCGCAGGCGGCGTGGACGCAGAGGCGGGCGCAACACCGAGCTGGAAGGTTCCGCGCTTCCCCAGACCGGTGTTTCCAACGAGAGCGACGATGCCGAAGCGGGCGGAAGCGGCAGTGACAGCGATCCTGAGGTCATTGAACTTTCTGCCGATGACGGTGTTTCCGAGGCCCGTGCAGGCAATGATGTGCCCGCAGCAGAGCGAGACTCCGGCGAGGCTGATACTGAAACCGTTTCACGGGCGCCAGACGAACAGCGTGACGCCGGCGATGAGCGGGGCGGGCGCAATGGCAGGCGTGGCCGCTTTGGCCGCGGACGGCGTAGTGAGCGCGACACTGGCAAGCGCGGCGAAGCTGCACCCTCCGGCGGAGAAAGTCATGAACGGCAGGACCGCGAGGGAAGCGGCAACCGCCCGCGCCATGACCGGCCCCGCCGGGATGGTCAGCACAGTGATGGACCGCGAAAAGACTTTGGCGGTCCGTCGCTTGTGGCCCCGCCGCCCGGTCCTAAAATTGAAATACCAGAGTTCATTCCAGAGCCGGAACCGCGCAAGTGGCAGCCGCCACAATCGACGGTGCCTACTGAAGCATCTACCCGCAAGGCGGGCTGGTGGAACAAGCGCGACACCTGACAATTTCATGTCCGGAACAATGGCGGCGGGCCTCAAACCCGCCCCATTTGCCCGCAAAACGGTGCCTGAACTTGGAGTCTGAGTGAATGCGCCTCGTCCGTCGTGGACTTGCCTTTGCCTTGTGCACCGGCCTGCTGCTGCAGTCCGCAGGCACGTCTGTGTCGGCCCAGAAGAAATCTGGTCCGTCGCTCATTCGGGATGCGGAAATCGAAGGGCTGTTGCGCAACATGACACGGCCGATTTTCAAGGCCGCGGGCATCAATCCGGGCGCGGTCAAGGTCTTCATCATCGCCGATGACAGGATCAACGCTTTCGTTGCGGGCGGGCAGCGCATTTTCATCCACACGGGGCTTCTCACCAAATCCAAAACACCCAATGAAGTGATCGGCGTGATGGCCCATGAGACGGGCCACATTGCCGGTGGCCATCTCGCGCGTCTCAACAATGAACTTGAGCGGGCCAGCACGGAGCGCATCATCGGCATGCTTGTCGGTGCCGCCGCCATGGTGGGGGCCGCCGCCGCCGGCAACAGCAATGCGGCCCAGGCAGGGCGCGGAATCATGCTTGGCTCTCAGGGCGTCGCACAACGCGGGTTTCTTGCCTACCAGCGTTCCATGGAAGCCTCCGCCGACCAGGCGGCGCTCAAGTATCTCAGCGCCACGAAACAGTCACCCAAGGGCATGCTCACGCTGTTCAACAAATTGGCCAACGACAATCTGGCAACGCTGGCCAATGTTGATCCCTACTTGCTCTCGCACCCCATGCCGTTTGAGCGCATCAGCACGCTGGAGAGCGAGGCCGAGCAGTCACCCTATTTCAGCAAGCCTGATGATCCCGGCGTGGTGCTCAGGCTGCAGCTTGCCAAGGCCAAGCTGGCGGGCTTCATGGAATCGCCCCAGCGGGTGTTCCAGAAATACCCCTCCTCCAACAACGCCATGCCTTCACGCTATGCCCGGGCCATTGCCATGTTCAGGCGCGGCGATATCAGGAACGCGCTTCCCCTGCTTGACAGCCTGACCGATGAACTTCCGCAAAACCCCTATTTCTGGGAACTGAAGGCCCAGGCGCTGATGGAAAACGGGCAGCCCGCCAAGGGCATTCCCGCCATCAAGAAGGCGCGCGCCCTGCTGCCGGACAACGCGCTCCTCAGTGTGTTGCATGCATCGATCCTGGTGCGCACGGAAGAGCCACGGTTTGCCGATGAGGCGATTTCCCTGTTGCGCCTTGCCAAAAAGACCGAGCCGGACATGCCGGTCATCTACAAGGAAATGGCGCGGGCCTATGGCCTCAAGGGCGACAGCGCCCGGGCAGACCTGGCTGCGGCCGAATTTGCCTGGGCGACGGGTGACAAGGATCTTGCGGTCAAGAAAGCAAAACTCGCCCAGGAACGCTTCAAGCATGGCACGCCGGAGTGGCTGCGGGCCAATGACCTTTTGACCTTTGCCAAGAACCGGAAATAACCCAAACTAACGGATTTGTGGTTTGAAGCGGGCTTGCAAATCAGCCATTGTGCGCCACGAATTCGCAATTTTGGACAGGACCCCCATGCGCCATATCGTCAAGCTCCTTGCAACCGCCGCTGTTCTTGGCGGCCTTTCCTTGGCACCTGCACGTGCTGGAAGCCTTGATGGGGCACAGAAAAAGGAAGTCGAGGAACTGATCCGCAGCTATCTTTTGGAACACCCGGAAATCCTGCGGGAGATGAGTGCCGGTCTTGAAGCCAAGGAGCGGATTGCGGAAGAAACCGTGCGCGCCAAGACCCTGACAGAAAACGCGGCAGCGATTTTCAAATCGGGCATTGACCCTGTTGTGGGCAATCCCGGAGGTGATGTGACAATCGTCGAATTCATGGATTACAATTGCAGCTGGTGCAAAAAGGGCATGAAGGAAATCGCAGCCATCGTCGAGGCCGACAAGAATGTCCGCGTTGTGTTCAAGGAGTTTCCGATCTTTGGGGCGGGTTCCGAGTTTGCCGCAAGGGCCGCCATTGCCGCCAGCAGGCAGGGCAAATACTGGGAACTGCACCGTGCCCTTTTTGCCCATGATGGACCGGTGACGCAGGAGGTCACCTTGCAACTCGCCGAGGAGCTGGGGCTTGACCTTGCCAGGCTCGACACAGACATGAAGGATCCAGCCATTGCCAAGTCATTGGGCGACAACCAGGCCTTGGCCGTTGCCATGCAAATCAACGGCACACCGGCCTTCATCGTCGATGACAAGGTGTTTCCGGGCTATGTTCCGAAAGACGCGTTGCTGTCGGCAATCGCAGGTGTGCGCGAAAAGGGTGGCTGCAAACTCTGCTGAAACGAGATGCCGGGTGCCGCAGCGGACAGGATTCAGCCGTTGATGGGTGCCACATGTGGATGCAAGCAGGTGGCAGTTTACAAACCCTTGGTATTGGGCCATTTCTGACTGCCAACCACGGCACCACGTGCCGCCTGCCCCACAATAGAAGGGTGAAACATGCCTGCGAAGAAGCCATCTAAGCCCAGTTCACAAACGCCTGAACTGGACCTGGTCAACAATCTTGCCAAGATCCTCAACACAACGGGATTGAGCGAGATTGAATTGGAGCAGAAGGGTGTGCGCGTGCGTGTGTCCAAGGGCATGGCGGTGGCCCAGCACCACATGATTGCGGCACCGTTGGCGCCTGCACCACTGGCAGCGGCGCTGCCTGCTGCCGCCGCTGCGTCAACAGTGGGTGCTGACGTGCAGGGTACCGTGAAATCACCCATGGTGGGTACGGCCTATCTGACATCAGCGCCAGGTGCGGCACCCTTTGTTGCCATTGGTTCCGAGGTCAAGCTGGGGCAGACGGTGCTCATCATCGAGGCCATGAAAACAATGAACCAGATCCCTGCCCCCCGGGCGGGCAAAGTCACCAGCATATTTGTCGAGAATGGCCAGCCTGTTGAATTCGGCGAACCCCTGCTGGCCATCGAGTAGCAGATGTTTGACAAGATCCTCATCGCCAACCGGGGTGAAATCGCGTTGCGCGTGTTGCGCGCCTGCCGCGAGCTTGGCATCCACACGGTGGCGGTCCATTCCACCGCTGACGCTGATGCGATGCACGTCAGACTCGCTGATGAAAGCGTGTGCATCGGCCCACCGGCCGCCAAAGACAGCTATCTGAACATCCCCTCGATTGTGGCGGCTTGCGAGATCACCGGGGCGGAAGCCGTGCACCCCGGCTATGGTTTCCTGTCGGAGAATGCCAGGTTTGCGGAGATCCTTACCGAGCACAACATCAAGTTCATTGGGCCTTCCGCCGAGAACATCCGCGTCATGGGTGACAAGATCGAGGCCAAACGCACGGCAAAGGCGTTGGGCATTCCCGTTGTGCCGGGTTCCGAGGGCGGCGTCAGCAGTTTTGATGATGCCCGCAAGGTTGCCAGCGACATCGGCTATCCCGTCATCATCAAGGCCACGGCAGGCGGCGGCGGGCGGGGCATGAAGGTGGCCCACGATGAGGGCGATCTTGAACTTGCCATCTCCACCGCCCAGTCGGAAGCCAAGGCGGCATTCGGCAATGGCGAAGTCTATCTCGAAAAATACCTGGAGCGCCCGCGCCACATTGAAATCCAGGTTCTGGGGGATGGAAAAGGCAATGCCGTGCATCTTGGTGAGCGCGATTGCTCGCTGCAACGCCGCCACCAAAAAGTCTGGGAGGAAGCCCACTCCCCTGCCCTCAACGCCCAGCAGCGCAACGAGATTGGCGGGCGCGTTGCCACGGCCATTGCCAACCTCGGTTACGAAGGTGTGGGCACGGTGGAGTTCCTCTATGAAAACGCGGAATTCTATTTCATCGAAATGAATACCCGCCTGCAGGTGGAGCATCCGGTGACCGAAGCCATCACCGGCCTTGACCTGGTGCAGGAGCAGATCCGCGTCGCCTCAGGCGCCAGCCTGTCCATGACGCAGGATGACATTCAATTTTCGGGCCACGCCATCGAATGCCGCATCAACGCCGAAAACGCCGCGACGTTCGTACCCTCGCCGGGCCGCGTTGACTCAGTGCACTTTCCGGGCGGTCTTGGTGTTCGCGTCGACAGCGCGCTGTATTCCGGTTACCGCATACCGCCCTACTATGACAGCCTCATCGGCAAGCTGATTGTTTTCGGCAAGACCAGAACCGAGTGCATGATGCGGCTCAGGCGCTCGCTTTCTGAATTTGTCGTGGAAGGAGTGGAAACCACCATTCCGTTGTTCCAGCGGCTGGTGTCTGAACGTGACATCATTGACGGCAACTACGATATCCACTGGCTTGAGAAGTTTCTGGCGCGCACGCAGACGTGACGGCGATTACACCGCAAGTGTTATTGAAGGCCTATGCGGCTGGCGTGTTTCCCATGGCGGAAAGCGCTGACGATCCGGCTTTGTATTGGGTTGAACCGGAAGAACGCGGGACAATTCCCCTTAACGGATTGCATCTTTCTCACAGCCTGCGCAAGGCGGTGCGGCGTGGCCGCTTCGACGTCAGGATTGATACCGCGTTTGATGATGTCATGAACTTCTGCGCCAAAAAGACTCCGCTGCGCAAGGCAACCTGGATCAACGCCCGAATCATGAAACTCTATGGCGAATTGCACAGGCAGGGCCATTGCCATTCCGTTGAGTGCTGGCAAGACGGGACGCTCGTGGGCGGGCTTTACGGCGTGAGTCTGGGAGCCGCATTTTTCGGCGAGAGCATGTTCAGCCGGGCAAAAGATGCCAGCAAGGTTGCACTCGTGCACCTGGTGGCCAGGCTCAATGTGGGTGGCTTCCGGCTTCTCGATGCCCAGTTCATCAACCCGCATCTCGCAACGCTGGGCGCCGTCACGGTCAAGAAGGCCGACTATCTGGTCATGCTGGCCGATGCGATCTCGCGTGAGGCAGACTTCTTTGCCTTTACCGGTGACAACGATATTGAATCAGTCCTGCGGCTGGCACGATCCAGCTAATCCGCCGGGCCTGAAGTGCCTTCTTCGGCGTCGGGATTTTCAGGCTCCGCTGGCGGTGGCTCCTCGACGGGGGGTGGCGGCGCGTTGGGATCGCGGCAGCTCGTCAACCAGACATCGAAGGTTGGATGTTCAACGGCATTGAGGCCGGGGCTTTCGGCAAACATCCAGCCCGAGAAGATGCGTGTGCGCACATTGCCCAAGTCAATTTCATCCACCTGCACGAAGGTCGTGGTCTTGGGCTCCTCCGTCACCGGGCGGGTGTAACAGACATAGGGCTTGACGATGAGTTGGCCAAAGCGGCTTTCATCGCCGACCTTCACTTCAAAGCTGGTGGTGACACCGGTGATCTTGTCCAGACCACTGAAGACCGCGAAGGGATTTTCGATGCGCTCGGCGGCGGCCGATGCAGCACAGCACACCATGGCCAACAGGCACCAGAAAGTGCGCCTGGCTGTTGCTGCGACTGTCATTACTGGGGTTGCGGCTGGGTTTGGGCCGGGGTTTGCACTTGTGGAGGTGGCTGCTGGGGTGCCGCACCTCCCCCTTTGCCCCCGGCCATCGCCTGGCTGATGAGAGCCCAGAGATCGACCGCACCTTGCGTGTAGGAGAACTGGTCACCGGCGGCCATCTTCGCATCAGACCCTCCCGGTTCAAGGGCAATGAATTTTCCGCCGAGCAGGCCCTCGCTCGTGATCTTGGCCGCCGAATCGTCCGCCAGTGAGACGATGGGTTCCACCGTCATTTCGATGCGCGCCTGATAGGAGACGGGATTGAGGCTCTGTGCGGTCACGCTGCCAACCTTGATGCCGGCCAGGCGCACGTCCGTTCCCACATTGATGCCTTCAGCATTGTCGAACTCGGCGATGAGTATGTAGCCGCCTGCCATGGACCCGTTGCCGATCCCTGAGGTTTTGTAGGCAAAGGCAAAAAAAGCCACCGCAAGGGCAACCACGGCGGCCCCTACGGCTGTCTCAAGTGCGGTCGAACTCATGGACAATGCTGTGTTTCCTGTTACTCATTGCTACTCGGGCCGCCAGGCCTGATAGTCCGGGTCATTGTGGACAGGCTTTCCGCCAACGGCAATCGAGCCCGGCGGATGATAGGCGCCAACCGTGCCGGTCAGGTTTTCATGGTGGGGTTTTTCCCACTCCCGGGGCGCATAGTCGCCCGGCTCGGGCGGCGTTGCAACGCGGTGATGAATCCAGCCATGCCAGCCCGGCGGCACCTGTGAGGCTTCGGAATAATTGGCGTACATCACCCAGCGGCGCTCGGGGATGGACTGTGGCAGCGCCGATTTGGCGCGGTAGTAGCGGTTGCCCAGTTCATCCGTGCCAACCATTTCACCCTTGCGCCAGGTAAAGAAACGGGTGTTCCATGTGGCACCATTCCACCAGGTGAAGAACTGTTTCAAAAAGCGCATTCAAAGGATTCCGGAGGTTTCAGATCAGCGCGGAATATGGCGGAAGCCCCTGGCAAAATCCAGTTGCAATTTTGCCATGCAACGGCTGGCGCTACGGCTGAGCCATGAGGACCGGGGCAACATCATGGGCGGGTCCCGGCAGCACAAATGGCGAAAACCCTGTCATGATCGCCCTGGCATCAGCGGGTGGCGGTACCGTGGAGCGCGGCATGGTGTAGAGTGAAAAGCGCGGCGCGTTCTGTTCTTCCAGCACACTGATGAGATAGACCGGCACGGCGGTGCCGTCGTTGCCAATTTCACTTCTGCCCTTGAAGGCGCGCAGCACCAGGCGAAGATTTGGCGTTGCCGGGCGATCTGAGACCGCTGTCAAATTGGCGCGCAGGCCCTCATGCAGCAGGGGGCGTGGCGGCACGGTCGAGAACGGTGCCTTGGGATCGGAATAGCTCAGTGCCGCCTGCCAGGACCAGGGCGGCTCGATCCTGAACCCCACAGCCCTGACCCGCTGTTCGAGATCAGCGAGACTGCCCAGCCATTGCGCCACAAACAACTCTCCCGATTGGCCGGAAAGATCAACGCGGCGGCGGGGCTCGTACTCCCAGGCCTTGCCGGCCCATTCGGCGGCACTGTGGGTGACAATCACCTGCCGCTGCGCATAGCTTGCAAGGCGGGTCTCGAAATCCGCCGAAATATCGACCCAGGCCGCCGCCAACCAGGCCACCAGAGCCACACCAATCAGGCCCAAGGGCCGGATGCGGCGGGCCGGATAGGCTTCCAGCACAACGCCAAACACCGCGAGGCAAACGGCCGACAAGGCCGCCCCGGCAAGAACGTCGCTCAACCAATGGACACCGAGATAGAGACGTGAAAAGCCCATCAGACAAATCATCATCACGGCGCAGGAAAAGACCAGCGCCCGGCTCCAGCGCCCCATGGAATGACCGACAATGACGGCGAGCAGGCCGAACACAAGCGTCGTGGTTGCGGTATGGCCACTGGGGAAACTGTAGAGGTTCTCAATGGCATTGCCATCCAGCACAATCGGCCGCTCGCGTTGCACCAGCATGCGCAGCGCGTGGGTGAGAAGTTGTCCAACACTGACCGTGAGCAACACCGCAAGCGCCGAGCGCCAGGCCCGGTGCCACAGCAGCCAGACAGCCATTGCCCCGCACATCACATAAAGCACCTGCCAATCGCCCAGCATGGTGATTGCCGTCATCGCACTGTCCGCCGGCTGGTTGCGCAGCGATTGCAACAGGCCATTGACGGACTGGTCGAAGTTGGACGCCACATCCAGCGTCAGCACACGGTAGAGGAGATAGCCAACAACAGCCGCGGAAAGGACCACTGACAGCGCAAGGCTCATCAATCGCGCCGCACGGGGATTTTCAGGTGCCAAGGCACGCCCGAGACGTTGGAAGGGCCGGGTGCGCCGCCTGCGGGCCAGATGCGAGAACGCCAACAGCAACTGCCGGAACACCGGCGAAAACACACCCGAGGCGATGATCCGGGTTGCCCAGCCGATCACGCCAATGCCAACCAGGAGCACGACAAGCAGGATCGTCAGGCGGCCACTGAATTCACCGGCAAGTGCCAGCCCCTGGCCCAGCAGTATGCCGGGATAGACATGGGCCGCACCCCACAGGATTCCGCTGGTCACGTTGACAAAAACGAAGAACGGCTGGCTCATGCCCAGCATGCCGACAATCCCCGGCACAACGGCTTTGACGCCAGGCACAAACCGGCCGATGGCAATGGACTTGCCACCGTGGCTGCGCACGAACTCCTCGCCCTTTGCGACAAGTGCTGGATAACGGTTCAGCGGCCACAGGAGCTTGAGGCGGTTGCCGAACAGCCGGCCTGCCCAATAGGACACCTGGTCTCCCGCAACGGCACCAATGACGGTGGCCAGCATGACAGGCCAGAACGGCAGATGCCCCGTGCCAACCAGCGTGCCTGCCCCCACGAGAACCACCGTCGAAGGCACGAACAATCCGATGATCAGCAGCGCCTCGCCAAAGGCAACCAGAAAAATGATGATGATGGCCAGCGTCGGATTTGCTGTGAAATAATCAAGATAAGACTGTATGTGGTCCATGGCTGGGCGCTACATCGCACGAGAATCGTAAATAAATCAAAGGTGTCACGGTGACGGACTTGATGATGCCATGGCAGACGGCACTCCTCCTGCTGGCGGCCGGTGTTCTGGGCGGTGCCATCAACGCCGTGGCGGGTGGGGCAACCCTGTTCACATTTCCGGCGATGCTGGCTGCCGGGCTGCCGCCCGTGGTGGCCAACGCATCATGCTCCGTCGCACTGACGCCGGGGCACCTCAGCGGCGTTCTGTCCGAGCGCGCCCAACTGCCACGCTTCGACGGCGCACTCTGGCTTCACATCGTCATCGCGGCGGTGGGCGGGGGTGCCGGTGCGGTTCTGCTCATCGTGACACCGGAGAAGATTTTCACGGCCCTTGTGCCGGCCCTCATCGGCGGGGCCACGCTCATCTTCGCGTTTTCGAAAACCATTCAATCCTGGTTGCAACAGGCTGACACGGCGGGCAGTCATGACAGGCCGGCGCTGCGGCAAGCGGTGCTCATCCCGACGACCATTTATGGCGGATATTTCGGCGCAGGCATGGGCGTTGTGCTCATGGCGCTCTTCAGCATGACCAGCGATTGGGCCGTCAGGCGCGCCAATGCGGTGAAGAATCTTCTGGGCGCGGCGGCGAACTGGGCGGCCATCGTGTTCTTTGTGGTGCAGGGCGTCATCGCCTGGCCGCAAACCCTGGTCATGCTGGTGGGCGCCGTCGCAGGCGGACTGACGGGAGGAAAACTGCTGTCGGTTGTGCCGGTTATCTGGATCCGCCGCTTCGTCATTGCCATGGGCACCGTGATGACGCTGACCTACGCGGCAAAGTATTGGCTGTGATGAGCAAAAATGCGCCCTCTCCCCCGCTTCGCGGACCCTCTCCCATGCGTGCACGGGAGAGGGCGAAGACTTTTGCCCTCGCCCCACGGGGGAGAGGGTGGCCCTCGACTTGATCGGGGGCCGGGTGAGGGGGCAGTGAGATTTCACATCATGGTGGGCACCCTGAAAAAAGTTGGAGAGGAATGTTCCGCTCCGGCTCCAGGCCTGTTGCAACAGAGAAGTGGTGGTATGTCCGGGTTCTGGCCTGGGGCCTTTGACAGGAACGCAGCGTTTTTGGCCCGCAAAGCTCGCTCTCACAGCGCCACGGGCGGCGGCACTCCAGGGTGTTTCCACCAGTCCGCCTCTTGTGGATGATCTGCGGTAGACCGCGCCGGGGCCGTATTACCCCGGGGGCTCGCTTCCGGCTCCCGGGGAAGATGGCTGCTTGGGCCACCTTACGCGGGCGCTGCACATGATCATGGCAGTGAAGATAAGCGTGCACCACTGATCCTCTCCATTCCTTGACCATCGGAAAGGCTTGTATTCCTATAATGTGACGGAAGTATGGCGATAGGAAACAAATCCTTCGCTTTTTGCCTCGTCATTGACTTATAGTTATTTCACTATAATATCAGGCCATGAAAGTGCCGAAGCAGTGCATCTTCGTCGGATCAAGCA
This sequence comes from Hyphomicrobiales bacterium, assembly GCA_031431295.1. Taxonomy (GTDB): domain Bacteria; phylum Pseudomonadota; class Alphaproteobacteria; order Rhizobiales; family Aestuariivirgaceae; genus Aestuariivirga. The sequence goes on along the minus strand of JANPDD010000088.1, from coordinate 1,258 downwards.
AGAGGGAGCTGTCTGCCATGCCTGCCCCGGTCAGGAATGGAGTAGGCAATGCTTTGTATCTGGCGCAGATCGGCAAGGAGGCGGAGTACGTCAAGGCGCTCAAGGGTTTCGGTGGGCGCGGCATTCTGGAAGTCATTGAGGACCATGACGGTGACACCTACCGCGCCGTCTACACAGTCCGGTTTTCAACGGCCATCTATGTGTTGCATGTCTTCCAGAAGAAATCAAAATCGAGGATCGCGACGCCGAAGCACGAATTGAAACTGATTGAATCACGCCTGGGGGATGCGGAGGCTCTGCATCGCCACTTTGTGGAAGGAGAAAAATGACATGGCCAAATTGCCGAAATTTGAAGTGAGCAGCGGCAACATCTTCGCTGACCTGGGCTTGCCCAATGCAGAGGAACTGCTGCTCAAGGCGCAGATTGTTTCCGAGATCAGCGATGTGATGAAGCGGCGCAAACTGACACAAAGCAAGGTGGCGGCACTGACGGGCACGGCGCAACCCGATCTGTCGAACCTGCTGCGCGGGCGCTTCAAGGGATTTTCGGTTGAACGGCTGATGCTGATGCTGACCGGATTGGGGCGCGATGTGGAAATCATCGTGCGCCCTGCCCCAAAGTCACGGAAAACGGGAGGGATCAGGTTCAAGAGGGCGGCGGCGTGAGGGATTCGAATCTCTAAAGCTGCGCCATCCCTAGATTCTTTACCACCATTTCAGTTGGTCAATAATATCCGCTTTAAAACGACTCGCGATGTAGTGAAACCGCTGGTAGGAGCCGTCAAACAGTCCGGCGGCGATTGGTGGCCATCTATCTTTCAGTCTATTGGCTTCAGTAAGCATTCTCACAAATGGGCTACTTCCGTCACGTGGTCGCGACGATTTCCACCCAAAGCGTCCAACAGGACCCCAGATCCGTACATCGTCAGAATTTTTTCCAGTCTCAAGCACTGTGCGCCGATGCTCAACATCTGCATATGTCAATGCTAAGAGCATTTCCCATCGATCAAATGCTTCCTCGTACGAACTACCCAAATAAAGCAGATCTTCAAGGACAGGCTGAAGTTGTTTGAAAAGGTATTCACTTCTTGGCGCATAGAAGTTCTCATAACCTTTCTGTCCGTCGTCAGATAAATATGGACTTTGTGCGGCCTGATTGAATGGAGGATCTGGCGCATCTTGGGCTTTCATTTTAGGCGGCTTGCCTGCGATGATGCAAGCGTCTGGTTTTGAGTGTCTGGTGTTTGATCTTTTCCCT
>JANPDD010000087.1:0-2305 GCA_031431295.1 Hyphomicrobiales bacterium | reverse complement strand
CTCCAGCGGCACGCCGTGTTGGCGCAGGATGGAATAGGCCGCTGTCAGGTGAAAATAGAAATTGGGCAAGGCGAAGTTGAATAGATATTGCTGCCCGCTCATCTTGCGTTGCGTGTCACCAGTCGGAAATACAATTTCCTTCTGCTCACTGCCGGCAAAGGCGGAGGCGGGCACACTTCCGATGAATTTCAGCGTGAAGGCGATGCGCTGTTTGAGGGCTTCGAAACAGTCGTCCTTGCCTTCAAACTGCGGCATGGCGGCCCCACCAAGCCGCACGCAGGAACGCACCGGGAAATTGCACGCCGCACGCACCTGTTCGGCAAGGTTCCACATGGAGGGATGCAGCCGCAAGGAGAGGAGTTCGGATGCGTCCGCCTTGTTCACCGCCGCATGGGCAACCGCCTTGTCGAGCACGCCTGAAAGTTGGTTCAGCATGCGCTGATAGGTGGGCACGGACAAATCATACATGGAAAGGGACATAGGCGCACTCCGGGTGATGATTGAAGCGCGAGCATCACACACGCCAACTGAAAAGGCCAGTCTTGCGACCAGCCCTTTCGAAATTCAGCACTGACTTTACTCTGGCAGCCCGGCAATCCGCAAGGTTTCTGTCATGGTCACACGATCTGCCGCAATCTTGAAGGGTTCTTTCGACATGTAGTGGCGGATTGTGAAACCGGGACGCAAATCAAGGCATTGCCGCACGCAGAAAGCCGCGCCTGATGGATTGGACAGACGAGCATGGCAACCGGCCATGAGGGCAGAAACCATGAAACTACGAACTGAAAAAAGCTCAAATGTGGCCAGCGCCTCGGCAAACTGGCCTTTCATCATGTGGGCCAATCCCACATTCAAAAAATACCAGGGTGGTGCGAAATAGGGATCAATCTCTTTCGCTTGCCTGAAGAATTCAAGTGCAGCGTCGGCATGGCCAAGATAGAATTGGATGATCCCCATATCCGCAGCATTCCACTGGTTGTTGGGATTCAGTTCAATCGCATGGTGCATGTGTTGCAGAGCGGATTCGAAAGCACGCCTTGAAAGGCAACCCAGTGCCAGGACTGAAAAACAGGTGCCCTCGATGCTGTCAAGCGCTGTCGCCCGCTTGGCCAGTTCGCAGGCCTCATCCAGCATCTCGTTGGACTCTCCCGTGTCGTTTTTCCAAGCTGCCAGATACATGAACGCCAGCAATGCGTGCGCCAATCCGTAGTTGGGATCGATCTCGATGGCCTTGGCAAAGAGCCGTGTAGCTTCGGCTGCACCTTTTGGGTCGCCCCAGGGCAGGGCATTGCCTTTTAACACGCATTCATAGGCGGCAAGGCTGTTTGGTGGTTTTCGGTTGGCTCGTTCGACATCCGCCACCATGACGCGGCCCACCAAGGTGCTCACAATGGTTCTGACAACCTGGTCCTGAACCAGGAAGATTTCGGAAAGTTCCCGGTCAAATTTTTCGGCCCAAACCTGATTGCCGGATTCGGCGTCAATGAGCTGCACGGTGATGCGCAACCGTTCACTGAAGCGCCTGATACTGCCTTCAAGAACATAACGAACCTTCAATTCAAGCGCGATCTGCCTGATGTCTGTTGTGCCTCCGCGATAGCGAAATGTGGCGGCCCGCGAGAGCACTGACAACAGACGCCAACGCGACAATTCGGTGATAATATCGCTGGTCACGCCATCGCTGAAGTAATTCTGCTCGGGATCACTGCTCATATTGAGGAAAGGAAGCACGGCAATGGAAGGTTTGTCAGCGGGACTTGCGGATTTGGACAGGTTGGCATCATCGCCTGCCATATCAGCACCAGCCTTGTCAGGATCGACAAATTGATAGCCCACCCGGTGGACCGTTGTGATCCACTCCTCGCCCTTGCGGGTTGTCCCCAAGGCCTTTCGCAACGCCGCAATTTGAACGGCAAGATTGCTTTCCTCAATAGTGTCGGAATGCCAGGCGGCATCAATCAGTTGTGATTTTGAGACGGCGCGGCCGTCGGCAGCCAGCAAGGCCTCCAGCAATGCCACGCCCTTGTGCCCAATGGTCACCACAGAGCCGTTTTTGAGCAGCACCCGGCGCTGCTGGTCGAAGACAAAGGGTCCGAACCTGTCGTTCCTTGGCGGCATTGGCCAACTATACCCGGGATTCAGAAGAATTCAGAGTTTTTCAGGCGGAATTTCAAGACCATGAACCGGTTTTCCAACACTGTTCATTTGCATCCGCGGCGGATGAAACCCGAACAGGAGAGTGAACATGCCCCGCTACATGGTTGAACGAAATTTTCCCGATGGCCTGAACATTCCCATCAACAGG
>JANPDD010000086.1:0-21885 GCA_031431295.1 Hyphomicrobiales bacterium | reverse complement strand
CAATCTCAGTGACCAAGACAAGCCTCCGCGGCCTTGAGATCGTCTGGCGAATTGACGTTAAAAAACGGATCGGGCGCAAGTTCGCCCCAATCGGCAGTGGCGATCTCAAAATGGTCTCCAAGATCCATCATGCGCCGCACCCGCTTTGCCGCCAGCAAGTGTTCCAGAACTTCGGCCATGGCGGTTGACCAAAGTCCCGTGAGATGATGACGCTGGTCACAACTCATGGCAACTGCAGCACCGGTTGCAGCACCCGCTACTGACAGTCTCGCCACAAGATCAAGCGGCAGGAAAGGCGTGTCCGACGGCACGGTGAGCACGGCATCAAAACCTTGCGACCGTGCGTGTGCGAGCACAGCGTGCAACCCGGAAAGTGGCGTTCCCACATCAAGTGCATCGGCAATGACAGTCCGGCCAAGATGCGCAAACCGGGCTCCGGCGCCGTTGGCATTGATCACCACATCATCCACTTGGAAGGCAATGCGCGATATGACCCGTTCGATCATGGTTATGCCATGCAGGACGGCAAATGCCTTTTCGCCGCCGCCCATGCGCTGCGATTGTCCGCCCGCGATGATGGTGCCCAGTACCCTCATGCTGGCGCGTGCCGGCAATGCTGGTTGGGCAGCAGTTGCTCGGCCTTTCCTGCACGTGCGACTCTGATATTGAGGAACATTTTGCTCTCCGGCGAGTCCCTCTATAGAAGCGCCCCATGACTGACAACCCGGCTGAAAGTGTCCTCGACGTGACAGGCCTGCTCTGTCCCCTGCCGGTGCTGAAGGCAGGAAAGCGCTTGTCCGGCATGGTGCCCGGCTCACTGTTGACGGTCATTGCCAGTGATCCCATGACTGCAATCGACATGCCGCACTTTTGCGCTGAACAGGGACACACGCTTCTGGCGCAGACTGTTACAGACACAAGGTATTCTTATGTGATCAGGCGGGCGTGAACGCCTTAGGACAATGACAGGGTCTTGTCCGTGAAGGCGGCCCCGCCAGTCACAGGATCGGTGAAGGCCCGGAACAGCGTTTCAATTGAGGACTTCTCAATATCCTTCACGATGAAAACAAGGCGGGTCTTTTCGATGCCGTCGGGCCAATGACCGAGCCGGACGGGAGGATGGAGAATGTGCTGGACGCCATGAATGACAACCGGCCTTGCCGGATCATCGGCAAGTTTGACGATACCCTTCATGCGCAAGAGGTTTGGTCCGTGATAGGCCGTCAGCAATTCCAGAAACAGTTCCAGTGCGGAAGGATCAATGGCCTGATCATCACTGAATGAATAAGCCCGGATATGAGCGTCATGGCGTGACCTGTCATCATGGTGGTGCTCGTGCCCGGTTCCGTGCTGATGTTGATGAGCCGCCTTTTCAGCCTTCTGCACCTGTTCCAGCGACAACCATCCTTGCACATCCGTTGATTTCTTCGTGGCATCAAAAAAGCCCATGGTGAACAGCCGTTCGGCCGTTGCTTCATTGCGGTGCGTGGTCAACATGCGCGCAGCCGGTGCGAGCTTGCGCAGGCGCGCGATGATGGCAAACAGCATGTCCTCGCCTTCTTTTCCCACCAGCAGGTCGAGCTTGGTGAGAACCAGCCTGTCGGCCACGGCGACCTGCTTGACGGCCTCGCCATGGGCATCGAGCGTCGCCATGCCGTTGAACCCGTCGACCACGGTGATGACGCCTTCAAGCCTTAAGCGGGAGACGAGATAGGGATCGGCCATCAACACATGCAGGATGGGTGCCGGATCAGCTAGCCCCGTGGTTTCGATCACGATGCGGTCAAAGGCCTTGACGTCACCGGCATCACGCCGCCGCAGCAGGTCATTCAAGGTGTCGATCAGGTCGCCCCTGATGGTGCAACACAGGCAGCCGGAGGCGAGTTCAACAATATTCTCGTCGGACCGTTCCACCAGAAGGTGGTCAATGCTGACGTCCCCAAATTCATTGATGATGACACAGGCCCCGGCAAGCAACGGGTCTTTGAGAAGGCTGTTCAGCAGCGTGGTTTTCCCTGACCCCAGGAATCCTGTCAGCACCGCTACGGGAATGGGGAGCTCTTTCACGTCACCTGCCTTTTTCAATGGCTGATGCGACGTTTGGAAAAATTTTGCGAGGTGCCGGCGGATTTTGCCCCGTCCGAACCTTGCACGATGGCGGCTTCGGCTTCCGCCGCTGCCTGCCGCGCCTTGGCTTGGCTTGCCATTTGTTCCATCATGCTCGCGGGCAGCACATCGCAGTGCGCCCCATCCAGTCTGTAAATGGAGCAGAGACTGGCGCTCTGCCCCTGGGCCAGACCCCAGATGACGGGGGCAAATCCCGCCTGCGAGGGCAAACGGATGACGCCGGTGCTGCCGCGAGCCGCAAGCCCCGCCGGGCTCAAGACCCTGCCGCGCAGCGCCATTTGCGCCTTTTCAGGTGAGTCATAGGTGCCGAAGGAAGCCGCCCAACCGGCCAGCGCCGTGCCATCTTGTATGGTGACGGGCGCCTTGTGCCGGCAGACCGCTGCCGTCATGTCAACAGGCACGATGGCACCCTGGGGTACGTTCGCGATATCTGCCACCTTGGCGCGGGCCGGGTCGGCGGGCATGTCAAAACCTGCGGTAAGCAAGGCTTTCGCTGCCTCGGCACGAGCAAAGCTGTTCTTCATGCCAAGAACAACGGCAACAAGCCGCCGCCCGTTGCGTGTCGCCGTCGCCACGAGATTGAACCCGGAGGCGCACACGAAGCCAGTTTTCATGCCGTCAGCATCCTTCATGGTGCGGATCAGGATGTTGCGGTTGGGAAGGCGTTTCTTTCCGACCGCCAGGAAAGGCTGGGAAAAGAATTTCTGGTATTCTGGAAACTCGGCAATGATGATGGCGGCTAGCACCGCCATGTCGCGCGCGCTGCTGACATGGCGGGCATCAAACAGGCCATTGGGATTCATGAAATGCGAGGCCGACAGGCCAAGTCGGCTGGCAGTGGCATTCATTTCATCGGCGAAGGCTTCGATGGAACCCGAGGCTCCCTCAGCAAGGACATAGGCAATGTCGTTGGCAGAATAGACGAGCAAGGCCTGCAGCGCGAAATCGACTGTGACGGTTTTTCCAATGGGTATGCCAATTTTGCTGGGCTCTTGCGCATGGGCGCGCGCTGATACGACCAACTCCTGATCCGGTTTCATTTCACCGGCGCGGAGCTTCTTGAAAACCAGATAGCTTGTCATCAACTTCGTGAGAGATGCCGGATAAAAGGGTTCGCCCGCCCGGTCTTGTGCCAGCACTTCACCAGTCTTGGCCTCGATCAGGATTGACGGACCGTGCGGTTCAGGCTTTTTTTGCTTGGCATTGGATTTTTGGGCGGCCTTCCCTTGCTGGCCCGCTTCCACCGCTGCAGGTTTTTCCCCAGCACCATCATCATTCTCGGGCTGTTCCAGTTGAACGACAGGCATTGCGCTCGCGTCCCCAGGCTTCCTGTCTTGTGCATGCGCCAGCCCCGGCAGAAAAACCACGAGCAGGAAAATGCGGAACAACAGCTTCACGTGCGAATTTCCCGACCTGAATCCCCGACCTGGATCGTTGAGTGGACCAGCCACACCTGACCGCGCATCCCTGCCTCCGGAACAGAGCAGGACGAACCATCGGATATTGGCGTGGTGCCCGTGGAGGGACTTGAACCCCCACACCTCTCGGTAACGGATTTTGAGTCCGCCGCGTCTACCATTCCACCACACGGGCTTTTCGTGGGCAACCTCTAGAGCGCCGGGCCTTGCGCCGTCAACCGGAAAGGACGGAGGCTTGCTGTCGCAATCCTGTCTTGACGCCGTCCGATTTGTTTCGTGGCAAAAATGTTGTATCGCCGCCCCAATGAATGGCAGCAACTTCATACCGGTGACAGCTTCGCTCATGATTGACGCAGCAGACATCCATGAAAGTTTTGTGCGCGCCTCCGGGCCAGGCGGTCAGAATGTCAACAAGGTCGCAACTGCCGTCGAACTGCGTTTCAACATCGATGCTGCGGCACTCCCGCAAGAGGTAAGACAGAGGCTCCGCCAATTGGCGGGTCGCCAGCTCGCGCAGTCGGGAGATCTGGTGATCACCTCGCAAGCCCATCGCTCGCAGGAGCGCAACCGTGCGGACGCCGTGCGCAAACTCGTTCAGCTCCTGCGCAAGGCCGCCGTACGCCCCAAGAAACGCCTTGCCACCAGGCCAACGAAAGCCTCTAATGAGCGCCGTCTCGATGCCAAGTCCAGGCGCTCAAATATCAAGACCAACCGCCGCACAAGACCAGGCCACGACGACTGATTTCCAATGCTGCGCACCCTCTATGACTGGACCCTGTCACTGGCCGCCCGGAAAACGGCGGAGATGTGGTTGGCCGTCATTGCCTTCATTGAAAGCTCGGTCTTTCTGGTGCCTGCCGATGTTCTGTTCCTGCCCATGGCGCTGGCGCGGCCACAGCGTGCCTATCGCTATGCCCTGGTGGCAACTCTTGCTTCAACCCTTGGCGGCATGGCTGGCTATCTTCTGGGCTTTTTCGCCTATGAGACAATGGGCAAGACCATCCTGCAATTCTATGGCAAGCTGGAGAGTTTTGAGAGCTTAAGGGCCTGCACGAGCGAAGACACGTTGTTGATTCTCTTGGTTACGTCGGGGCTCGCCCATCTTCCCCCCATCAAGGTCGTCACGATCCTGGCAGGGGTGGCACAGGTGAGTTTCGTGTTCTTCGTTGCCTCGTGCATTATTGCCAGGGGTGCGCGGTTCTTTGCCTTGGCCTGGGCCCTCCAGCGTTATGGTGAACCCATCAAGTCCTTCATCGAAAGGCGCCTTGGCCTGATTGCGGGCCTCGCGGCGGGAGCGCTCATTGTTTTCTATTTTATCATCAGATATTTTGCCAACACTGGTCCTGTCACATGCTGAAGCTTTCCACACCCCGCAACGCCAGCCTGCTGGTCGGAGCGGTTGCCGCCGCCACAATCGTTGGCGCCTGGATTTTTGAGTTCGCAGGCATTCTGCCCTGTGAGCTTTGCCTGCTGCAGCGCTGGGCTTACTACATCGGCGTTCCCCTGGCGCTGGTAATCGCAGCATGGAACCCGAGCTGGATCAAATGGGCGCTCGTGGTCATGGCCCTGCTCTGGCTCGCGAGTGCCGCCTTTGGTGTTTACCATGCGGGCGTGGAGTGGGCCTGGTGGCAAGGTCCCACGTCATGTTCGGGTGATGCTGCTGGCCTTGGTGATGGTTTGCCGGATCTTTCCAATCCCGGCGTCATGTGCAACGAAGCAGCGATCCGGATATTTGGCCTGTCGCTTGCCGGATGGAATGCCGTAATTTCCGCAGCACTGGCAGTAGTGGTACTCTCTGCTGCACGCAATCACGGATCGAGTTCGGTATCCCAATAGAGATAGTCGAGCCAGCTCTCATGCAAGTAGTTGGGCGGAAACAGGCGCCCATTGGAGTGCAGGTCGTTGACGCTGGGACAGCGCGGTTTGTGGGCGGGAAACATACGGGCCTCGCGCGGCAGAAGACCGCCCTTGGCGAGATTGCAGCCGGCACAGGCCGCCACCACATTGTCCCATGTCGTCTGGCCACCCTTCGAGCGCGGAACCACATGGTCGAATGTCAGGTCGTCCGACGATCCGCAGTACTGGCATTCAAAGCGATCGCGCAGGAACACATTGAAACGCGTAAACGCCGGTGAGCGCGATGGCCTGACATAGGTTTTGAGCGAAACGACTGACGGCAGCTTGAATTCAATGGAGGGGCTGCGCACCACACGGTCATACTCGGAAACAATATTGACGCGGTCCATGAACACGGCCTTCAGTGCATCCTGCCAGCTCCACAGCGACAGGGGATAGTAGCTCAACGGCCGGTAATCGGCATTGAGAACCAGGGCAGGGCAGGCTTCCGGCGCGATTGGCGCGTGATACACGTCTCACTCCACTGCAATGAAATCAGCAGCTTCTACTATATCGCGTATGACGCTGCTGTGAAGGGGGTGCCTATTGTGCCTGCTTCATGCCCTTGAGGCCCCGGTAGTGGCTCCACAGCAGCCTGGCTGCCACGGCCCGCCACGGCCTGAACGCTTCAGCAAGCAAAATCATGCCCGGCTTGCCTGGCCGCACAGGGATGGAAAACAGGCTCTGCGCGGCTTGCTGCAGGGCAAGATCACCCCACGGCCAGATATCGGGTCGCTGCAGTGCTCCCAGAAGATAGATATCCGCTGTCCACGGTCCGACACCCGGCAATGCGAGAAGCTGCAGACGCGCCTCATCATCATCAAGTTCAGCCAGGCTTTCGGGATGAAATCCGCCGTCCAGGATTGCGGACGCGATGCCATGGAAGCTCCGTGCCTTGGCGCCCGATAGTCCAAGCCCCAGCAATTCACTGTGGGCGCAGTCGAGAACACGTTGCGGCGTGAGCGGTTGCAATCTTGCTTCAAGCCGCCGCCAGATGACCGCAGCCGCCTTGAGCGACAGAAATTGCTCGGTCACCGTGAGGAGCAGGCCAGAGAGGCCCTCCTGCAGGGGTCGGAGTGACGGCAGCCCATGGGCTGCAATGACGCTATTGAACCGCGGTTCAATGGCGCAAAGGGTTGCAACACCCTGTTCAAGCCGTTCCTGGTTCAGTGGCGTCCGCAAATGCTTCATCACCGGAAATGTTTGACGAAAGGAGCGCCACTTCGCAAGAAGCCATCATGACCCGGCCCGTGTTCCGCTTTGCGCCCAGCCCCAATGGCAAATTGCATCTCGGCCATGCCTATTCCGCGCTGTTGAACCAGAAAATGGCAACTGAGGCTGGCGGCCGCCTTCTTCTGCGCATGGAAGACATCGATCATCTGCGCTGCACCCGGGAGAATTGCGCTGCGGCCCTTGCCGATCTCCGCTGGCTTGGCATCACATTCGAAGAGCCGGTGCTCTATCAAAACGAGCGTCTTCCCGCCTACCGTACAGCGATAGCGAGGCTCATGGACAGGGGCTTGCTCTACGTTTGCACCTGCACCCGCAAACAATTGTCCGCAATCAAATCAACGGCCCACGACCCCGAAGGCCAATTGTTGTATCCCGGAACCTGTCGCAGCAAAGCCCGGGTTTTCGACAGGAACGCCTGCCTGCGTCTGGACTTGGCCAAGGCCACGAGCCTTGCACAGATGCGCGGCGGGTCCATCACCTGGCTTGAAAAGGATGAGAGGGTTGCTGCAGACGCCCGCGTCTGGGGCGATGTGGTCATCGCCAGAAAGCAGATTGGCACAAGCTATCATCTATCCGTTGTCGTTGATGATGCCGAACAGGGCGTTACCGACATTGTGCGCGGCGAAGACCTCCTCCACGCCACCGCCATTCACCGGCTGTTGCAGGTTTTGCTCGGCTTGCCGGTGCCCCGCTACCATCACCACGCGCTGATCCGCCACGACACGGGCCGCAAACTCTCCAAATCAAAGGCCGACACGAGTCTGGATGGCCTGCGCCGCGAGGGCACTACCGCACAAGACATCCGCAGAATGCTTGGCTTTCCGGGGTCAGAAATCTGAGGCGATGCCCTTGCGCTCCCAGTCGCCATAGCGTGTGGGTTCGGCCCCCTTGGGGCCACCTTGCTCGGGCGGCAAAGATGAAATTTTCTTAAGCTTCCGGCGTTCCTCTGCTTCTGCAAGGGCGCGCGCTGCGGCTGCCTTGGGTTCCTGTTCACTCATTCTTGCAATCCGCCCATGCCATCGCCATCTGCTTTCCACGTCTTAAACCGCGATCAAGGTCCGTGCCATGAACTATTTCAAGACCGGTGTGCTCATGGCCGGCATGACGGCTCTTTTTCTGGCCATCGGGTTTTTGATGGGCGGGCAGACAGGCATGACCATGGCCTTGGTGTTTGCCGTTGCCACCAATTTCTACGCCTATTGGAACGCCGACAGGATGGTGCTCCGCATGGCGGGTGCACGGCCGATCGATGAAGATGATGCGCCGGAGTTTCGCAAAATGGTGGAGCGCCTGGCCCATGCTGCTGCACTTCCTGTGCCGAAAATCTATATCATTGACAGTCCGCAACCCAATGCTTTTGCCACGGGCCGCAACCCAGAGAACGCTGCAGTTGCCGCAACCACCGGTCTTCTGCGCAGTCTCACGGCTTCAGAGATCGAGGGTGTCATGGCCCATGAATTGGCCCATGTGAAGAACCGGGATACACTTGTTATGGCCTTCACCGCCACAATTTCGGGCGCCATTGCCATGCTGGCGAATTTTGGTTTTCTCTTTGGCGGTCGTGACCGCAACGCCCCAGGTGGCATGATCGGCCAGTTGTTGCTGATTTTCGTGGCACCACTTGCCGCCATGATCGTGCAGATGGCGATCAGCCGCACAAGGGAATATGCGGCAGACCGCCGTGGCGCTGAAATTTCCGGAAAGCCGTTGGCGCTGGCGTCTGCCCTGCAGCGCATTTCGGCCACCGCCCAGCGGCATCAAAACCATGCGGCGGATGCCAATCCCGCCATCGCCCATCTGTTCATCATCAACCCGCTGTCAGGACTGGGAGTAGGTTCCCTGTTTTCCACCCACCCACCAACGGAGCGCCGGGTCGCAGCCCTGCAGGCACTTGCTGCTGGAATGGGGCACACGCCGGATGGCGCGGAAGAGAGCCGATTTCCCGGCCCTTGGAACGAACCCCCTGGCAGCCCTGGACCCTGGGGATAAGTTGTCCCAAGGACCTCCCACGTTAGGACTTCATTAACCATAGCAGGTTGAAGCTCGGCAGGTTCCAAAACCAAACCCGAACCCTGCCATGACTGACCGCGCCACATCGCTGCTCAGGACGGTGCTTGCTCCCGTCTGCGCCCTGTTCCCACGGGCCGCAGGCTCTATTGGGCAAGCCTTGCCTGCAGCACCACATTTCAATGTGCCAGCTATCAAGCTTCAGGGCATCATCCTTGAACGCCCTCACGCGGACGCCTTGCCTGGCGCAGCGCCCTTTGAATCGGCAATGGCAGCCACGATGTATGGCGGCAGCTTCACTTTTGCGGGAGAGACGGTGATGGCACTGCCCGACCAGGTCTTTCTGGACTCGGGAGCAAGTGCGGCCTGGCGCAGGGAGCTCTTGCGCCTCGATTGGCTGGCGAGCTTTCGCGCCAGTTCAACCACCCTCCATCATCTGTTCGCCCTGCGCCTCATTACCGCCTGGGCCGCAACCCGACCCCGCTATTGGAAGGTTGAGGACCTCTGTTCCGCACTCCTCAACCTTGCCATTGACGCCCCCGCCATTGCCTTGGCCCGCAGCCCTGCCGCCGTCGCTGTGGCCCAGACGGCAATTCTGATGGCCCAGAGGCAAGTTCAAAAATGCAGACCGGCCACCGGCCATGCGGCATTCCTGCGGGCGGCGGCTCTGCTTGCGGCCCACCTGGCCACCGGGCGCATCGGGCCGGATCGCGAAAAACTACTGGCCGAGTTGAGCGCCTGCCTTGACCATGCCAGTTCCGCCAATGGTTCGATCAATACAGCACTGGCCATGCTTGCGATCCTGGAAATTCTGGCTGATGGACTGCGCCGGGCGGGTGATCCGCTTGCAACAGGTCTGGAGCAGCGGATTGCAAGCCTTACGCAGCGCCATTCCATTCTGTTGCGCAGCGACGGGAGCCTGGCATTCATGCCGACCGAAGCGCGGTTGCCAAGACTGTCACCTCTTCCGCACGCGAGCGCCATTGCGCGTGAATCCGGCCATGCGCGGCTCGTGGGTGGCAAAACCGCTCTCGTTGTTGCATTTGGTGAGTCAGCCTTGAGTAGCCCCTTCCAGGCCGAATTGCTGCAGGATGGGAGGCCCGTGCTGTGGCTTGAAGCGCGACTTTGCGCTGGGCGTGGTGGAACAACTGATGCTTCACTGATTTGTGCCCAGGGTGGAAGCCTTCTTGAAATTTCCCGTGATCCACAAGGGCAGGAAAAACCCAGCACATCCATCTTTGTTTCTGGGGACGGCAGTGACATCCGCTTCGAGACTGCTCACGACGTGGACTCAGATGGCGCATGTGTCCTTTTGCACGTGGCCAGCCACGCCCGCCTGTCCACCACCCACAACCGCAATGGCGCGCTGCTCACGCTTGGCAAGTCATGCACATGGCAATTGGTGGTACGCGGTGGTTCGGTCGAACACGACGGTGGGACACTCCGCATTTCCGCACATAATGCCACTCGGGGACTGCTGAACTTTGCCCTCAAGCGGCAGCACCAACCGGCCCGCAAGCAAAGTGCCGGAAACAGTGCCGCAGCACTGCTCCTGTAGCCTGCGCCAACAAATCGCCGTTTGATGTCCGCCGTCCTTTGGCTAATACCCGGTCATGACCCAGTCCACACCAGAAGCAGACCTTCGCCCCATTGCCCGTGCGCTCTTGTCGGTTTCCGACAAGACGGGCTTGCTTGAGCTTGCTGCGGTATTGACGCACCATGGCATCGAACTCATTTCCACGGGCGGGACTGCCGCAGCTCTGCGTGAGGCCGGACATTCGGTCCGCGATGTATCTGAGATCACGGGCTTTCCGGAAATCATGGATGGTCGCGTCAAAACCCTGCATCCCAAGGTGCACGGGGGGCTTTTGGCCATTCGCGGCGATGCCAATCACGAGAAGGCCCAAGCCGACCACGCCATTGCCGATATCGATTTGCTGGTGGTGAACCTTTATCCCTTTGAAGCCACTGTGGCGCGCGGTGCCGGCACCGGGGAAACAATTGAGAAAATTGATGTGGGCGGTCCGGCCATGATCAGGGCCGCTGCAAAAAATCATGCAGGCGTTGCGGTGGTGGCGGACCCTGCTGATTATGTCCGTCTCACCGGCGAAATCACACGCCATGGCGGTGCCACCACACTGGCCCTCCGCCGCGAACTCGCGGCCAAGGCCTTTGCCCAAACCGCCGCCTATGACGCGGCAATCGCCGGCTGGTTTCAGGTGCAGGCGGGGGAAACCTTGCCCGCGCGCATTCTTTTGTCGGGAGAACGAACCCAGAGCCTGCGCTACGGCGAAAACCCACATCAGAAGGCAGCGCTCTACCGCGTGGTGGACGGGAGATTGGGCCTTCTCGATGCAAGGCAGGTGCAAGGCAAGGAGCTCTCATACAACAATATCAATGACGCGGATGCGGCACTGGAGTGTGTGGCCGAATTTTCAGCGGGCCCCGCCGCCTGTGTCATCGTCAAGCATGCCAACCCTTGCGGCGTTGCGGTTGCCGCCACATTGCCGGAAGCCTACGCCAAGGCCTTGGCCTGCGATTCCGTGAGTGCCTTTGGCGGCATCATCGCCTTCAATCAAAACCTTGATGGCGAAACGGCAAGTGCAGTTGGCAGGATCTTCACTGAAGTCATTCTGGCGCCCGGCGCGGATGACGAGGCGCTGAAAATCCTGGCCGGGAGAAAAAACCTGCGGCTTCTGCTCTTGCCGCGCCTGCCGGACGCAGGCGTTCCTTCACGCCTTGCCAAAACCATCGCGGGAGGCTTGCTGGTACAGTCGCGGGACAACGAAGGCTTGGCGAACATTTCGGACAAGGTGGTGACACGCCGCGCACCAACCACCCGGCAGATGGCAGACTTGCGGTTTGCCTGGCTCGTGGCAAAGCATGTGAAGTCCAATGCCATCGTCTTTGCCAAGGATGGAGCAACCGTGGGGATCGGTGCGGGCCAAATGTCTCGCATTGATTCAACCCGCATCGCTGTCAGCAAGTCGGGCGACGCGGCGCGTGAGCTGGGTAAAGTGCGACCCTTGGCTGAAGGCGCCGTTTTGGCTTCTGATGCGTTTTTCCCGTTTGCCGACGGCATCCACGCCGCCGCCGATGCAGGTGCAACGGCCGTGATACAGCCGGGTGGCTCCCTCAAGGACGACGAAGTGATCAAGGCCGCTGACGACCGGGGGCTGGCCATGATTTTCACCGGCCAGCGCCACTTCAGGCACTAAACCCCTATGCCCTGAGAAAAATATCGAAGGGAAAATGGAGCGGGCGAGGCGAATCGAACGCCCGACCCTAACCTTGGCAAGGTTATGCTCTACCCCTGAGCTACGCCCGCTTAGCGACCGGAGGCGACGGTGTTGGGCCTCCGGCGGGGCGACTTATTGCCTAAGCCATTTGCAAATGCAATAGCGACGTCAGCATCACTTTTCCGGAGCCTGTTTATGCCGGCAACCCGCCAGGACCTCTTCGCCCGCTTCGACATTCTGGGCATTTCCACCAAAACCCATGACCATGTCCCCGTTTTCACTGTTGAAGAGGCAAAGCAGGTCCACGGCAACATCCCCGGCGGTCACTGCAAGAACCTGTTCTGCAAGGACGAGAAGGGCGCGTTGTGGCTGATCGTGGCGCTGCAGGACGCAATCATCAACCTCAAGGCAGCACCGGCAAAAATTGGCTCGAGGCGCCTGACATTCGCAAAACCGGAACTGTTGATGGAAGTCTTGGGCGTGGAGCCGGGTTCAGTGACGCCTTTTGGGCTCATCAATGACTCTCCTCCACGCACCCATGTGGTTCTGGAGCAGCACATGATGGCCCAGGACCTTCTTAATTTTCATCCCCTGAAGAATAACGCCTCGACGACCATCACGTCCGGGGACCTGCTCATCTTCATCCGCTCCTGCGGCCATGAGCCCCGTACCATCGCCCTGAGCGAACCACTGAGTGAACCCCTGGGTGACCCATGAGTGAGCACATGAGTGAACTCTTGCCGTAGGACGGCAAAACCCCCAAATATGCGAATATCAAACTGAAGGACTCCCAGGATTGTCGACACCATGACCATGATTCTCGATGCCGCCCAGAAAGGTGCCGCTGTGCCAGTCGTCAAGGACACAACTGACGCCTCCTTCGTCGAGGATGTCATGAACGCCTCGAAAGAGGTCCCCGTGCTGGTTGATTTCTGGGCGCCCTGGTGCGGACCCTGCAAGCAGCTTGGCCCCCTCATCGAAAAAGTGGTGCGTGAGCAGAACGGCAAGGTGCGCCTCGTCAAGGTGAACATCGATGAGAACCCGGCCTATGCCGGGCAGTTGCGTGTCCAATCCATCCCCGCCGTCTTTGCCTTTGTTGATGGCAGGCCGGTCGATGGCTTCATGGGTGCCTTGCCTGAATCACAGGTCCGCCAGTTTATTGGCCGTCTTGGCAAGATGGGTGGCATGGCCGAACAGATTGCCACCGCCCTTGCCATGGCGCGTGATGCTGTTGCCAAACAGGATTTCGATGCGGCGCTGGATATCACAGGCCAGATTTTGCAGGCTGATGTGTCCCAGGCCGAGGCCTATGCCATTCAGGTGCAGGCAGCGCTGGCGCTGGACCAGGTGGAGGCAGCCCAGGCCGCCCTGGCAAGTGTTCCCGCCGACAAGACAAACGACCCCCTGATTGTGAGTGCCAAAGCGGCCCTCGATCTTCGGCTCAATCCCGTGGATACCAGCGGCATGGCGGGTCTGGAGGCGGCCCTTGCCGCCAACCCTGGCAACCATGAAAAACGCCTCGCCCTTGCGGTCCTGCTCAATGGTGCTGGCAAGCGGACGGAGGCCACCGATCATTTGCTCTACATCATCAGGAAGGAGAGATTGTGGAACGACGAGGCGGCACGAAAACAACTTGTGCAATTCTTCGAGGCTTGGGGACCCAAGGACGAAGCCACTCTGCAGGGACGCCGCAAGCTGTCATCGGTCCTGTTTGCGTGAGTAAGGAACCCGGGTCATGAAACACTACACATCGCTCGGTGAACTCCCCGCTGTGGTTCCCGTATTTCCGCTGGCGGGCGCCTTGCTCCTGCCGCGCACTGATTTGCCGCTGAATATTTTTGAGCCGCGCTACGTGGCACTGGTGGAACACGCCATGCGCGGGAACCGCCTCATCGGCATGATTCAGCCCGCGCGAGACGACCAGGGCGACACGCCCAGGCTTGCCAGAATAGGCTGCCTCGGGCGCATCACCTCATACGCCGAATCAGATGATGACCGATTGCTCATCTCTCTCACCGGCGTATGCCGTTTTGTGGTCACCCGCGAGCGCGAAGCTGAAACCCCGTTTCGCCAGATCGAAGCTGACTATTCGGGCTTTGCCGCCGACCTGGTTGGCGAAGGAAGCGCCCGCAGCGTTGACCGCGGGGCTGTCATCAGGGCCTTCCGCCAGTATCTCGAGGCCAACAGCATGAGCGCCAATTGGGAAGAGGTGGAACAGGTGCCGACCGAACTTCTGGTCAACACCCTGTCCCAGCTTGCGCCCTATCCCGCACCCGAGAAGCAGGCCCTGCTTGAAGCCAGCGACATCCGCGCCCGCGCCGACATGCTGATTGCACTGACGGAACTGGCCTTGTCC
Organism: Hyphomicrobiales bacterium; assembly: GCA_031431295.1. Taxonomy (GTDB): domain Bacteria; phylum Pseudomonadota; class Alphaproteobacteria; order Rhizobiales; family Aestuariivirgaceae; genus Aestuariivirga. Next base: position 7,609 of record JANPDD010000086.1, on the reverse strand, counting down.
GGCGGTACCAATGGGACGCGGCTGCAATGAGTGCTGTTTCAACTCCGGTGCGTGCCGATCCGCGGCTTCTCGAAATGCTGGTCTGTCCGTTGACCAAGACCCGCCTCACCTATGACGCTGAAAAGCAAGAACTCGTGTCACGCGCGGCAGGCCTGGCCTATCCGATCCGCGATGGCATTCCCGTGATGATTGCCGAGGAGGCGCGCGATCTCAGCCGTGAGTGATGTCTGGCCAACGGAAATCAGGATCCGGGAGCAGGGTACAAGCCTTGCCATTGCCTTTGACACGGGCGAGACAGGAAACATCGCCGCCGAGCTTCTGCGTGTGGAAAGCCCGAGTGCCGAAGTGAAGGGTCACGGCCCCGGTCAGGAACAACTGGTCTGGGGCAAACGCCATGTGCGCATCAAACGCGCGGAACCGGTCGGCAACTATGCCGTACGGCTGATTTTCGATGATGGTCACACCACAGGCATCTTTACCTGGCGCTATCTTCACCAGTTGTTGATTGAGGGCGCCGCGATCTTCGCGGCCTACGAAGACAAGCTTGCCGCCGCGAAACTAGATCGGGGGTGAAGTGCGATGGCCGAGCAACGCCAATCTGCCGTGCCGGAAAAACTGTCCACAGGGGTAGGTTCAGTTTTCCCGCATGAGCGGCGGAAGCGCCCCTGTGAGGCCTGATGCCTCATTCATCAAACTCTGTTTGAGTGTCGGCGCGGCATCGACGAGGCGCAACCCAGCCTGCCGCAACAGGCGCAGCACTGGCACATCATTGCCGAACAAGCTGTTCATGCCCTCCATCGCAGCCATGGTCGAAGCGACATCGAAGCGCCGCCAGCGTTCGTAGCGTTCGAGCATGGCAGGGCCGCCATGATCTTCGCCGCGCAGCATGGCCTCGCCCACGCAAGCGGCGAGAATTGCGGCATCCTTGAAGCCAAGATTGAGCCCAAGTCCGGCCAGCGGATGGATGGCATGGGCGGCATCGCCGATGAGTGCCGTGCGCGGCGCAGTGAAACTGTCTGCTACCTGGCGCACCAGTGGAAAGGACTGCTTTGCACCGTCAACCCGCAGGCGACCGAGATGATGGCCCACGCGGGCGTTGAGCACGTCTTCAAAATCGTTAACGCCCAGAGCCATCAGTCGCGCCGCTTCGGCTGCCGTTGTCCCCCAGACGACCGAAGATCGCAGTCCTGGCAGAGGAAGGAGCGCAAAAACACCATCGGGTGAAAAATGCTCTTCGGCACGCCCGTCATGGGGCAGGTCATGGTGTACAGAAAAGCTCAGAGCTGCCTGCCCGTCGTCATGGCGCTTGCACATGATTCCCGATTGCTGGCGCACGAACGAGTTTCGGCCGTCCGCCCCCACAATCAAGGGTGATTTCTGTTTGGTGCCATCACCGAATTGCAGTGCGGCAAAGCCGCCGCCGGTTGTTATGGCAGTGACGGCGGCCCCGGTTTTCAAGGTTATGCCTCGCGTGTCCATGACCTTGCCCACCAGGGCCGCCGCGATATGGCGGTTTTCAGCGATCACGGCTGCGGGTTTCACGCCCTGAGGTGTGGCGAATGACAAAAGTGCAGGGCGCAGGTCATGGGCGCCCGCTCCATCGCTCACGATGATGTCGCGCATTTCCGCCACATGGTCCTTCAGTTCATGCCATACGCCGAGGGCGCGAAACATGTTCTGCGTGGCGCGGGTCAATGCTGTTCCCCGCGTGTCGTGGCCGCTTTGGACAAAGCTCTGCGGGTCGCGGCCATCCACCAGCAACACGCGGGCCTGTGGTTGGGCTGCCTGCCCGGCCAAGGCAAGCGCCAGGGCCATGCCATTGGGGCCTGCCCCCACAATGATGACATCGAAACGCGGCGCTGAAATTTGCTTGTCAGTCACTGGCGTGGGTGTGCCTAAAAATAAGGCAAGATTGCAGATATGCACATAATTTGTTCAGTTTTCCGGTGGGTGTGTTGCGTGGTTGAATTTTTCACCAATGATTTCATGGCGTTGTGAGTTCAGCATACTGGCATGAGTCTTGATTTGTATCCTCTCGGCTAACAGCGGGACTATCCCGGAAAGGGCTCACACCATATGAAATATATCGTCGCAATCATCAAACCATTCAAGCTTGAGGAAGTCCGGGAGGCCTTGGGCGCCCTCGGCATCCAGGGCATTACCGTCACAGAAGTGAAGGGACATGGTCGTCAACGCGGACACACGGAATTCTACCGTGGCGCCGAATACGCGGTCAGCTTTGTTCCCAAAGTGAAACTCGAGGTCGCCGTCGACGACTCCATTGCCGACCGGGTCGTCGAGGCCATCCAGACAGCCGCCCAAACGGGCCAGATCGGTGACGGCAAGATCTTCATGTTGCCGCTGGAATCGGCCCTCCGCGTGCGTACCGGCGAAACCGGCAGCGCAGCCCTCTGAATTTTTCTCCTGAAAGGAATTTACGCATGTCTTTGAAAGACACGATTCGAAAGCCGGGGCTTGCAATCCTCGCTGCAACACTGCTCACCGGATTTTTACCCATGGGCCAGGCCCTTGCTGCTGCAACAGTCAACAAGGGCGACACAACTTGGGTGATCGTTGCAACCACCATGGTGGTGCTGATGACGGTGCCCGGCCTTGCCCTCTATTATGGCGGTCTTGTCCGCTCCAAAAACATATTGTCCGTTCTGATGCAGGTGCTTGTTGTTTTTTGCCTGTTGGCGATTCTCTGGGTCGTTTATGGCTATTCGCTGGCCTTCACCAACGGCAACGCCTTCATTGGCAGTCTTGACAAGGCATTTTTGGATGGTGTCAGCATTTCTTCCATGGCAGCGACCTTCTCCAAGGAAACCTATATTCCGGAGATGGCCTATGTGATCTTCCAGCTCACTTTTGCAGCCATTACACCGGCCCTGATCGTCGGGGCCTTTGCCGAACGCATGAAGTTTTCGGCCGTGCTGCTGTTCATGGTGATCTGGTTCACCTTTTCCTATCTGCCCATGGCCCACATGGTCTGGTGGTGGGCTGGCCCCGACGCCTACACCTTGTCGCCTGACAATATCGAGGCGGTGAAAGCCGCCGTGGGTGAGGCCGCAGCCAGTGACTTCCTGTCGAAGCTCGCTCTTGCAACGGATGAAGCAGCCAAAGCCGCAGTACTTGGTGACTATGCCAGTGCCGTCAGTACAGCCAATGGCTGGCTTTACAACTGGGGAGCCATTGACTTTGCAGGGGGCTCAGTCGTGCACATCAATGCCGGTGTGGCAGGTCTCGTGTGTGCCATCATGCTCGGCAAGCGTCTGGGACACGGCAAGGAGAACATGGCACCGCACAACCTGACAGTTGTCATGCTGGGTACCGGGCTTCTCATGTTCGGCTGGTTCGGCTTCAACGCCGGGTCCAATCTTGAGTCAAACGGCCTGACGGCACTTGTTGTTCTGAACTCAATCCTGGGCGCTGCGGCGGCAACACTGGCGTGGTCATTCGGCGAGTGGTTCACCAGGGGGCACGCGAGCCTTCTGGGTGCGGCCTCAGGCATGGTGGCAGGCCTCGTGGCCATCACGCCCGCCTGCGGCTGGGTAGGACCCATGGCCGCCATCATCATCGGCGCAGCGGCGGGCTTTGTCTGCCTTTTCGCGGTGGTCTGGCTCAAGGCCAAATTCGGCTATGACGATGCACTCGATGTATTTGGTGTCCATGGCATCGGTGGCATTCTTGGCGCACTGTTGACCGGCGTGTTCGTCAATCCGGCGCTGCTCGGTGGTCAGGGTGTCGTCGACTACCTGGCAACCGATATATCATCAAAGGTGGCGGAGTATTCGCTCAACACCCAGATGACCGCCCAACTCATGAGCGTGCTCACCGCCATCGTGCTTTCAGGCGTCGTGAGCTTCATCGCCTTGATGATTTGCAAGGTGACGGTGGGCTTGCGCGTCAGCGACCAGGACGAGCGCGAAGGCCTCGACCTGACCAGTCATGGAGAACGCGCCTACAGCTGACACCACATCGATTGAACGCAATGAAACCCCTGCCCCTGGCGGGGGTTTTTCTTTGTCTGTTGGCGATGGCCGTGGGTCCAAGTTTACGCCGCTTTAACCATGCTGCCCCATTGTGTCGTTAACCTTTTGTTATGTCGTGCTGGCCGACGCGCCCGCAGGCTGAGCACTGAAGGCATGCGACCCACGTGAGGATGAGGAATATGGCCGTGCACGAGACCTACGACACTGACGACAGCGCTGTTCCGCGAGCTTTGCGTCGCTTCGTGCGGAACCGTGCCTATGAATTGTCCGGGCTCGTCCTGCTCACTGGCGTGATCACAACCGCACTTTCACTGGCATCGTGGTCGGTGACCGACCCGTCATTCAACCACGCCACTGACGCGGAGCCCGCCAACTGGCTCGGCTATCCCGGCGCGGCAGTGGCTGATGTCCTGATCCAGTACCTCGGGCTCGCCAGCCTGGTTTTGGTCCTGATCCCGCTGGTCTGGGTCTATCGGCTGTTTTGTCATGAGCATTTGCCGGGGCTGAAACATGTCCTCCTGAGTTGGCCCATGGCGACCGTGGGCACCACAGTTCTTGCTTCCTCGTTGCCAACACCGGCGAGTTGGCCGCTGGCAGGTGGCCTTGGCGGGCAGATTGGCGATTCCATCGCCAACATTATCATTGGAACCCTGTCGATCGGACTGAAGCCGCTCTTCGCTGAGCTTGTGTCATTTTTATCCGGCGCTGTTGCCGCCATCTGGTGCGGGCTGAAGGCCGTGGGCCTGACAGGCGCAGGAACGAAACTGGGGGCCTCAGCCTCCGTGCACCTCCTCAGAACCAGTGCACGACGGGCATTGCATGGTGCCAGTGCAAGCGCAGCAGCGCTGGTTGGTGGCGCAATTTCAGCAGGCAATTTATTCCGCCGCACAGCATCGTCAGCATTGGGCCTAAAAAAGGCAGGCCTTGAAAGCGATGCTGCTGACATTCTGACCCGTCTGGCACCAACCCGGGGTACCATGCGAGGCAAACGCAAACTGGAACCTTCCCTGACCTTTGACTCCGACAACCCCGTGATCCTGCCTGGTGCAGACACTTGGGAAATGGAGGAAGAAGAACCTGAGCAGATTGCGGTGCCGAAAACTGCGCCAAGGCCGCGGCGCAAGGTGGCAGCTGACGTCTTTGATCTCCCCGAACTTGATTTGCTGGCGGAGCCCAAACGCCCGTCAAAGCAGCTTGATATCTCGCCGGAACTGCTGGAAGAGAACGCCCGCGCCCTTGAAGGCGTGCTGGATGATTTTGGCGTGAAAGGCCAGATCATCAATGTCCGGCCAGGTCCCGTGGTAACACTCTACGAGCTTGAACCGGCACCCGGCATCAAGTCGTCCCGCGTCATTTCCCTGGCAGATGATATCGCAAGGTCCATGAGCGCCATTTCTGCCCGCGTTGCAGTTGTCCAGGGCCGCAACGTCATCGGCATTGAACTGCCAAACGCAAAACGCGAGACGGTCTATTTGCGCGAAATGTTCGCCGCGGATGCCTTTATGGCCAGCACCGCAGGGCTTTGCGTGGCACTCGGCAAGAACATCGGCGGCGAGCCGATCTATGCCGACCTGGCGCGCATGCCCCACTTGCTGATTGCCGGCACCACTGGGTCGGGCAAATCGGTGGGCATCAACACAATGATCCTTTCGCTCCTCTATCGGCTGCCACCGGAGCGTTGCAAACTCATCATGATCGATCCCAAGATGCTGGAACTTTCTGTCTATGAGGGCATTCCCCATCTTCTGGCGCCTGTTGTCACTGACCCGAAGAAGGCTGTGGTCGCACTGAAATGGGCGGTGCGCGAAATGGAAGAGCGCTACAAAAAGATGTCGAAGGTCGGCGTCCGCAATGTGGATGGCTACAACATCCGTGTCGCCCAGATGCTGGCGAAAGGTGAAAAGCTGAGCCGCACGGTCCAGACCGGATTTGACCAGGATACCGGTCAGCCCATCTTTGAACTGGAGGAGATCGAGACTTCGCTGATGCCGTTTATTGTCGTCATCATCGACGAGATGGCTGATCTCATGATGGTTGCCGGCAAGGATATCGAGGGCGCCGTGCAACGTTTGGCACAGATGGCGCGCGCCGCCGGCATCCATGTCATCATGGCCACGCAGCGTCCGTCCGTTGACGTCATCACTGGCACAATCAAGGCCAATTTCCCGACCCGCGTTTCCTTCCAGGTCACCTCGAAGATCGACAGCCGTACCATTTTAGGCGAGCAGGGTGCCGAACAGCTGCTGGGCCAGGGCGACATGCTTTACATGGCAGGAGGCGGCAGGATTTCCCGCCTGCATGGCCCCTTTGTATCTGATGGCGAAGTCGAGGCGGTTGTGAAACACCTGAGGGTCCAGGGCGCACCTGACTATGTCGAAGCAGTGACCGAGGAAACCGATGAAGAGGAGTATGGCGATCCGGGAGTGATGGCCGAAGGTGGTTCCGGTGACAGCCTCTATGACCAGGCGGTTGCCGTTGTGCTGCGCGACAAGAAGGTATCAACCAGCTACGTTCAGCGTCGCCTGCAGGTGGGCTACAACAAGGCCGCCAGCCTGATTGAGCGCATGGAAAAGGAAGGCCTCATTTCTGCCTCCAACGCCACAGGCAAACGCGAAATCCTCGTCCCCGGAGACAGTGCCCGGCTTTGAGCCACAAATTGGCCCGTATGTGTGTGTAACCCGCTCATTCTGAAACTTGGACAAGATCATGCTGAAATTTTTGAAATTTGTTCTGCCTGTCATTCTGGCGATTGTTGTGACACCGGCGGACGTGTTTGCGGCGAAGGCCGTGCCCATCACGCTCAGCGCCGAGCAGAGGCTGGCGCTCGACAGGATCAATGCTTACATCAACAGCTTCCAGACCCTGCGTGGTGATTTTGTCCAGATCAGTGACCGGGGCCAGGCGGTCAAGGGTGTCCTGATGTTGAGCAAGCCGGGCAAGATCCGCTTCGACTATGCCCCGCCTAGTCCGCTTCTCATTGTCTCGGATGGCAAATGGTTGACCATCAAGAACAAGGTGAAGGAACGCGGTGACCAGGTACCCCTGCGTTCAACGCCATTGCGCCTGATCGTTGCTCCCAAGATCGATCTCTTTGCCGAAACCAATGTCCTTTCGGTGGAAGAGGCTGACGGCCTCACCAGTGTTGCCTTGGCCGACAAGAAGGGCGCTCTCGGCGGCCACATAGTTCTGGTCTTCGACAACGTGCAAAACGTGTTGCAGCAATGGATCATTGTCGACGGCAAGGGCCGCCGCACAACAGTTCAGTTTGCCAATCTTGAAAAGGACGTGAAGCTGAACCAGAAGCTCTTCCTGGAAACCATCAAGCGCAAGAATGGACTGCGCAACTGAGCACTTGCAATTCCTGAGGCCCGTGGCATGAAAATCCATGGGCTTTTCCGTTGCAACCTGGAACATCAACTCGGTTCGTTTGCGCATAGACCTTGTTTGCCGTTTCTTGCGCGAACATGGTCCGGACGTCGTCGTCCGTGAAGAACTCACGCACGCCCGACTTTATTAAACGGATTTGATTTTCCGCACCGATTGATTTGCAAGAAACGTGCGTGTTGCCCTCGATTTTCTTGCAAATGCGGAAAGGGGATTCCCTTGATTCCCGAAGC
>JANPDD010000085.1:0-10174 GCA_031431295.1 Hyphomicrobiales bacterium | reverse complement strand
GAAGTCATGCGATTGCTGGAAGATGTGTCGAGGCTCAAGGAACGCGCCTCTGACTTGCGCCGCCACTTCGAACTGGCCAGCGGCGACCTCGAGAAGCTCGGCACGTCGGCTGACCGCATCAGCAAGCGCGGGGCCAAATTCGAAAACATGGATGTGGAACCGGACGTTCAGGCTGTGTCAGACAGCGCCAGGCGGCCCCGCCTGGTCACTGGATCAACCTGACTTTCGACGGAATCGCCACAAGTCAGAAAAGTTGATCGTAAATAATATGATGGAGCGGAATTGTTCCGCCAAGGTAGTTCTACTTTGGCGAATTCCGCTCCGGCGGGCAGCGTCCTACTTCTTCAGATAGATTTCAGTGGCAATTGCAAGCTTGATCGATTCAAAGGCGGCGGAGAGATCCGAGTCATCGTTGGCGACGAAGAAATTGGCAGCGCCCGAAGCGCAGTTTTTCAGGCGGGAACGGGTGGACGTGTCATAGAGGTCGAAAGCCAGCGTGACCATGGTGATGCCGCTTGCCTTGGCATTGTCGCAAATCTTTTCGAGGTTCATTTCACCTTGGGTGACGTTGCGGGCGGAGCCGGGGCCAAACGCCGGTTCTGTCTGCATGCCATCGGTCAGTACCACCATGAACTTCTTCGTGTCGATGTCGGAATAGGCGGCACCTTCGGCATAGGGCGCATTGGGTGAAAGCAGATGATAGCCAAATTCAACACCGAGGGCGATGTGCGTCCAGGCATAGGGGCGCATGGCGGCAAGCTGCGTTTTTACCGCCGCTGTATCCGTGGTGAGCGGTTTCACGGCCAGCTTGTTGCTGACATAGCCGCTGCAGCCAGAGGAGGCGTGCTCCGGGGCAAAAGCCTGGCCCCATTTTGAACCGGCGGTGCCTGTTGGCGTGGCGTCGGTCAGGTTGAAGGGATAGCGCCTGTCCTGGGTGCAGCCGGTCCATGTGCCGGTACCGCTTGTCCCCAGAACATGGGCCTTGTCGAGGGTGGTATAGACATGGTGCGAAAATGGCACGAGGCCAAACCTGGTTTTTCCGGGATTGGCAGCCGTGAGGTCTGTCACAAGTTTTGTCGCTGCGTCTTTCATGGCAATGTATTTGACCTTGCTGCCCGAAATTTCCCCCATCGAGCCTGAGTAATCGAGAACGAGCGCGATTTCGGCCTTCTTTTCGGAGGAAAGGCCGACCTGGGCTTCACCCTCGACCGGAAAATCGCCAATTCCTGCAAGCTGCATGATGGCCATGGGCAACAGCGCAGATGCGCTGGTGATCAGTGTGCCGCTGGCGACCCTGAAATCCTTGCTGACCGAAAGACCAGCGCCCGCACCCCCGGCGAAATTTGCATCGAACGCCGCTTCGGCAATGGCGATGCGTGCACTGTCCGATTTTCCGACGGCGGCCGCACCGGCAATTGCCGCTGTATCGAGCGCTGCCTGCATGTGGGTCTGGGCGCTGTTATAGCGGCCAAAGTCAACGGCAGTACCCACTGCCAGCATGATCGGAATGGCACTCAGGGCGTACATGATGGCCGTGTTGCCCTGGCTGTTGTTGCGAAAGCGGTGCAGGGCCTTGCGGATACCAAACATGGGATGTTCTCCTGTTCCATTCCGGCACATGGGCCGGGGTGTTGTGTGAACAGGTGCAAGCGCGGGTCCGGCTGGCGGTTCCTGCCGGGTGCGGTCCCGGCATGGTTTAGGCAAGGTTTAGGCAAGGTTTAGAATGTCTTAATCAGGCGTTTCAAATTGGCCTTCTGGCGCGAAGTGCCTGGGTCAACGTACCTTCGTCGAGATAGTCGAGCTCGCCACCCACGGGAACACCATGCGCCAATCTGGAGGTGGCAATGCCGCAGTCCCGCAGGCGTTCGACGATGTAGTGTGCCGTGGTCTGGCCCTCGACTGTGGCGTTGGTCGCCAGCACCACTTCCTTCACCGCACCGTTGCTGACGCGTTCGATCAGGCCGCCAATGGCAAGATCTTCCGGACGCACGCCGCCCAGCGCCGACAGTGTTCCGCCGAGCACATGGTAGAGACCGGACCAGGCACCGGCCCGCTCCAAAGCCCAAAGGTCGCCGACATCTTCAATGACGCAGACCAGTGACCGGTCGCGGCGCGGATCGGCACAAACCGAACAGGGATCGATGGTATCGACATTGCCGCAGGTTGAACATGCCGTCACCTTGTGGCTTGCCTCGGCCAGCGCCCGCGCCAGCGGGTCAAGAAGTTTCTCCCGGTTCTTGATCAGGTGCAGAACGGCACGGCGCGCCGAGCGGGGGCCAAGGCCCGGCAGCCGCGCCAGCAGCTGGATCAGCTTTTCGATTTCGGGGCCAGCCTGTCGCTTCATGCCGGGTTCATTGGTCTTGTGTCACTTTCACGGCCAGGTCTGCATGTGCGCCACTCAGAACGGCAGCTTGAAGCCGGGCGGCAGGGGCAGGCCGCCTGTCAGTGCTTTCATTTCCCCGGCCGCCAGCGCTTCGGACTTGGCCTTGGCATCGGCGTGAGCCGCCAGGATGAGATCTTCGAGGATGTCCTTTTCATCCATCTTCAGCAGAGAGGGATCAATCGCCACCGCCGTCAACGTGCCCTTGCCCGTCATCGTGACACTGACAAGGCCTCCGCCTGACTTTCCCGTCACGGCCATTGCTTCAAGTTTAGACTGCATGTCGCCCATGCGCGATTGCATGGACTGGACTTCTTTCATGATGTCAGCGAGATTCTTCATCGGTGTCTTCCAGGTTGGCTGTGGGCAAGGTCGCCTCGCGCACGTCAGTGATTTCTGCGCCTGGAAACAGCTTTAGTACAGCCTGCACGGCGGGCATGGCCCGCACCTCCTGCAAGGCGAGTGCGGCAGCGGATTTTTTCTGTTTCTGCAGGGGCTCAGCACCTCCATCGCGTGCCACCGTCACCATGTGGCGGCGGCCCGTCCAGGCTTCGAGCTTGCGCATGAGCTCATTGGCAAGCCCCGGCGGCGCCTGCGGTTCAAGGGCGATTTCAACGCGGCCTTCCGCCACCGTGATGGGACGCACGAAGCGCTCGAGCTCGGTCTTCAACTTGATGTCGCGATGCTGGCTTGCGAGCGCCACCAGGCCTGCAAAATCGGCGAAAGCCACGGGCTGGCCGGGCTTGGCGTAGGTCTCTTCCTGCCGCGGGGCAAGTGCTGGGGCAGAGGCAAGCTGGGCGGACGGGTTGCCAGATGCAGAAATTGTCGCAGGCGTCGTCGCAAGCGGTGCCGGTCTGTCATGGAGTGCCTGGGGTAAGTGCGGCCGTGTGGGCAAGCGCTCAACGGGCGCGGACCTGGCCAGGCGCAAAAGCTCGTCGGCGGGCGGCATGTCCATGGCATGGGCAAGCCTGATCAACACCATCTCCGCCGCCTGCGCCGGATTTGCTGCGGTCGATGTTTCCTGAATGCCTTTCAGCAGCATGCTCCAGGCACGCGAGAGTACTGGCATGGAAAGCCTGTCGGCAGAGTGGCGCCCGCGGGTTTTTTCCGTTTCGGTGCGCGCATCGTCCATCATGGCACTGTCACGGACGAGTTTCAGGCGTGTCACCCAATGGGTGAAATCCGCCAGGTCAGCAAGAATGGTTTCGGGGTCACCGCCGCCTTCAAACTGGGTGGCGAGTTCGGCAAGTGCACGGGACGGGTCGCCCGCCATCACCGCATCAAAAACCTCGATCACGCGGGTGCGGTCGATGAGGCCCAACATGCGCTGCACATCATCGGCCTTCACCACACCATCGCCATAGGCAATGGCCTGATCGAGCAGTGACAGACCGTCACGCACAGAGCCTTCTGCGGCGCGCGCGATCATGCGCAGAGCCTCCTGCTCAATCTCAACGTTTTCCAGCCTGGCGATTGTGCCGTAGTGCTGCATCAGCAGGGAGGCATCAAGGCGGCGCAGGTCGAAGCGCTGGCAGCGTGACAGGATGGTCACCGGAACCTTGCGGATCTCGGTCGTTGCGAAGATGAACTTCACATGCGGCGGCGGCTCTTCCAATGTCTTCAGCAGCGCGTTGAAGGAACTCTTCGAGAGCATGTGCACTTCGTCGATGATGTAAACCTTGACGCGGGCCTGAACCGGCGCATAGCGCACACTGTCAATGATCTCGCGCATGTTCTCGACGCCGGTGTTGGAGGCGGCGTCCATCTCGATCACGTCCATATGGCGTGATTCAAGAATTGCTTCGCATTGCGGTGTCATCTCCGGCATGTCGATGGCAGGGCCTGGCGGATAATTGATGGCTCGCGCGATCAGCCGCGCTGTCGTGGTCTTGCCGACGCCCCGCACCCCCGTCAGCATATAGGCCTGGGCCACGCGGTTGGAGGCAAAGGCGTTGCGCAACGTCCGCACCAGCGCCTCCTGGCCGATCAGGGCAGAAAAATCCGTCGGCCGGTACTTGCGCGCCAGCACGCGATAGGCAGTGGCAGGAGTTTCAGCCATGCGGGGGATTTAGCCCAGGCGCCGCGCAAAAGGGAACCATTTCGACAGGCTCATCCAACAGGCTCTTGGTTGCTGATCAAGTGGGAGGCCGGACACAACCCGCAAAAATCTCGTTGGGGCTGCTTCCTTCCGGACCTGACCCGGTTGGCGAGCATCACGCCTGCGCCAACCTCCCGCTGCGGCATATGTGGGTTTTCCCCGGAAAATGCAAGGCTCGGGACACAGCGCCGCCACTAGACATATTCCTGCCGCAAGGGACCTGCTAGAGCAATGGGCGAGCAAGTGGTCCCGGCTTTCGCCGGGATGACGCCACTTGCGAAGCGAAAGTTGCTCCAGATTCAATGTGCTACAGCAACTTATCTGCGTTCAATTGAACGCAGGTTGCTGTATGGGGTTCTCTTTCCAGATTGTTGATGAGGATGCGTGTTTTTACGGACGGCTTTGATACTTTTGTTTGCGTTTCTGCCGTCGCTGGCGACGGCCCAGACACTGACGTCATCCAATGTCCAGATCAACTGGAAGGTCGAGAACCGCTTCCGCTTGTTCCGTAACAGCGCCGATTTCCAGGCCCAGGAAACCGCCTGGCGCCAATATCTCATCCACGTCCACGGCCAGGGTCTGGCAGCGGATGACGAACGCCTGACGGTGGAGAAGTCATCGGTCATCGGCACCGAGCACGTGTTGAATGACCGCTACATCGCCTTTTCGCGGCATCTGCGCAGAAATTTTGATTGGCGCGGCTGGGCCGCCGGCGTGGTCGACAGGTTGTGCTGGGACCCGGAATCACGCAGCCACGCGGCCTGTGGCGGCGTTGAGAATTATGTCTCTCCGCGCGCCCATGGCGTTTCGGTCTGGCTCACGCCACGGCAGCAGGGCCTGCTGTTCCAGGAATACAACTGTGAATGGCGCGTTGAAGATGGTGCGGCAATCACGGCCCCGTGCGATGCGCCTGTCACGCTTGACATACCCTGGCCAACGGGTGCCACGGTTTCCGTCAACGCCGAGGGTGAGACCGGCATCTCAACAACAATTGTGGTCAAGGACCTGCTGATTGCAGGGCTTGGTGACAGTTTTGCCAGCGGCGAGGGCAATCCCGATGTGCCGGTGGAGCTCTCCGGCACGGCGCGCCACCGCAACCTTTATCCGCGGCGCGCCCGCAATGATGCCAGCGGCAACGCCCGCTGGATGGACGAGATCTGCCACCGCTCGCTGTATGGCCACCAGCTGCGCGCCGCCTTGCAAATCGCCATTGAAAATCCCCAGGCGGCGGTGACGTTCCTCGGGTTTTCCTGTTCGGGAGCCGCCGTCGAGGAAGGCATTCTCGGACCCCAGGAGCATGTAGACTACATCAGCCGCGATGGCACACCGCGGCTTGTTTCGGGATCGTCGCACGATGCCCAGTTGCGCTGGCTGTTGCGGGAACTGTGCAAAGTCAAACCGGACAAGGATGATGGCGTGTGGCGCTGCCCGGACGGGCAGTTTCGCCGTGGTGTGGATTTTCTATTGCTGTCTGTTGGCGGCAATGACATCGGCTTTTCGAACCTGGTGACATGGTCCACACTCCGCGACAACACCACGTCGGCGATTGCCAGCTTCTTTGGCGCCACGGTTTCGGCCGAGGATTTTTCCCGGAACATGCGTGATGACTTGCCCGGTGCCTACGCCAAGCTGGCAAAGGCCCTGGAAGTCGCCCTGCCGTTGGGCAACCCGGCGCTTGGTTTTGATGCCTCACGCATCGTGCTCTCATCCTATCCGGATATTCTCGAAGATGAGCAAGAGAGGGTTTGCACAGCAGGACCGGAAGGCGAAGATGAAGACCTCCATGCCGCCAACCAGTCACTGGACTTCTGGTCAAGCTGGCTTGTGGCAACGCCCGTAAAGCTCAAGGCAGCACACGCGCAACTGGAAAAGCTCCACCGCCGCATGGGCGAACTTGCCGAAGACAATGGTTGGCTTTTTGCGGGCCGGGGCTATGCCGACCGGACATTCGGCGGCCATGGCTTCTGCGCGCGCAATGCCAGGGCCGGTGATGATCCGGCAGAACAACTGATCATGCCGTGTGCGGGCAAGGCCGAACGGGAAACGGCGACCTGTTCGCAAAGCTGGTCTGGCAACCAGCGGGACTGGCGGCCGTGGAACCCCGAGACCCAGAACTACCCTTACGCGTTGCGGCAACGCTGGGTCAGAACCTTCAATGATGCCTATCTGATGATCAACCAGAAGGTCATTACACGGGATGGCAAGATCGATGACCGGGCCAGCCAATCCGTTTTCTCGGAAACAACGGGGGCCATGCATCCGTCGGCTGAGGGTCATGCGGCCATGGCAGATGCCATCCTGATTGACCTGCGCAGTCAGGTGGCAGCGGTGCTGGCACAACCAGAACCCTGATCGTGCCTACCCAACAGGGGTATAGTCGTCGGTCGGCGGAACGCTCATCAGCGACCTGATGGACTCCAAACCCTGTCGCAACACGGTGTGGGATGCGGCACCGCCAAAACAGATGCGGATGTGCCGGCTTTTCTGATAAGGCTGCAAATTGAAGGCGGAGCCCCGTGAAACCCTGATGTTGCGGGCGGAAAGTGCCGCCGCAAAATTATTGCCCTGCCAATGGTCAGGAACCTCGACCCAGGCAAAGGGCGCACCGGGTTCACAACGATGGCGGGCGTCCTTGAAGATCTCCAGAAAAAATGCGCGTCGGGCGGCGAGTTCGTTGCGGGTCCGGGTCAGGATGGACAAGGCCGTGTCTGACTCAATCCAATAGCGGACAATTTCAGCTGTCAGGCTGGCGCAGCGGGCTGCCGCCATGCGCAGGTGGGTTTTCAAGGCACGGCTCTGGTTTTCCGGCGCTGCAACAAAACCGATGCGCAAGCCCGGTGACAGGGTTTTTGAGAAACTGGAGAGATGATAGGTGCGTTCAGGTGCCAGGGCATAAAATGTCGCGGGCTGGGTGCGCGGGTCGAGCAGCCGAAAAATGTCATCCTCGATGATCGTCAGGTCATGCTTGCGGGCAAGTGCGACAATCGCATCGCGGCGGTGGCGGCTCATGGTGTTTGTCGTCGGGTTTTGCAGGGAAGGCACCAGGTACAGGATCTTGGCACCCGTTGCCGCAGCCGCCTTGTCGAGGGCATCCGGCAACAGGCCGTCTGCGTCCATGGCCAGTGGCACAGGCTCCAGCCCGGCATTGCGAAAGGTGTGGCCGAGCAGCGCGTAGTTGATTTCTTCCGCAAGGATCCGGCCGTTGCCTTCGCGCAGCGTTTCAAGCACGTATGACAGGCCCAAATGCGCGCCCGCCGTCATCACCACATCTTGTTCGTCGGCGGTGATGCCGCTGTGCTTGAGCCAAGTGACGGCCATGGCCTTGTGCTGTGGCAGGCCATCTGTCGGGGCATAGTCGAGCAGGCTCAAGCGGCTGGGGTCACGCATGACGGAGGCCAGGGCCTCATCAAACTCCTCGGGCCTGACGACAGCACCGGGAACGGCGCTGCTCATGTCGATCATCCCATTGTGTTCCGCACCGGCACGCGACAGTGGCAAAACCTCGCGTACCCTCCGCACATAGCTGCCGCGCCCGACTTCGCCTGAAAGCAGTCCACGCTCACCGGCTTCACGGTAGGCGCGGGTAATGGTGCCAAGGGTCACGCCGAGCTTCCAGGCCAGTTCCCGCTGCGGCGGCAATCGTGCGCCTTCGGCAAGCGTTCCCCCTTCCACATCATGGGCAATGGCATCGGCAATGGCGAGATAGAGGGGCTTTGACCGATCCAGGACTGGCAACCAAATTGTCATGGTAACAATGTTCCGATTGAATGACTTACTGGAGTATTGTATCTATATCACCACAGGAATCAAGGGGAAATTCCAAAACAATTATAGATACAATAGGTACAAGTGAGATCAATCATGCGCGAATATGTGATGCACCAGGCCAGTTCCCGGCACGGTTTTGGCCCGCTCCCAACGCTGGTCCGTGTGTTCAAGAACTGGCAGGCCCGCAAGTCATTCCGTGTCCTGATGACATTTGATGACAATCAACTGCGCGACATTGGCCTGACGCGGAACGACTTGCACAAGCTGATGCGTTTGCCGCTGAGTGCCGACGTGCAATGGGAATCAGAGCGCTTGCAGTTGATTTCCCGGCGCTGACCTCAGGTATCCCGTTTCACCACTTGGCGCTGCACGCCCAAATTCAAACCTGGGCCATCAATGCCGATGACCATCCTGTCGCCGGGCTTGAGGAACTGCTGCGGCTTCATGCCCATGCCAACGCCCGGCGGCGTTCCCGTGGTGATGATATCACCGGGCAGCAGCGTGAAGAACTGCGAGAGGTAGGCGACGATATGGGCCACGCCGAAAACCATGGTTTTGGTTGAGCCATCCTGCACGCGCTTGCCGTTCAATTCGAGCCACAGGTGAAGGTCTTGGGGGTCCTTCACCTCGTCGGCCGTGACAAGCCAGGGGCCGACGGGACCAAACGTGTCATAGGACTTGCCCTTGGTCCACTGCCCGGAGCGTTCGGTCTGGAATTCGCGTTCCGACAGGTCATTGACGGTGCAATAGCCCGCCACATGTTTCAGGGCGTCCGCCTTGCTGATGTTCTTGGCGCGGCTGCCGATGATGACACCCAGTTCCACTTCCCAATCGGACTTTTTCGACTTCGGTGGAATGGTGACATCGTCATTGGGACCGGAAAGACAACTCACTTGCTTCGTGAAAACCACGGGTTCCGGCGGCACCTGCAAACCGCTTTCGGCGGCATGGTCGGAATAATTGAGGCCAATGGCAATGAATTTCTGCGGATTGGCAACGCACGAACCAAGACGCGGATTGCCGCGCACGAGCGGCAATTTTCCGGGATCAAGTTTGCGCAATTTCGCAAGTGACCTGGGCGAGAGAACATCGCCGCCAATATCACCGACGATTTTTGAAAGGTCGCGGATTTTGCCGGCCTTGTCGAGCAGGCCTGGTTTTTCCTTGCCCTTCGGGCCATAGCGCAGAAGTTTCATGTCAATCGTCCCATTGCAGCGCGGTCCGGTGCCAGCGCGGTTGATAGCCCCTGGCCAAGATGGCGAGGAATGAGGGCGGTGTCAAAACCTTCACCTGCATGGCGGGCATGATCTCAACAGCTTGCGCATAGCCACCGAAGGACCAGCGCAGAAACCTGTTCCCGCGCTTGGCGAAGAATGTGCCGGTACTTTCAAACATTGTGCCGTCCGGCAACCCCAACACTGTCACCCCGGCGAAAGCCGAGGTGACGACCCTGGGAGTGGCCGTCCTTTCGAGATGAAGCTTTCGGTCAAACTCACCCACCTTGTCTCCGCCCAGAAACGCCTTCGCCTCCGTGCGGCGGCAAAAGAAACAGGGCCTGTGGCCCGCGGCAAGTGCTGTCACTTCATCGAGAAAGAACAGCGACGTATATCCCTTGCCCATGGCATCATGATGCGTCGTTTTGAAATGCAGTTCACAGCAAATCCAATGCCTGCTGGACCAGCGGCGATAGCCCAGTGTCTTGTCGGCGCGGTGAAACCGTCCTCCGCGGTTGCCCAGCATGGTACCACGGGCCGCAACGGCATGGAGACTTCCGTCAGGCGCGACGCGGTTTTGCAGCGGCACTCGTGCTTGGCTCCGGAATGACAAAGGGCGGCGGTGGCATCAGCAGGTTGTGGCGCCCCACCTTTGTGATGTCACGCTCGCCGCACAGGCCCATGGTAACAGACAGTTCACTTTGCAGGATTTCA
>JANPDD010000084.1:0-4043 GCA_031431295.1 Hyphomicrobiales bacterium | reverse complement strand
GCAATCCCAGAACGTGATTCCGGCTTTTGGAAACAGATCTGAAATCGGCATCATGGCCGAACCGATGATGCCAAAGGCGTGTTCGATGCCATGCATCTGCAGGACTTTCACAAAGGCTTCCTCGGTGGTCATTTTCATTGCTGGCACTCCTGTCCGGGCAAGGGGGAACAGCGCGTCTTAGGGCGGCCACTGGACCCACGCTAGGTCCAGATTGCGGTGCCTGTTTGGGCGGCATTTGTGCAATCAGCGGTATGTGTGATAGCACACCCGCGCCTGCGCCCGTAGCTCAGCAGGATAGAGCACAGGTTTCCTAAACCTGGGGTCACAGGTTCGAATCCTGTCGGGCGCGCCATTTCACCGTACACATCCCGTCTCTTTGAAGTAGCGCTTATTTTCAATAGATGGCTGCAACTGTCTCGCTCCCGCCTTTCAAAGGGCAAATGCGGGCAGGCGTCCACCTCTCAGTATTTTTTACCCTTTCTCCCGCGCCCCGTGCTAAGGCCGCGCCGACTGACACGCTTTCCGGTGCCATGAAACATGTGGCCGGGAAGGGACCGCACAGAACAAGTATGTTGGTGCACATCCTTTTCGCCAAGGTGATTCCGCCCTGGCGAGATTTGCGCCGAACCCACGAAAAAGGAATTCTCCCATGGCATTTCCGCCGAACTATCGGCAGGAGCGCAGCAACCGCGAGCGCGCCAAGCAACGCAAGGTCCAGGAAAAGCAGGCCAAGCGCGAAGAAAAGGCCGCCCAGCGCCAGGGCGATGCGCCAACGGCTGACCCCGAAGGCGTGGACAGCTCCGCTGCGGGCGAAATCAAGGACCAAACCTGATGGCCCGGAAGCAGAAGATCGCCGACAACTTCGTGCTTTATGACGTGGTCTATGAGGACGGCAGCAAAAGCTCGCGCCGCAAGATCAATGCGCCTGGCTTGGAGCGCGATGAGCTGGAGGCATTTGCCTTGACAGAAATCATGGCCCAGGACCGGAAAATCGCCGACATGGGTGGCCGGGATCGCGGCGCCGTCAAGTCGATCGAACGCTCACCAAACTAGAAATCAAGGAACCCTTTTGTCGGCAAAACGCTCAGGGCGCGATCGTCTTGAGATAGGCGACAAGGTCAACGCGCTTGGCCTCATCCTTGACGCCGCCAAAAGCCATCTTGGTGCCTTTCACCACGTCCTTGGGATTTTCCAGATAGGCCATGAGTTCTGCTTCATCCCATGAACCAGCCGTGGCTGCATAGGCCTTGATCCCGTCTGAGTAGGGAAACCCCTCAACGCTCCCAACGGCGCGGCCCACAATACCCAAGAGATGCGGCCCCACTTTCTTGGTCTGGTCCTTGACTGAGTGACAGGCCATGCAGAGTTTGAAGACTTGCGCGCCCTTGGTGGCATCGCCGTCCGCAAGGGCGGGTGTCGTTGCGATCACCGCAAGTGCAACCGGTACGGCGAAAATTCTGTTGTTCATGGTGTCCTCCTGTCGATTGCTCTTATGCCGGCAATTCTGCCCGGACTTTGATCTGCATCAAATGGCCTGCGCTGCCCGTGGCCCAAAATGGCACTCATCAGGCAAAGGAGAATACGATGAACAACAATCTATTGAGTGCCGTCAAATCCCCATCCACCGGTACGCCCAGCGCCAACCGGCGCAACTTTCTGAAAGTCTCGGCAGCAGGGCTGGGCAGCCTTGGTTTGGGAGCCTCGGGAACCATGGCAACAATGGCGACCCCCGTTGCTGCCGCCGCCCCCGTTGACATCTCCACGCTGAAGCGGGTGAAGCAAACACTCGTCGCACCGCCCTTTGTGCCCGAGCATGAGCAGGTCGCGACCGGAGATCCGAAAATAGTCGAGGTCTCACTCGACATCATTGAAAAGAAAATGGTGATTGATGATGAGGGGACGGAAGTCTGGGCGCTGACCTTTGGCGGCAGTGTGCCGGGTCCGCTCATGGTGCTGCATGAAGGCGATTATCTTGAACTGACGCTGCGCAACCTTCCCGACAATTCAATGGAGCATAATATTGACTTCCATGCTTCAACGGGTGCGCTGGGCGGCGGCGCTCTGACCAAGGTCTTGCCGGGCGAGCAGGCCGTGCTGCGCTGGAAGGCCACAAAGCCTGGCGTATTCGTCTATCACTGCGCGCCGGGTGATGTGATGATCCCCTACCACGTGGTGCATGGGATGAACGGCGCCGTCATGGTTCTGCCGCGTGATGGCCTGAAGGATGCAAAGGGCAATCCCTATGCCTATGACAAGGCCTATTTCATCGGCGAGCAGGACTACTATATCCCGCGTGATGGGAAGGGCGCTTACAAGAAGTATGAGATGGCGGGTGAAAACATGGGCGAGGCGCTGGATGTCATGCGCACGCTCACCCCAACTCACGTGGTGTTCAATGGGGCCAAAGGCGCCCTCACCGGTGACAAGGCGTTGAAGGCCAAGGTGGGTGAAAAGGTTCTCTTCATCCATGCCCAGGCCAACCGCGACTCGCGGCCCCATCTGATCGGCGGCCACGGCGACCTGGTGTGGGAAGGCGGTTCGTTCACGGACGTGCCGAAGACAGGCATGGAGACCTGGTTCGTCCGCGGTGGTTCGGCCAGCACGATGGCCTATGAGTTCCGCCAGCCCGGTGTCTATGCCTATGTCAATCACAACCTGATTGAGGCGGTGCTGCTGGGTGCCACGGCCCATGTGGTGGTGGAGGGCGAATGGAATGACGACCTGATGATGCAGGTCGCCAAGCCCGCAGCTTTCGCCATGTAGAAGTGATGATCGGTCTCCGCACCATGCTGTTTGGGGGACTGGTGGTTCTTGCCGTGGCACTTGGGGGCGCGCAACGGCAGGAGCCACTAGTTTTTGATTGGGTGGATGCGGGCAACGGCCTTAAAGTCATGCGCCATGAGGTGACGGTTGCCCAGTGGCGACAATGCGTGAATGATGGTGTGTGCAGTTTCGTGCCTAGGGCGGAGCCAGCCGCACGCGATGACAGTTATCCAGTCACGGGCATCAGTGCATTGGACGCACAGGAGTTTGTCACATGGGCAAGGGGGCGCACGGGCCTGCCGGTGCGCCTTCCGACATTGGAGGAATGGTATCGCTTCTCCGGTGTGCCGCCCTCCGTCCCGACAAAGATCTTTACCGACCCACGCCTCGCCTGGGCCGCCAGCTATGGCAGCGAAGGTAAAGTCGATCCCATGTTGAAACGCGCGGGCAGCTTTGGCCACACCGCAAGGGGCGTGGCAGATGTGCACGGCAATGTCTGGGAATGGACGTCAAGCTGTGTCGTTGAAAACGGCAACAACCGTTGCCCCGCCTATTTTGCTGCCGGCGAGCACGAAGCCAAGCTCTCGATTTTCATTCGTGACCCGGCATCAGGCGGCTGCGCCACCGGATCTCCGCCCGCGCATTTGGGAGTGAGGCTGGTGTGGGGACCGGCTGGCTGAACTTCTAATTCATCCGTATACTGATGAACTAGCGTCAAGACATGACTCCGCCCTTGTTCACCCGGTATCATTCCGGATGGAAGGACGTGGGAGGCGTGAGCGCTGCTCAACGCGATATGGGACTGGCTTAAAGTCCCGGAAATTAGCGCCTTGCAGCGCTCACACGGCAGGATGTTCTTCCCATGAACCTCAGTCGGCCTGCGTGTTTGGGGACGTTACCCACAAGGGAACCTTAGTCCACGCGATGGCCCGCCTATAGGGAACAGGGTCATAGTGCCCCGCCGGGGTTCTAATGGAGTCCGGGGGCAAGAGAGACGTTTTCCCTCACCAGCGGACCTGCCCCTCTTGCCGCCCGAACTCACCGTCATGAGCAGGACCCCGGTGGAAAGAGGTGATGGCGTTATAGGCACATGATAGGAGTAAAGTCAAGAGGCATGGGAAAATAATTGTACGAGCCGTTCACCCCTCCCTTGAGGGAGGGGCTGGGGTGGGTGGAGGCAACGCGCGAAAGCCTCTAATAAGACGCTGAGGGCGGAAGGAAACCCGGAATTTGCAACGATCATCAAGGTGATGAGTGCGCTGGATTTGAAGATTTCGGCA
>JANPDD010000083.1:0-7108 GCA_031431295.1 Hyphomicrobiales bacterium | reverse complement strand
GATCTAGGCGCGCGCAAAGAAGCGCCGGGATGCGGGGGAGGCGGCAAAGCATGGCCAAGGCGGAAACAGCAACCAAGACCGTTTCGGATTTTGAGGCAACGCTCAGCGGGGCTGACAAGAGCGTTGCCAGCTTTGAACAGGATGATTTGTCCGCCCTGTCGCGCGTACGCAGCTTCTTGCGCTCAAACCCCACAGCCATCCCCGCCATCATCCTCCTCGTCAGCGTTCTGGCTTTTGGTGCCATCGCCAACAATTTCATGACGGCCAGCACGCTCTCCCTGATCCTCAAGCAGGTGACGGTGACGGGCATCGTCGCCATTGCCCAGACCGTCGTCATCCTGACGGCGGGCATTGATTTGTCCGTTGGGTCCATCCTCGTCATATCCGCCATGGTGATGGGCCGCCTCACCACCTTGCAAGACATTCCCTTCTTTCTCGCCATCCCGATCGCCGTTGCCGTTGGCACCGGCATGGGCGTTATCAATGGTCTGCTCGTCACCAAGGCGCGTATTCCCCCCTTCATTGTGACGCTGGGCACACTCTACGTCTTCAGCGCCTTGAAGCTGTGGTACACGGGATCGGAATCCGTCCGCCCCGCGGACCTTGCTGAAAAAGCGCCGGAGCTACTGTTTTTCGGCACCGCTTTTGAAATTGTTGGTGCCAAGTTTATTTATGGCTCCATCGCACTCATCGCACTTGCCTGCATCGTCTGGTACCTGTTGAACCGAACGGCGTGGGGCCGCCATGTCACGGCCGTCGGCGATGATCCCGATGCCGCGATGCTCTCCGGCGTGCAGATCGATCGTACGCTGATTTCGGTCTATGGCCTCGCAGGCCTCATCTGTGGCATCGGTGCATGGGTCGCCATCGGTCGCGTCGGTTCCATCTCGCCCATCTCCTTTGAAACGGTGAACCTTGATTCCATCACCGCTGTGGTGATCGGTGGCACATCGCTGTTTGGAGGCCGCGCCTCGATTGCGGGCTCGGTCCTGGGGGCCATTATCGTGGGCGTCTTCAACACCGGCCTGTCGCTGGCCGGTGTGGACAGTTATTGGCAATTGTTCGCCTCGGGCTGTCTCGTGATCGTTGCGGTGGCCATCGACCAGTGGCTGCGGAGGGCTACACAATGACATCGCGTGCACCCATTCTGTCGGCCCGGGGCCTGAGCAAGCGCTACGGCACGGTTGTGGCCCTCAACGGATCGGACTTCGACCTCTATCCGGACGAGATCCTGGGCGTCATCGGCGACAATGGCGCAGGCAAGTCCACGTTGATCAAGGCGCTGTGCGGTGCCGTGACACCTGACCACGGCGAGATCACGCTGGATGGCAAGTCCGTGCATTTCCGCTCGCCCCAGGACGGCCGTGCCGCCGGCATCGAAACGGTTTATCAAAACCTTGCCCTGTCTCCGGCGCTGTCGATTGCTGACAACATGTTCCTTGGCCGCGAATTGCGAAAATCCGGCATCATCGGTTCGCTGTTCCGTCTGATGGACCGTGCGGCGATGCAGAAATTCGCCCGCGACAAATTGTCGGAACTCGGCCTGATGACCATCCAGAACATCAACCAGCCGGTTGAAACGCTGTCGGGCGGCCAGCGCCAGGGTGTGGCGGTGGCGCGTGCGGCTGCCTTCGGTTCCAAAGTGGTCATCATGGATGAACCGACGGCAGCTTTGGGCGTGAAAGAATCGCGCCGCGTGCTGGAACTCATCCGCGATGTGAAAAAGCGCGGCATGCCCATCATCCTCATCTCGCACAACATGCCGCATGTGTTCGAGGTCTGTGACCGCATCCACATCCACCGGCTTGGCCGCCGCCTGTGCACCATCCACTCCAAGGATTTCTCCATGTCGGACGCGGTCGCCTTCATGACAGGCGCCAAGGCGCCGCCACCCGAATTGATGAATTGACGGCACGGCCATGCTGCCGGCACCTGCCCTTGCGGCAGATCTCATCACAAGGGCGGGGCTTGGCAAGCGCTTTATGGTGGGCATTGCAGGCCCTCCCGGGTCGGGAAAATCGAAAACTGCCGATGCCCTTTGCCGCGAACTCAAGGGGCGTGGCGAGAGCGCTGTAGTGGTGCCCATGGATGGCTTTCATTTTGATGATGCGGTGCTGAACGCCCGTGGCCACCGCGCCCGCAAGGGTGCTCCGCACACCTTTGATGTGGCGGGGTTTGAAATCCTGCTGAAACGCATCAGGGCCGGTGAACCCGACATTGCCATTCCGGTTTTCGACCGCCACATGGAATTGTCCCGCGCCGCCGCAGCTATTGTAAGTGCTGAGACCCGCTTCATCCTGTGCGAGGGAAACTACCTCCTGCTCCGGCGCGAGCCATGGAGCCGCCTGAAGGCACTTTTCGACATCACGGTTCTTATTGATGTCGGGCGCGATGAGTTGGAGCAGCGACTGACGCAGCGCATTCTTGCCCATGGCCATGACCTGGCCTTTGCCAGGCACTGGATCGCATCAAATGACATGCTGAACATTGATGTGGTGAAGGCCGAAAGCGCCGTCGCCGACATAACACTCTGAGCAAATTGGCCGAGTTAGAGCATCGCGCGGTCAATTGGAATCAGAAGCATCGATTGACCGCGAAAACGATGCTCGTAAATCAGTATCTTGGCGCAACTTTCCTCTCTCAAATCGTTCCGGTTTGATCGTCCGTTGCGCTAGGCCAGTGGAAAAACATCCGCAGCCGCGACCGTGACGATGCGGCCAAATCCGGCGACCGCATGGATGGTGTGTGGCATCAGCTCCCAGAATGAGAAATCGCCAAACCCGGCATAGGTCTCGGCATAGGGGTGGCGCGCCAGAAACATCTTGCGCTGGTCGATGTCATCGGTCTTTTGCATCTTGCCCATCAGCGAGGCACGAAAACCCGTGAGCACATCGCCATGTGTGGGCAATCTTCCCGTCACCAGAAGGGAGGCGCGTGGATCAGCCACAAGGCCTTCGGTGTGTTTGGCAAGCTGCGACAAAAGCATCACCACAGAGCCCTTTGGCGATGCTGCGATATTGACCAATGCACCGTAGGGCGTGCCTGTGGCCACATCAATAACGCTGAGCGTTGCGGTGCGCGCGGCACCAAGTGCCTGGCCCAGCGCAACCCGCAACCGTTCATGTTCGGCTTCACTCATGTAGCTGGCCTTTTCTGCGGATAATGGTTAAAGTCCCCGCCACAATTTGTTCCACTTTCATACCTAAGCGACAGGAGATACGAAAGGGATGAACAAGAAGATGCCGACGATTGCCTTGGTGGATGATGACCGCAATATCCTGACTTCCGTGGGAATGACCATGGAGGCGGAGGGATACGCCGTCCAGAAATACAATGACGGAGCAGCGGCCCTGCAGGGCCTGCAGGACAATCCCCCTGACGTTGCGATTTTTGACATCAAGATGCCGCGCATGGATGGCATGGAACTGTTGCGCCGCATCCGCCAGAAGACCGACCTGCCGGTCATCTTCCTCACCTCCAAGGATGACGAGATCGACGAGTTGTTCGGCCTCAAGATGGGGGCGGATGATTTCATCAAGAAACCCTTTTCGCAGCGCCTGCTGGTTGAGCGGGTGAAGGCCGTCTTGCGCCGCGGTAGCGCCAGGGACGGCGTCAACCCGCCCCAGGAAGCCGCCAAGGTCATCGAGCGCGGCAAGCTCGCCATGGATCCCGACCGGCATTCCTGCACCTGGGATGGCAAGCCGGTCACACTCACGGTCACGGAATTCCTCATCCTGCAGTCGCTGGCGCAACGCCCGGGCATTGTCAAAAGCCGCGATGCGCTGATGGATGCCGCCTATGATGACCAGGTCTATGTGGACGACCGCACCATCGACAGCCACATCAAGCGCCTGCGCAAGAAGTTCAACCAGGTGGACGAGGCATTTGACGGCATCGAGACGCTTTATGGCGTGGGCTACCGCTTCAAGGAGCAATAACCGGGTGGCGAAATGACGGCACGGCTGTGCCCGAAGATCATCAAGCTGGCGCATCTTTTCTCCCGCTATTGATTTCAATAGCCCGTCCGATGCGCTAGAAAAACCCGGCCATGCTGGACAAACCCAAAGAGCTGGAGCCCGAACGGGCAGAGGTTGACGAGACAGCCGAACCCGAAGCCGAGCTGGCGGGACAGGGCTGGCGGAAATCCGTGTTTTCACGGCTGGCACCGGGAAGCCTGATGGCGCGCATTGCGATCATCAATATTCTGGGCCTTCTGGTGCTGGCGCTGGGCATTCTCTACTTCAACCAGTTCCGCCAGGGCCTCATCGATGCGCGTGTGCAAAGCCTGACAACCCAGGCGCAAATCATCGCCGGCGCGGTTGCAGGCTCGGCTTCCGCCGATACAGGCTCCATCGTCATCAACCCTGACTCGCTCGATGACTTCAGTGAAAATGCGCAAAATGAATTCGACCCGGTGGATGGCCTGGACTTTCCCATC
Organism: Hyphomicrobiales bacterium; assembly: GCA_031431295.1. GTDB lineage: Bacteria > Pseudomonadota > Alphaproteobacteria > Rhizobiales > Aestuariivirgaceae > Aestuariivirga. Next base: position 2,670 of record JANPDD010000083.1, on the reverse strand, counting down.
GATCCGGAAAAGGCAGGCCCGGTGCTGCGTCGCCTTCTGGCCAACACCACAAACCGCGCCCGCATCATTGACCCAGATGGCAACCTGATTGTTGACAGCAGGTTCCTGCTGGGCGGCGGCGATGTCATCGAGTCGGTTTTTGTGCGCCAGGAAAACACCGCAAGCCCCATGTTGCGCTGGTGGAACGGCATACTCGATTGGGTCTTCGCCTACGATTATCCGACGCTCCATGAATATGGCCTCGACAACAACCGCGAGGCGCCGGAAGTCGCCGCCGCCCTCAACGGCGCCTCGGTCAGCATTGTCAGGCTCAACGAAGACCGCCAAATCATCGTGCTGGTATCGGTTCCCGTGCAGCGTTTCCGCGCCGTCCTGGGGGCACTTGTCCTTTCCAACCGCGGCGGCGAAATTGACAGCGTGTTGCGGTCCGAGCGGCGCATCGTTTTCCTGACCTTCGGATTTGCCACACTCGTGGCCCTGCTCTTGTCCATTGCCCTTGCCTCGACAATCGCCAATCCGATCCGCAGGCTTTCGGCGGCGGCCCGTGAGGTGCGGCGCGGTGTCACCCGGCGCGTGGAAATTCCGGACTTCACCCGCCGCCGTGACGAGATCGGCCATCTCTCGGGCTCGCTGCGCGACATGACCAGTGCCCTCTACAAACGCATTGACGCCATCGAGGCCTTTGCGGCGGATGTGTCACATGAACTGAAGAACCCACTGACTTCGCTGCGCAGTGCCGTGGAAACGCTGAACTATGTCAAAACCGATGAGCAGCGCCAGCGCCTGATCGAAATCGTCAAGGACGACGTCAAGCGCATGGACCGGCTGATCACCGATATCTCCGATGCTTCAAGGCTTGATGCGGAATTGTCGCGCAGCGAATCGCAGCCTGTCGACGTCGCCAAGCTGCTGGGTGCCATTGTGCTCTTGGCCAACCAGACGGCGAAGGCCGGCGAGGCTGAAATCCTCTTGACCGTGCAGCCGCCCAACGCGGGCTTTGCCCAGTCCGAGTCTTACCGGGTCCTGGGGCAGGATTCACGGCTTGGCCAGGTCTTCCGCAACCTCATTGACAATGGACGTTCGTTTACAGCACCGGGTACCAAGCTGCAGGTGCGCCTGCGCCGCGTGGCTGCGCAACTGGAAGTGCGCTTCGAGGACCAGGGGCCGGGCATCAGGCCGGACAGTTTCGAGCAGATTTTCGAACGCTTCTATACCGACCGTCCCGAGCAGAGCTTCGGCAAGAATTCAGGCCTTGGACTTGCCATTTCGCGCCAGATCGTGGAGGCCCACAAGGGCTGGATACGGGTTGAGAACCGGGAAGGACGCGCTGGCCCCGATGGCGTGAAACCGGTTCTGGGCGCGCGCTTCATCGTAAGCCTGCCGACGCTGACCGATATCTGGCAGCCCACTGCAACATGACCGCGTTCAACCTGCATGCCACCTGCGTGGCAATCAGTGGCCATGGCATTCTCATCCGCGGCAAGCCCGGCAGCGGCAAGTCGGAACTGGCGCTGCGCCTCATTGACGGGCCGGGCTATGGCGCAGGCGATCTCCTGCTGCGGGCAACCCTGGTGGCTGATGATCAAACCCTGCTCAGCGTTGAACAGGGCATGCTGTTTGCCTCTCCGCCGCCTGCACTTGCGGGCCTGATTGAACTGCGCGGCCAGGGCATTCTCACCATACCCCACCTGGCGCTGGCCCCCGTTTTTCTGGTGGTTGATCTTCTGCCAGGGGGCGAAATCGAGCGGCTGCCGGAGGAGCGGCAGATGGAAACGGAAATCGCCGGTGTCAGGCTGGCCCGTCTGGCCCTTGACCAGGCCCAACCTGCTGCACCCGCCATTGTCCGCACGGTTTTCGGCAGCCGCCTGAAACTGTTGCCAGAACTGTTGCCAGAACTGCTGCCAGAACTGTTGCCAGAACTGTTGCCCGGGCGGCCTGAAACGGCGTAAACAGCGGCACGTCTCACTTTCCGCCGGAAGCATGATGCACAGACATGATCGACCAATTCCTGATGAACCCAAAAGCGGGCTGAAAACATGATCGGATTGGTTCTGGTAACACATGGCCGCCTGGCCCAAGAGTTCATTCACGCCCTCGAACACGTGGTTGGAAAGCAGGACCAGATGGAAGCCATCTGCATCGGCCCCGACGACAAGATGGAAGTGCGCCGCATTGAAATTGCCGCGGCTTCGGCCAGGGCCAATACCGGCGATGGAGTGATCATCCTGACAGACATGTTCGGCGGCACACCGTCCAACCTCGCCATCTCGCTTCTGGAAGAAGGCAAGATCGAAGTGGTCGCCGGCTTGAACCTGCCCATGCTGGTGAAGCTGGTGCGGGTCAGGCGCGATTGCAACCTGCACAAGGCTGCCGCCGCTGCCCAGGATGCGGGCCGCAAATACATCAACATCGCGAGCCAGGTTCTGGGCGACTGAGCGGGCAGGCGATGGCGAGGATCACGCAGGATCTGGCGATCATCAACCAGCGTGGCCTGCACGCCCGGGCCTCGGCCAAGTTCGTCAAGTGTGCCGAGGGTTTTGATGCCGACATCACGGTGTCCAAGGACGGACAGACCGTGCCTGCCACATCGATCATGGGGTTGATGATGTTAGCCGCTTCCGCAGGCACGGCAATCACGGTCGAGGCCTCTGGCCCGCAGGCGCAGGCGGC
>JANPDD010000082.1:0-30225 GCA_031431295.1 Hyphomicrobiales bacterium | reverse complement strand
GCCAGGCGGCGGGCGAGTGGTGTGGCGCGCAGCCCCCCCGTTTCGTCATTCCCGCGAAGGCGGGAATCCAACTTTGGTTCAAGCGGGACTCCCGCCTTTGCGGGAGTGACGGCAGGAGGTGATGAGGAGGAAGCTGCAAACGCCCTCGCCTCTTCCCCGGCCCCGAAAATCATTGCCACCACAGAACCAATCGGCAGCACGGCCTTGACGGGCGCGTCACCAATCTTGATCACGCCGTCGCCCGGACTTTCAATTTCCATGGCGGCCTTGTCAGTCTCGATGTCGAAGAGGGGCTGGCCCTTTTTCACCGTGTCGCCATCCTTCACATGCCACACCGAAATCATGCCGGTGGTCATGTCCATATCGACCTTCGGAAGGATGACTTCGACGGCCATCGCCTAGATCCTGCCCTGCACCAGATCACGCAAGGATGCAACTATGCCCTCCACCTGCGGCACCGCTGCTTTTTCCAGGATGGGACTGTAGGGGATGGGGCTTTCAGCACCACCCAGACGCAGGATGGGTGCATCAAGATAGTCAAAAGCCTCGCTCTCCGCGATCAAAGCGGAAATTTCAGCGCCAATGCCCAATGTCTTGACGCCTTCGTAGACGCAGGCAAGACGCGATGTCTTTTTCACGCTTTCAATGATCGTCGCTGTGTCGATGGGCCGGATCGAACGAAGGTCAATCACTTCGATGTCGATCCCCTCGCCCGCCAGAACCTCGGCAGCTTCCAGCGCCTTGTGCACCATGATGGCGGCGGCAACGACGGTCGCGTGTTTGCCCTTGCGCCGCACCATGGCCTTGCCGATGGGCGTGCGATACATTTCCGCCGGCACATGGCCCTTGATTTTGTAGAGCAGCTTGTGTTCGAACACGAGCACCGGATCGGGATCATCAATCGCGGCAAGGATCATGCCCTTGGCATCTTCCGGCGTCGAAGGCTCCAGGACTTTCAGTCCCGGCACGTGGCCAAACCACGCCTCAAGTGATTGCGAATGTTGCGCGGCAGCACCAGTTCCAGAGCCGCAGGGCATGCGAAAGACCACGGGCACCGACACTTTGCCACCCAGCATGAAACGCATCTTGGCGGCCTGGTTGACGATCTGTTCCATGGCGAGCATTGAAAAATCCGAAAACTGGAATTCATAAACGGGCCGTGACCCTGCCACCGCCGCACCCACAGCAACACCAGCGCCACCCAATTCCGAAATCGGCGTGTCGCGCACCCGGTCTTCGCCAAAACGGTGAATGAGATCGCCTGTCACCTGGAATGCACCACCATAAACGCCAATATCCTCACCCATGAGAAACACGCGTTCGTCCGCCTCCATGGCCTGCGCCAAGGCTTCGTGAATGGCGGCAGAGAAGCTCAGTTCGCGCAATTCGCTCATGCCCCGATTCCCTCGGCAATGTCTCTCGTGGTGGTGACACCTTGCATCAGGGATTCCGGCTTGGGGTCAGTGCCGCCCCGGGCAAATTCAAATCCGTCCTGAATTTCCCTCTCCACCGCGGCGCGCAACCCGTCAATCTCGGCCTGCGTGACAATGCCATGGGATAAAAGCTCGCTTTCAAACACTGGAATGGGGTCGCGTGATTTCCAGTCTTCGATTTCATCCTTGCTGCGATAGCGGTTGCGGTCCGAGCGCGAGTGACCCTTGGTGCGGTAGGTCTTGCATTCGATGAGCGAGGGGCCCTCGCCCCTGCGGGCGCGTTCCGTTGCCGCCGCCATGGCCTCCGCCACGTCAGCAACGCTGTTGCCATCCACGGCCACGCCTGGCATGTCATAGGCGATGGCACGTGTCGCCACGTCTTTCACCGCCGTTGAACGCACCGTTGAAACCGACATGCCATACTGGTTGTTTTCACAAACGAAGATCACCGGCAATTTCCAAACCGCCGCGATATTGAGTGACTCGTGGAATGCACCCTCGTTGTTGGCACCATCACCGAAAAAACAGACGGCGACATCCTTGCTCTTGCGTTGCTTGATCGCCAGTGCGGCACCCGTGGCCAGTGGCAATCCACCGCCGACGATGCCGTTTGCGCCAAGATTCCCCGTGGCAGGATCGGCGATATGCATGGAGCCGCCGCGACCCCGGCAATAGCCTTCCTCCTTGCCGAAAAATTCCGCGAACATGAATTTCACTTCCGCACCTTTGCCGATGCAGTGGCCGTGGCCCCGGTGGGTCGACGTGATGTAGTCCCTGTCTGAGAGATCAAGGCAAATGCCGACGGCACTTGCCTCCTGCCCGATGGACAAATGCATGGTGCCGTGCGTCAGGCCCCGCACATAGGATTCCTCCGCCATTTCCTCAAAGCGCCGGATGAGGTGCATGCGCCGCAGCGCATCCTTCAATTGGGCGGGCGAATGGCTGGCATAAAAAGGCCGCAGATTTCGACCGGAAACATCTGGTTTTGCTTGGTTTTTAGTGGCCATGGCGCTCCCGTGCGACGCTTCACGCAAGACAGGCAGGTCTGCGGATGGACACTTTATGTACTTTTTGATTGCCTCGCGTCAATATGTATCAAAATTGAGGTCAGCCATAGCGAAAAACGAATACCACCCAGAGCATGGCTACAATCAAGCCCCCCCAAAGCGGTGGCCCCATCAGACCGAGCCAGGCCAGGAAGATGAAACACGTTCCCAAGTGTGAAATGAACAGCCGGTCACCGCGCGTCGTGTCGAGGCGGAAAATGCCGTGTCGCGGACTGCCCCCAGGTGCGTAGTATTCCCACACCCCCATGGCGCCAATGGAGCCAAAGATATAGAGAAAGAATGCAATTGTGGCCCGGTTCCAGGCCATCCAGGTACCCAGCGGCTCGTGCCACCAGTCACCGGAAAAAATCACGGGTGAAACGTCCATGGTTGTCTCCTAGACGCGACCCAGGGCAAAGCCCTTGGCGATATAGTTGCGCACGAAATAAATGACGATGGCGCCGGGGATGAGCGTCAACACACCGGCGGCAGCCAACAGCCCCAATTCATAGCCGGACGTACTCGCTGTCTTGGTCATGGCGGCAACGATTGGTTTTGCGGCAACCGACGTGAGATTCTTGGCCAACAGCATTTCAACCCAGGAGAACATGAAACAAAAGAAGGCTGTCACACCGATGCCCGCTGAAATCGTCGGAATGAAAATGCGCACGAAAAAGCGCGGAAAGGAATAGCCGTCCACATAGGCCGTTTCGTCAAGTTCCTTGGGCACGCCCGACATGAAACCTTCGAGAATCCACACAGCCAGCGGCACGTTGAACAGCGTGTGTGCCAGCGCCACGGCCCAAGGCGTATCGAACAGGCCGACAGCTGAGTAGAGATTGACGAACGGCAGCACAAACACGGCGGGTGGTGCCATGCGGTTGGAGAGCAACCAGAAGAACAGGTGCTTGTCACCGAGGAAGCGGTAGCGCGAGAAAGCATAGGCGGCGGGAAGCGCCACGATGATCGAGAGCACCGTGTTGATTGCAACATAGGTGATCGAGTTGATGTAGGCCCCGTACCACGTTGGGTCGGTGAAGATCGTGCGGTAGCTGTCCAGCGTGAACTCGCGCGGGAAGGCGCTGAAGCCGCCGAGAATTTCGTTCGTGGTTTTGAACGACATGTTGAGCAGCCAATAGATCGGCAGCATCAGGAAGATGATGTAGATGATTGGCACGATGTGGCGCTTGGACATCAGGTGTTCTCGTTTTTCATCATGAGCGTGTAAAAGAGCCAACTCAGGAACAGGATGATGAGGAAGTAGATGATAGACATGGCTGCGGCATGACCAAGGTCGAATTGGCCAAGGGCATACTTCACCAGATCAATGGACAGGAATGTGGTGGCGTTGCCGGGGCCTCCACCAGTCAAAACAACCACTTCCGTGTAGATCATGAAGCTGTCCATGAAGCGCAGAAGGATGGCGATGGTGAGCACATGCTTGAGCTTCGGAAGCTGAATGTAGCGGAACACGGCCCAGGGTTTCGCGCCGTCAATCTTCGCCGCCTGGTAATAGGCATCTGGAATTGAGACGAGGCCGGCATAACACAAGAGCACAACCAATGAGGTCCAATGCCACACATCCATCAGGATGAGTGTGAACCAGGCGGAGAAGGGTTGGCGGGTGTAGTTGTAGTTGATGCCAAGGGAATTGATCGCCTTTCCAAGGAGGCCGATATCCGGCAACGCCATGATGTTCCACATGGAGCCGACGACGTTCCAGGGGATCAAAAGCGGCAATGACATCAAGACGAGACAGACGGAAACCCATGGACCCTTCTTCGGCATACACAAGGCAATGCCAAGGCCCAACGGAACTTGAATCAAGAGGACAAGGCCTGTGAAAACGATCTGCCGCATAAGTGCGGCATGGAATCTTTCGGAACGCAGAATATCCTCAAACCAGCGCGAGCCTGCCCAAAAGAACTCATTGTTGCCGAAGGTTTCCTGAATGGAATAGTTGACGACCGTCATCAGCGGAATGAGCGCATTGAAGGCGACCAGCGCGAAGACCGGCAGAACGAAGAACCAGGCGCGGTTGTTTTGGATTCTTGTCATCGCGGCGCCCCCGCCAGCCAACCATCGGCATAGACTTGCGTGTGTGCGGGATCAAAGGCGAGTTTCACCTTGCCCTCAGGCACAGCCTCGCCTTCACCAACAATAAACTTAACCGGCGTCCCGGCCACCCGTGTTTCAACCACACGATAGCGGCCTACATCCGAAACGCGCACCACCAAGGCTTCAAGGCCGGCCTTGGTGCCAGATTTGGCAACGGTCACAAATTCGGGTCTGACTCCCAGTTCCAGCTTTCCCGTCTTGGGTGCCTTGCCCGCATTGCCGGCAATGATTTTTGCGCTGCCCACAAAGGCCTGCCCGCCCTTCACGGTGCAGGGCAGAAGGTTCATGCCGGGGGAGCCGATGAAGTGGCCCACAAATGTGTGCATGGGCTTTTCGAACAGCTCTATTGGCGTTCCCGTTTGGACGACTTCGCCATTGTTCATGACGACGACCTGGTCGGCGAACGTCAGGGCTTCTGTCTGGTCATGGGTCACATAAATCATGGTGCGCTTGATGCGCTGTTGCAGCTCTTTCAGTTTGGAGCGCAGTTGCCACTTCAAATGCGGATCAATCACCGTCAGCGGCTCATCAAACATGATGACATTGACATCATCGCGGACAAGGCCGCGCCCCAGGGAAATTTTTTGCTTGCCATCAGCAGTGAGCCCGGAGGCACGCGTATGCAATGTTGCCGTCAGCTCCAGCATGTCGGCGATGTCGGCGACGCGCTTTTTGATCACCGCCTCGTCAACGCCCCGGTTGCGCAAGGGAAATGCCAGATTGTCGTGCACTGTCATGGTGTCGTAGATCACGGGGAATTGGAACACTTGGGCGATGTTGCGTTTTTCCGGCGTGTCGCTGGTCACATCCACGTCGTTGAAAAGAATACGGCCTTCACTTGGTTTCAGCAATCCGGAGATGAGGTTCAACAGCGTGGTCTTGCCGCAACCGGAAGGTCCCAGCAGCGCATAGGCCCCGCCATCTGCCCAATCGAGATGCACACGCTTCAAGGCATAGTGCTCATCGCGGCTGGGCTCGGAAATATAGGCGTGGCGGAGGTTGTCGATTGTGATCTTGGCCATCAGGCAACGAGCCTCCCGTCACCGCCAAAATACAGGGCGCGCGCCACGTTGGCATGGAATGTTGCAGTCTCGCCAATCTTGTAAGGGTGAACACCGTGGGATTGCGACACCCATGTGTATCCGCCCATGTCGAGATGGACGACACTTTCAGAGCCTGAGATTTCAGTCACCAGCACCCTACCCTTCACTTCGCCGGATTGCCCGGCATGCTTGCCGGGTACAACATGGTGGGGGTGCAGGGCCAGCTCATAGTCACCGTCAGGAAGTGTCGCCGATGATCCGGCCACCGGCCATTTCACCCCGTTGAACACGGTAAGAGTCTTGCCGGATTTTCGTGCCTTCGTGACGTTGATCGGAGGATCGGAGAAAACCCGCGCTGAGATGATGGAATTGGGATTGCGGTAGATTTCGGCCGTCTTGCCATACTGCGTCACCCGGCCTTCATGCAAGGTCAGCGTGTTGCCGCCAAACAGCAAGGCCTCATGGGGTTCGGTCGTTGCATAAAAGACGATGGCATTGCGGCCCGCGAAAATACGGGGCAACTCGTCGCGCAATTCTTCGCGCAGCTTGTAATCAAGGTTTGCCAGCGGCTCGTCGAGGAAAATGATGTCGCTGTCTTTCACGATGGCGCGGGCAATCGCGGTGCGTTGCTGTTGACCGCCCGACAGCTCCGACGGCTTGCGGTCCAGCATGGGTGACAGACGCAACACTTCGGCTGCCTTGCCAACGCGGGACTTGATTTCACTTTCGGCCATCCCTGTGACCCGCAACGGCGAGGCGATGTTTTCGAACACATTCATCATTGGGTAGTTGATGAACTGCTGATAGACCATGGAGACGTTGCGCTTCTGCACGGCATCACGTGTGACATTGCGGCCCTTGTACCAGATTTCGCCGCGTGTCGGCTGCTGGATCCCCGCCATCAGCTGCATCAAGGTCGTCTTGCCGGACCGGGTCGCGCCAAGCAGCACATTGAAAGAGCCGTCTTCAAAGCTGAGGCTCGTCTCATGGATGTGTATGTGCGCATCGACGCGCTTGCTCACGCCTTTTAGTTCAAGTGGCATGTCTGCGCCGCCCGTTCTCGTTGTTCACTTGGGAGAATAGCATGAAAGAGCCGGGATTGCGTAGTTACAATCCCGGCTCTCGTCGTCCACAGGAGGTTACTTCATCCAGGCCTTGATGATGTCTTCATACGCCACCGTCACGCCCTGTTCCTTCTCGTTTTCGAGCTTGGCCTTGGGGCCACCCTCTTTGCCGAGCCACTCTGCTGCATCCTTCGCCTCATTCAGGCGCGGACCACAGCCACCATAGGTCTTGTTGGCTTCGTCAGCGGCTTGCATGCGGGACATGGTGATGTCCATTTCCCCTGCGAGGCGATCCATGGCTTCCTGCGGCGTGAAGGCACCGGAGTTCACGTCACCGATCTGCTGCCACCAGATTTGCGCCAGCTTCGGATAATCAGGAACGTTGATGCCTGTCGGCGACCAGCGCACCCGGTCCGGCGAGCGATAGAACTCGACGAGACCACCGAGCTTGGCGGCACGGTCGGTGAAGTGCTGCAGATTGACCGTCGAATTGCGGATGAAGGTCAGACCCACATCGCTCTTCTTGGCGTCAACCGTCTTGGATACGACAAACTGCGAATAGAGCCAGGCGGCCTTGGCGCGGTCAGCCGGTGTGGACTTGAGGATTGTCCATGAACCCACGTCCTGATAGCCGACCTTCTGGCCTTCTTTCCAGTAGGGGCCATGGGGCGAAGGGGCCATGCGCCAGAGCGGATTGCCCTGGTCATCAACTGTGTTGTTGCCGTCAGCCTTCGCTGCCACCATCGATGCGGTGAAGGCGGTGTACCAGAAGATCTGCTGGGCCACGTTGCCCTGGCTCAGAGCCGGCAGTGACTGATAGAAGTCATAGTCGGCAGCTCCCGGAGGGGCGTATTTGCGCAGCCACTCATCCCACTTGGCAATGGCGAACACGGAGGCAGGGCCGTTGGCTTCGCCACCACGCGCAACGGATGCGCCTGACGGGTTGCATGAACCCTTTTCCATGCGGATGCCCCACTCGTCGATGGGGATGCCGTTTGGCTCACCTGCGGAACCCGTGCCCGCCATGGAGAGCCAGGCGTCGGTCATGCGCCAACCCAGATCGGGTGCACGCTTGCCGTAGTCCATGTGACCATAGATTTTGACGCCATCAATTTCCTTCACGTCTTCCGAGAAGAATTGCGCGATGTCTTCGTAAGCCGACCAGTTGACAGGCACGCCCAGGGCGTAACCAAATTTGGCCTTGAACTTTTCCTGCAGGTCGGCGCGGTCAAACCAGTCCTTGCGGAACCAGTAGAGGTTGGCGAACTGCTGGTCAGGAAGCTGGTAGAGCTTTCCATCGGGGCCTGTGGTGAACTGCTTGCCGATGAAATCATCAAGGTCGAGGCCTGGGTTGGTCACGTCCTTCCAGTCGCCGGCCATCTGGTCCGAGAGATTGTAGGTCTGCTGCAGGCGGGAATGCGTGCCGATCAAGTCGGAGTCATTCACATAGCCATCATAGAGGTTGCGGTTCGTCTGCATCTGCGTTTGCACAGCCTGCACGACTTCGCCTTCACCGAGGATCTGGTGATTCACCTTGATGCCGGTGATTTCTTCAAAGGCCTTGGTCAAAACAGTTGATTCATAGGTATGCGTCGGAATGCCTTCCGAGAGCACGTTGATTTCCAAACCAGCGAACGGTTTGGCAGCATCGATGAACCACTGCATTTCCTTCATCTGGTCGTCTTTGGACAAAGCTGAAGGCTGGAACTCGCTGTCGATCCACTTCTTTGCAGCATCTGCGTCCGCAAAGCTCGGTGTGGCAAATGCCACCGTAGCCAGCGCGACAGAAGCCAACAGTCTCTTTTTCATTAGGTAATCCTCCCAAAATTTCCCACGCCTCAGGTGAAACGCGAACTGAACTATCAAATGAAAAAAAGTGAACGTCAAGAGCTAAAATGCGAAAATGATTCATCTCGCAAACGCAACAAACCATCTCGCAAGTGCAAAACCTTGCACAAAACGAAAAAAAGTGAAACAGTGGTGGAAACGTCCGAATGTGAACGCTAAAGACCCTCGAATGCTCGTCCTGTCACCGCGCCAACAGCAAATACTCGCCATTGCCCGACAGGCGGGCAGCGTTGGCGTGGATGAACTGGCGGATCGTTTTGACGTTACCCCACAAACCATCCGGAAAGACTTGAACGAGCTTTGTGACGGCAAACTGCTGGCGCGCACCCATGGTGGTGCCATGCTCTCATCAGGCGTCGAGAATATGGCCTATGAAGCCCGCCGCCAGATTGCCGCCTCTGAAAAAGGTCTCATCGGCCGACGTGCCGCGGCACTGATCCCGAACAACTGTTCCCTCTTCATCAACATTGGCACGACGACTGAAGAAGTGGCCCGCGCCCTTGTGCACCATGAGGGCCTGCTCGCAATCACCAACAACATCCATGTGGCGCAGATTCTGATGCCTTGCCCGCGCATCGACGTGATCATTGTCGGTGGAACATTGCGTCGAACAGACGGCGGGATTGTCGGTGAAACGGCGGTGGATACCATCAGCCAGTTCAAGGTTGACCATGCGGTGATGGGTGTTTCCGCGATTGATGAAGAAGGTGCCCTGCTCGACTTTGATGTCCGCGAGGTGCGCGCCGCCAAGGCCATCATGGGCAATTCCCGCAATGTTCTGTTGGTGGCAGACGCCATGAAGTTTGAGCGTTCCGCCCCGGTGCGCATCGGCCACCTGTCGCAAGTGGACACGTTCGTCACGGACCGGTTGCCACCGGAACCGATTGTCGATCTCTGCCGCCACAACGGCGTGGCGCTGGAGGTGGCTGATACCGCCGCCAACGAAAACGGGGCCAAAAGCTGAAATGACATACGACCTTTTCATCATTGGCGGCGGCGTCAATGGCTGCAGCATCGCCCGTGATGCAGCAGGGCGCGGACTCAGCGTCTTTCTTGCTGAACAGTCTGACCTCGCTTCCGGCACGTCATCAGCATCAACCAAGCTGATCCACGGCGGATTGCGTTATCTTGAGCACTATGAATTCCGCCTGGTGCGCGAGGCGCTGATCGAACGCGAGGTGTTGTTGAAGTCAGCACCGCATATTATTTGGCCCTTGCGTTTCGTGCTGCCGCACCATGATGGCCTGCGGCCGCGCGCCCTGCTTCGCCTCGGCCTGTTTCTCTATGACCATCTTGGTGGCCGCAAGATCCTGCCACCCACACGCACGGTAGACCTGCACAACGACGTGACAGGTGAGCCCCTGAAGGAGGACTTTGCGCACGGCTATGAATACTCCGACTGCTGGGTGCAGGATGCCCGTCTGGTCGTTTTGTCCGCACGCGACGCCGCCGACCGTGGCGCTGTCATTCGCACACGGACAAAATGCCTGTCAGCGCGGCGCGGCGACGGCCTGTGGACCCTCATTCTTGAACGCGACGGAAAGCAGGAGACGGTCAAGGCCAAGGCGCTGATCAATGCGGCGGGTCCATGGGTCAGTTCCGTGCTCGGCAACGTGCTGGGCCGCAATGACCCAGACAAGATCCGCATGGTCAAGGGCAGCCACATCGTCGTCGAAAAACTCTATGAACATGATCGCTGCTACATTTTCCAGAATGGTGATGGCCGCATATGTTTTGCCATTCCCTACGAGCAGAATTTTACACTCATCGGCACGACGGATGAAGACCACAACGGCGACCCCGGAATACCGGAAATCACCGATGCCGAAACGGAATATCTGCTGAAGTCGGTGAGTGAATACTTTCGAAAACCGGTGACAAGCGAACAGGTGCGCTGGTCCTATTCCGGCATTCGGCCACTTTATGATGACGGCGCAAGCAAGGCCCAGGAAGCGACCCGCGACTATGTCTTGAAGCTCGATGTCCAGGAAGGCCAGGCGCCCGTGCTTTCGGTATTCGGAGGCAAGATCACCACGGCCCGAAAACTTGCAGAGGTTGCACTCGAAAAGCTGGCACCATTCTTCCCGCAGATGAAAAAGCCCTGGACCGCAAAGGCGACGCTGCCCGGCGGTGAAGTTGAAGTCGCTGAAGTGGCCCGCGTCATACAGGACCTGAAAAAGCGGTATTCCTTCCTCAAGCCGCAAAACATCGAACGCATGTTCCGCATGTATGGAATGAGGATGAAGGTGTTCCTTGGCGAGGCACGCTTTGCGGCTGATCTCGGCCGGATGATTGGCCCGCTTTCCGAGCGCGAGATCAAATACCTCAAGGAACGGGAATGGGCGGAAACGGCTGATGACATTCTGTGGCGCCGCTCCAAGCTTGGCCTGCACATGAAGAAGGACGAGCAGGACGCGTTGCGCGCCTATATGAACGGCAATGCCCCTCGCAAGAAAAAGGCCTGACACATGCCCGCCACGCACATCCTCGCCATTGACCAGGGCACCACATCATCGCGCGCCATTGTTTTTGACAGGAACCTGAAACCCAAGGGCGCGGCCCAGCGGGAATTCAAACAGTTTTTTCCAGCTTCGGGCTGGGTGGAGCATGACCCTGAGGAAATCTGGGCGTCCGTTGTCGCAACCTGCAAGGCCGCCTTGAAGAGTGCTGGACTTAAAGCGCAGGACATCCGCAGTGTTGGCATCACAAACCAGCGCGAAACCGTGGTGGTCTGGGACCGCAGGACCGGAAAGGCCATTCACAAGGCCATCGTCTGGCAGGACCGGCGCACAGCAGGGATGTGCAGGATGCTGAAGGAAAAGGGCCACGAAACCCTGTTCACGCGCAAAACCGGCCTGCTGCTCGACCCATATTTTTCCGGCACCAAGCTGGCCTGGCTGCTTGATCATGTGAAGGGCGCCCGTGCCCGGGCCGAAAAAGGCGGGCTGGCCTTCGGCACCATCGACAGTTTCCTCATTTGGCGTCTCACAGGCGGCAAGGTGCATGCCACGGATGCAACAAACGCGTCACGCACGCTGCTCTACAATATTCACACGGGCCAGTGGGACGATGAGCTTTTGGCCATTCTCAATGTGCCACGTACCCTGTTGCCAGAGGTCAAGGACTGTGCCGCCGACTACGGCGCAACAGACGCAAAAATCCTCGGCGCGGCACTGCCCATCGGTGGTGTCGCTGGCGATCAACAGGCCGCCACGATTGGCCAGGCCTGTTTCAAACCGGGCATGATGAAGTCCACATACGGCACGGGCTGTTTCGCCCTGCTCAACACAGGTGAGCGCGCCGTGCCGTCGCGCAACCGGCTGCTCACAACCGTGGCATATCAGTTGAACGGCAAACGCACATATGCGCTGGAAGGTGCCATTTTCATTGCCGGTGCAGCGGTGCAATGGCTGCGCGATGGCCTGAAGATCATCAAGTCCGCCGGCGAAACAGGGGCCCTCGCCAACTCTTCAGACCCCTCCCAATCCGTCTATCTTGTGCCGGCATTTGTCGGCCTTGGCGCACCCTACTGGAATGCCGATGCGCGCGGCGCCGTGTTTGGCCTGACGCGCGCCACAAGCAACAAGGAGTTGGCGCGTGCCGCACTTGAATCCGTTTGCTATCAGACGCGCGATCTCTTGGAGGCCATGAAGAAAGATTGGGGAAGTGCGGGCGAGACCGTATTGCGTGTTGATGGCGGCATGACGGCATCTGATTGGACAATGCAGTGCCTGGCCGATATTCTGGATGCACCGGTGGACCGGCCCAAGATATTGGAGACGACCGCACTGGGTGCCGCATATCTTGCAGGGCTGCAGGCAGGCTTGCTGCCGCCACCGGAACAATTTGCGAAACGCTGGAGCCGCGACAAGCGCTTTGCACCGAAAATGAAAGCGGAGCTGCGCGAAGCGAAATACGCAGGCTGGAAAGAGTCCGTGCGGAAACTTCTGGCGTGATGCTGCCCTGATGTTACACGAGCTTCGATCACTTTCCGCCCGCATCGGCGCTGATCCCCTGCTGGTGCAGGCGGCAGGCGGCAATACATCCCTCAAGCAGGATGGCGTCATGTGGATCAAGGCTTCGGGCACTTGGCTCAGGGACGCCGCCACCAGGGACATTTTTGTGTCACTCGATCTTGCGCGGCTTGCCGTTGCACTCGCTGCTGACGATCCTGCCTGCGAGGCATGTGTGGATTTTGTGCGTGGCGACATCAACCCATCGGGTCTCCGGCCCTCCATCGAAACATCCGTGCACGGATTGATGCCGCAGCGGGCGGTTGTGCATGTGCATTGCGTCAATACCATCGCACTTGCCATCCGCAGTGATGCGCAAGTCGAAGCAGCACGCCTTCTCAAGGCATTCACCTGGGCCTTTGTCCCCTATGCCCGGCCGGGCCAGCAATTGTGCCGCGCCATCAGGAAGGCCATGCACCCCGGTGTCGATGTCTTGATCCTCGGCAACCATGGACTGGTCGTGGCAGCGGACACTGTTGCCGCGGCGGAGGCCTTGCTCCAGCGCGTCACGCAAGCCCTGGCGCTGCCTGTGCGGGCGGTTGGTGCTGGCGATGTCGAAGGCCTGAATGCCCTCGCTGCGGCCGGCGACTATCGCCTCCCCGATGACCCCGCTTGTCACAACGCAGCCCTTGATCCGCTTTCTGTGGAGCTTGGTTGCACAGGCGTCTTCTATCCCGATCATGTGGTTTTTCTCGGTACACATGTTCCACCCAGTCCCGAACCGGGTGCGGCCGCACTTGCCATTCCCCGGAAGGGCGTCCTCGTCCGGAAAGACGCAAAGCCGTCGGTTGAGCCCATGCTGCGCTGCCTCGGTGAGGTTTTTCGCCGCGTACCCCATGGCGCAGCCCTTCGCCCACTGACCTCAGAGGAAATCGGCCAGTTGCTGAATTGGGACGCCGAGAAGTACCGGCAGACCCTGAAGACCGGCCATCCCTGATGGGATCATGAACCGAACTGCACAGGAAATGATCTTATTGCAGCCATGAGGCCCGGCACGCTAGAGCAACGGGAGAGCAATTGGAATCACTTGCGAAGCGAAAGTTGCTCCAGATTCAATGTGCTACAGCAACCTGCGTTCAATTGAACGCAGGTTGCTGTAGAGCAACGCAGGATCAAATCGGAACGGTTTGAGAGAGGAAAGTTGCTCCAAGATATTCAAATTGCGCGCAATGCTTATGGTCAGTTGATTTCAACTGACCGCATGGCACGCTAGTGCGTATTGCGCCAAGACGGAATCGTCTTGGCGAACAGATTACGCACAAGGATATTGATTCCCGAGCAACTTCTCTGACTTTTGGTGGTTCCACTAAAAGTCATGTTGCTCTAGAGACCCGGTGGCCATGAAAGCCAGCCGCACGACGCTTTTTCTCGCGCTATTCCCCTTCGCCTGCGGATATCTCCTGTCTTATCTATTGCGCGCGGTGAATGCCGTCGTGGCCCCTGATCTGGTCCGCGAATTTGCCATTGGCCCGGCAGAACTCGGGCTGCTCACTTCCGCATACCTGCTGGCCTTCTCTGCCTTTCAGTTGCCGCTGGGCGTTCTCCTCGATCGCTTTGGCGCCCGTCGGGTGCAGGCCTGCCTTCTCATCCTGGCGTCCATTGGCTGTTTGGGCTTTGCGCTGGCACCCAATCTTGTTGGCCTGATCGCCGCCCGCGCCGTCATTGGCCTCGGTTTTTCAGCGGGCCTCATGGCAAGCTACAAGTCGAGCGCTGTGTGGGTGCCGGAGGAGCGGCGCTCCCTGGCCAACACCGCCATCATGGCCATGGGGGCCCTTGGCATTGTCTTGGCAACGGTGCCTACGGCACACCTTGCAGAGGCGATTGGTTGGCGCGGCGTGTTCCTCGTTTTCGCCGCCTCCATCATCTGCGTTGCCGGCTTCATTTTTCTGGCGGTTCCAGAGAAGCCTGAAACTGTGCGCCCCTCCAGTCTCGCGGCACAGTGGAACGAACTCGCCGGGATTTTTCGCTTGCCGCTGTTCTGGCGCGTGGCACCCCTGCTCGGCCTTTCGGCTGGCATTCCCATCGCCTATCAAACCCTTTGGGCTGGCCCCTGGTTCCGCGACGTCGCGCAATTGCCACCGGCGGACGTGGCGCGCAGCCTGTTCTGGATGGCGGCGGCTTTCATGGTCGGCATCTTGTCCATCGGCATCGTTGCAGACCGTTTGCAACGCATGGGCATCGGGCCCATGCAGACATTCCTTGGTTTCCTCATTCTTCATATGGCGGCGCAGGCGGTGCTTGTCCTGCAAGTGCCGGAACTCGGCTTTGCCGCATGGCTTGTTCTTTCCGCTGTGGGCCAGGTGGCAATTCTCGCGTTTCCCTGGTTTGCAGGAAAAGTGGGCGAGCACCGGGCGGGCCGCGCCAACGCCACCATCAACTTCTGCATGTTTGTCACGGCCTTCGCCACGCAATATGGTGTCGGGCTGGTGATCGGCCTTTTCCCGCAATCAGCAACCGGATATGATGCGAGAGCTTATGCCCTCGCCTTTGCAGTTTGCCTGTTGCTGCAATTCATTGCTCTGGTCTGGTATCTGTGGCCGCGCCCGGAGTTTGGCCAGGAGCCTGCATGACTGCAAATCCAGTGATCGCCACCGTCAACCGTGGTGGCACCACCGAAAGCCAGCACCGCGGAGCTTATGTTGTCACGGATGCTAGTGGCAAGGTCGTTCGCGCGGCTGGTGATGTTGCAAGGCCCGTATTTCCACGTTCAGCAATCAAGTCGTTTCAGTGTGTGCCGCTCATTGAAAGCGGCGCCGCCGATCATTTTGGCATCACCGACCAGGAGATTGCGCTGTGCTGCGCGTCCCATGATGGCGATGCAATGCACGTCAAGGTCGCTGCCGCAATCCTCGCAAAGGCCGGTCTTGGTGAGGCGCTTTATGAATGCGGCCCCCAGTGGCCGGACAACCTGCATGCGCACCACGCCCTTGTGCGCGAGGGACAGGTGCCCCGCTCCATCCACAACAATTGTTCAGGCAAGCACGCAGGCATGCTGGCGCTCGCCAGGCATCTGGGCGTGCCAACGGAAGGTTACAGCAGCCCGGAACATCCGGTTCAGCGGCGTGTGGTGAAAACGTTGGAGGAATACTGCGATGTCGATATCTCCAAAGCTCCCGCAGGCATTGACGGTTGCTCGTTGCCCACTTGGGCGCTGCCGCTCAAGAATCTGGCGCTTGGATTTGCCCGGCTTGCAGCACCCAACAGCAAGGCGGGTCACCGGATCATTGCAGCGGTGCGCGCCAATCCGGAAATGATTGAAGGAACCAATGGTTTCGACACACTTGTCATGCGGGCCGTGCCGCGCCTTTTCCTCAAGTACGGCGCGGAGGCCGTCAATGGCGGGGCCATCCCCCATGCGGGACTTGGTTTCGCATTGAAAGTCGATGACGGCGGCAAGCGCGCCGCACAGGTGGCGGTGGCGGGCCTTCTGGCATCATTGGACGTGTGGACGGCGGAGGAAAAATCCCTGTTGCAGGGATTTGCGACAATCACGCTGAAGAACCGACGCGACACTGCGGTCGGTGCCGTAGAGGCAGTGCTGTAGCTTCGCCCTTATATGCTTTGCAGGAGTGCGCGAACTTCCGCAAGCGTCGGCATGGAAGGAGCAGTGCCAGGCCGTGTCACGGAAATTCCCGCAACAACCGAACCAAACCGTGCCGCCGCCTCAGCATCATCTCCCCGCGCCAATGCTGCCGCAAAGCCGCCGTTGAAGGCATCCCCTGCGCCTGTTGTATCAACGGCCACTCCGGCATTCACGACCGGAATGTGGACAGACCTTTGCTTTGTGTGCAACAGGGAACCCTTGTCCCCCAGCGTGATCAACGCCGCGCCAACGCCCTTTGCCAACAACACGTCGCCTGCCTTTCGGGCCGTATCTATATCGCGCACTTCAATGCCGGTGATGCCAGCGGCCTCGCTCTCATTTGGCGTCACGTAGTCACACAAACGAAACACCGCATCATCCAGCGGTGCCGCAGGCGCTGTGTTGAGAATGGTGATTGTGCCTGCGTCCCGGGCGATTTCAAGGCCACGCACGGCTGCAGCTATCGGCTGCTCCAGCTGCGTCATGAAGACCTTCGCCTGGCGGATCGCCCCGGTGTGGCTTTCGACGTCAGCGGCGCTGATCGTGCCTGCGGCACCCGGCACAACGATGATGGCATTGGCACCGGTTCCATTCTGCACAAATATATAGGCGGCACCCGTGGAGTTGTCCGACACGAGTGCCGCACGAAGGTCAATCCCCTCACGGCGGTACATCGCAACGGCGGCATCACCGAAATTGTCTTTCCCCAATTTACTGAGAAATGTGACGCTGGCACCGGCACGGGCGGCAGCCACGGACTGGTTGGAGCCCTTGCCACCGGGACCCATGGCGAACGCTGTTCCCAGAATGGTCTCGCCCATGATGGGTTGGCGGTCGGCCCGGAATGCCAGATCGGCCACATAGATTCCCAGGATGCAAACACCGGATTTGGCAGTCATGTCACTCAATCCAGTTTGGCCTCGGGCGCGATCACACCCATCTTGAAAACAAAGCATCCGTAGAAGCGGCGCTCATGGGCCTGGATGACGCAGTAGGATTTTTTCGCCAGGTCATAGAATTGAAAGCGCTCGATTGAGGCCATGGGCGTTGGTTTGCCTTGCGCAGCGTCAATTTCCGCCTGCACTTCACGCTGTACCGGCAGGACTTCGCTTGGCCTGCCGACCACCTCCATGCGCAATGCGGGATGCTCGACAAACGTATCGAGCGGAATGAGCGACAGCAATGCCCTGGTGGTCCGGGCCGCATCCGCATCGATCCGCAACAATTTGCCATAGACCGTTTGCCGCGCCACCGCATCAGCGGGAAAATTTGTGTCGCACATCACCAGATCATTGCCATGCCCCATCGAAGCGATGGCGTGCAACACATCGGCGTTCAATAGTGGGTCAAGTCCTTTGAGCATTCTATCCTCCGTAGGCAGGAGGTTGCACATGGGCTCCCGCGACGGCAAGCAAAACCTGCCACTTTGTGAAAAGCAACCCAGGCCTTGCGCAGGCGGGCACCTGTTTCGCCGTCAAAGAGATAGGTGCGTGACACGTCGAAGGCGAGCAATCCAAAGCTGCAGCAATTTGCCGGAGCGAACGGCTTTCGGCACGAAGTCTGGCAATCTCGCAGCGGTCTTCCAACGAGAAATGTGTGTATCTCTGTCCCATCGCAACACCTTAATCTGGTGTTGCACTTCGTTTGTGAACTCAGAGGACCACGTGCTCGCCCGTTGCTCCAGGCCTTGGAAATGCCCTTGAGGCTGATCGACGCCTTGTGTTACCCCGACTTCCTGTTGTGCGTTTGATTTTTCCGCCGACCATTGCACAAGAGGTTGCGGTTGCCTGTCAAATGGATTTATAGCCATATTGACAGTTGCAAAATCAAAAGCATCTTAATTACCACAACCCACGGAGCAGACCGACTGCCATGCCAACGACCATGACCTTGGAAAATTCGCTTCCGCTCTCCGGCAACCTGCCTGCCGATCTTGCCCGCCGCTTGAACACGCTTGGCCGCCCCATCCGCATCGGCCTGATTGGTTCTGGTGAAATGGGGACCGATATCGTGACCCAATGCGACCAGATGACAGGCATAACTGTCGCCGCCATTGCCGAGGTGCGCCCCGAGGCCGCCGTCAAGGCTCTTGCAATTGCCGGGCGCGTCAGCGTCAGCCATCGCCACGTGGATACGCAATCAGCTTTCGATGGTGCACTGGAACAGGCCAAAACAGCGATCACCGAAAATGCCCAGTTGGTTTGCTCCAGTCCCCATATTGATGTTGTCATCGACGCCACGGGAAGACCAGGTGTCGGTGCCGAAATCGGCCTCACCGCCATGGAACATGGCAAGCATCTGGTCATGATGAATGTCGAGGCCGACGTGACAATCGGTGCCTTCCTCATGCGCGAGGCAAGAAGACTGGGTGTGGTCTACACACTCGGCGCCGGCGATGAACCCTCCGCCTGCATGGAACTCATCAATTTTGTGAAGAGCCTGGGATATCCCATTGTTGCGGCAGGAAAAGGAAAAAACAACCCACTGAACATCGAGGCCACGCCGGACGCCTACATGGCGGAAGCCAAGCAGCGCAACATGAACGCCCGCATGCTGGTTGAATTTGTCGATGGCTCCAAGACCATGGTGGAAATGGCGGCCATTTCCAATGCCACCGGCCTCGTACCCGACAGGCCGGGCATGCACGGACCTGCAGCCACACTGGACGAACTTGCCTCCACTTTGCGTCCAAAGGCGGATGGCGGCATCCTCTCGCGTGCGGGTGTGGTTGATTATTCCATCGGCAAGGGCGTGGCACCCGGTGTCTTTGTGATTTCCAAGGCACCGCACGAGCGCATTCACGAGCGCCTCAGCGATTTGAAAATGGGCGAAGGCCCCTACTTCAAATTCGTCCGGCCCTATCATCTGACCAGCCTTGAGGTGCCGCTCTCCTGTGCCCGCGCCGTCCTTTACCGCTCGGCCGACATGGTTCCGCTCGACGTGCCGACCTCGGAAGTCTGCGCCGTCGCCAAAAAGGATCTGGTGCCTGGTGAGAAACTCGATGCCATCGGCGAATATACCTATCGCGCCTGGATCATGGAACGCGGCGAGGCCGCAGCCGCAAAGGCCCTGCCCTGCGGGTTGCTGGAAGGTGGCAAGACAAAAACTGCCATCCGCAAGGGCGAATTGCTGACCACCGTCAATTGTGCCGTTGACACAAGCAGCAAGATATTTGAACTGCGCCAGCGCCAGGACACCTTGCTGAAGGCAAAAGCGGCTTAGTGCCCCGCTCAGCGACGCGTTATGACTACACCTCCATGGGCTTCTATACCTTTGACTGTCTGGGCTGGCCCTACACCGAAGTGCCGCCCGGCGACGGTACGGTCTTCATTGATGAATTGACGAGACAATGTTTGCCCAGGTGACGGACACCAACCTGTTCCACATCGACAACGCCTGCCTGTGATCCGAGGCCAGTGGCATTGTCGATTTCGATCACACCTGGAAATTCATGTCGACCCAAAGAACCCGCGGTTAGAGCACCGGACGATCAAATCGAAACGATTTGAGAGAGGAAAAATGCTCCAAAATATTGGATTTGCGCGCAATGCCTATGGTCAATAGATTCCAACTGCCTGCACGGCGCGTTAAGTCAACTTGGCTGACCCAAATCTCCGGCTTGTCATCGTGCCGGACTCACCCCACATTAACTTTTGTAGGTTGAAACTAGCGTCGTGGACAACAGAAGGAGCCGCATATGTCACGATCACTGCGTCACTCTCCCATCGTTCCCGTAGCCAACACAGATTCAGAAAAATCCGACAAGCGCACGGCGCACATGCGAGAGCGAAAGTGGCTGCATGACCATCTCAATCCGCAAACCGCAACCGCAGAGGACTTCGAAATCGAGAAGTTCCACGTTCATCCGTCTTCCGGCAGTGAAGCTTTCGCCAAGGTCGGAAAGGAATTTGTCGGCAGCCGCGCCCACTACGAAAATCCACAGGCGCTGCGCAAGTAGATCTGCGAATTGAAAAGGGCCGCCTGCACTGCACAGCGGCCCACTCGCTTACTTACTCGCCCGTTGCTCTGGCCAGCGTCCTTGCCAGCGCAGCCGCAACCGCCACCCATGCCGGGGCTGCGAGGCTTTTCGGTTTTTTTTGGAGGAGGCAAAAACTCTTCACACTGCAATTTCTTGCAGGCGAGCTTGCGGGCCCGGCGCACGGCTTCGGCCTGTTCGCGGGCTCTTTTGACTGAGGGCTTTTCGTAGGCATCGCGAAGCTTCATTTCACGGAAAATGCCCTCGCGCTGCATCTTTTTTTCAGCACCTTCAGGGCTTGGCCAACATTGCTGTCACGAACGACAACTTGCAAGCGAATGCCTCCATGTTACCGGGTTGACAGGGAATAACCGGGCGGCCCCGGTCGAATTTGCGCGACCTCCTGGCACAAGCCCCTATTTCTGTCGAGAGGCAGAGGCAAGCGGCGAGAGGCGGTTGACATGGCCCATTTTCCGCCCCGCCCGGGCCTCGCTTTTCCCGTAATGGTGGAAGACCAGATCTGGTTCCGCCACCAGCCTTTCCCAGTCATGGATCCCATCGCCCAGGACGTTGGTCATGACCACATCGGAGTGGCGCTGCGTCGCGCCAAGCGGCCATCCTGCCACGGCGCGGATGTGCTGCTCAAACTGTGAAACAACGCAAGCATCCTGCGTCCAATGGCCTGAGTTGTGAACCCGTGGCGCAATCTCGTTCAGGTAGAGTACATCCCCCGCCACAAAAAACTCGACACCCATGACACCCACATAATCCAGATGCTCCAGAACGCGCTGCGTGATGTAGATGGCTTCAGCCGCCAGTTCGGCTGGAACATCGGCCGGTACTTTTGATGTCTGCAGGATGTGGTTGCGATGAATGTTTTCGGTGACGTCGAAGGCCGCCATGCGCCCATCAAGCCCCCGTGCCGCAATGACGGAAACCTCCCGTTCAAAATGCACAAAACTTTCCAGAATGGCGGGTTGGCCATTCATGGCAACCCAGGCGGCCTCGACATCGGCGGCGGAATTGATCTTTGCCTGGCCCTTGCCGTCATAACCCATGCGCGTGGTCTTGAGCACGGCGGGAGCGCCAATTCTCTTCACCGCGCGCTTCAGTTCTTCAAGTGACAATACGGAAACAAACTCCGCCGTCATGGCGCCGAGCTCGCGGGCCAGCGCCTTTTCCTTCAGCCGGTCCTGCGCCACAACAAGTGCGTCTGACCCCGGCCGGACGGCCACAATTTTTTCCAGAAACCGCACGCAGGCAGCGGGCACGTTCTCAAACTCGAAAGTCACCACATCGACAGCGGTTGCAAAGGCAGCAAGCGCCGCCTCGTCGCCAAAATTCGCAACCGTATGGGCCGACGCCACATCGAAGGCAGGGGAACCCGGCTCAGGCGCGAAAACATGGCACTTCAAACCCAATTGTCCCGCCGCCAGCGCCAGCATGCGGCCAAGCTGGCCGCCGCCCAGAATGCCAATCGTGGAGCCCGGTGGAAGGGCGCCCGCTGCTGTCGCCGCCATCACGCCTCATCCCTGGGGGCAAGGGCAACGCCTGCGGTCTGCCGGGCCCGAAAAGCCTCCAGCCGTTGCGCCAGCGCCTCATCACCCAATGCCAAAATCGACGCGGCAAGAATGGCCGCATTGATGGCACCCGCCTTGCCGATGGCCAATGTGCCAACGGGAACACCGGCTGGCATCTGCACAATCGAGAGCAGCGAGTCCTGCCCTGACAGCGCCTTCGATTCAACCGGCACACCCAGTACCGGCAGCGGCGTCAGCGCCGCCGCCATGCCCGGCAAATGTGCCGCCCCGCCTGCCCCAGCGATGATCACCTTGAAGCCCTGGGCCTTGGCGCCCCTGGCAAAGTCAAAGAGCCGTTCCGGCGTGCGATGGGCCGACACGATGCGCTTGTCATAGGCGACCTTGAGCTCATCCAATGTGGCGGCGGCATGGGCCATGGTGGCCCAGTCGGACTGGCTGCCCATGATGATGGCGACGGGTGCGGTCAACGAACATCCTCTGGCGGGAAACTAGGCGATGATATCGGGGATCAACTTGTTTTCGATCTGGATGATGTGGTCTTTGAGGGCAAGCTTCCTCTTTTTCAAGCGCCGCAGCATCAATTGGTCAATATTGCCGGCCGACTCCAGCGCCTGGATGGCAACATCAAGGTCGCGGTGCTCCTGCTCCAGGATCCGCAAACTCGTCCGCAATTGCACCTGTTCCAGGGCGTCCATGGTCTGTCAACCGTTCAAGCAAAAGCAGCAACTATGCGCTTGCGGCCCATTCGACAAGCCCCCACTTCTATGACATAGTGCAAGCGGACCCGCGCGGTCTCTTGGACGGGTCGGCTTTCTGACATTGGAGGCGTCATACATGAACCCATCACCTTCCCTCAGCGAACTGCTTGCACAACATGAGTCCCTGGAGGCCGAACTGGCCGAGGCCATGGCCCACCCGGCATCATCGGATGCCGAAATTGCCGCCATCAAGCGAAAAAAGCTGAAACTGAAGGATGAGATCGAGGCGATGAAGGCCAAGAGCCACATCGCGGCTTGAGGCCCTTGTCTTGAAGTGCTTGGCCTGAAGTGCCTGGCGCAACGCTCACTTGGGTTCAATCAGGTCCCAGCCATTGCCATGAAGGTCTTCAAACACCGCAACTGTCCCGTAGGGTTCATGGCGGGGTGTTTCGCGGAAGGCGACACCCGCTGCCGTCGTGCGTGCGTGGGTGGCGGCAAAATCATCCGTATACAGAAAATAAGCCACGCGCCCGCCTGCCGCCCTGCCGATGGCCGCGACCTGCTCCGTTCCCTCAGCCTTTGCGAGCAACAGGCACACACCACCCTCTTCCGCTGCAAGTTTCACCCAGCGCTTGCTATCTGACAGGGCCGTGTCCTCTATCAGCATGAACCCCAGTTTTTCCGCAAACCAGGAAATCGCCTCGTCATAGTCCTGCACCAGATAAGTGACGGCGGCGAGCGCGATGCTCACGGTTGAAGCGCCACATCGACAATTTCCATGAAGGCCGCGACCTCCGGAATCCAGCGGTCACGCACAAAACCCACATGGTCGGGGTGGTTGTTGTAGAAGTCGTAAGCTGCCTGATCAGCGAACTGAAAAGAGAAGCAAAAACTGTAGTCATTCTTTGGGCTTACCTGGCGTCGTTTCTCAAACTTCTCAACACTGGAAATCCCTGCGAGCACATCCGCATCCCTCAGGAACGCATCTTCCTCGGCAAACCCCTTCGGATGCTTCGAACGAAAAACAGCGGTGTGGCGGATCATCGGGCATTTCCTTTCGGCGTGTTTTGCACCAATATCCTGCTGCCATGCACCCGTCCATCGCCGACTACAACGCCGCCCAAACGCCTGCGAACAAAGCCATCTGCGAGAGGCTGGCGGATGAAATCACGCGGGGTCTCCCCAAAGCGACATGCAAAGTGTGGCACGGCGGGCCGGTATGGTTCCTCGACGGCAACCCCATCGCCGGATACTGGGTTCGCAAGAAAAGCGTGCAGCTTTTGTTCTGGAGCGGCCAATCCTTCGACGAACCTGGCCTCAAGTCCGAAGGCAAATTCAAAGCCGCCGAAGCGCATTATGCGAACTTGGCAGAAATCAACAGCAGCGACATCCAACGCTGGCTCACCAAAGCCGCAATCATCCAGTGGGACTACAAGAATATCGTGAAGCGCAAAGGCAGGCTGGAGAAGATCGGGGCATGGTGAGGCTAAACCGACGCAGCTCTAAGCAGGTCTTTGGTCAAGGCGTAGAGGTGCAGAGGATTCACAAGACCGTCCGCCAATCCATAGCGCTGATAAAACGCCTTGGCTTTTTCATCCTTTGCGTGGACAACCAGAGCCCTTGCACCAGCAATTTCGGCAAGCAGATGGGTTTTTCGAAATGCGTCCTTGAGCAAGCCACTGCCTGCACCCAGTCCTTGATGGCTGAGATCAATTCCAAGGCGTGCCAACAAGATGCACGGCACAGGATGTCGGGCAAGACCTTTCCTTAGGCGCTCTGGTGCATCCTCAAACTTCACCTCTGCTGCCGCAAGTGAATAGAATCCGATGACTTGATTCTCTTTCAGGCCGACATAGGTTTGCGAGGCATTGGTAGTCTGGTTTGCCATGGCGTGCCGCGCAAGAAAAGTGTTCAACTGGGGCACGCCGCAATCAAATGATTCGAGGCCGTGTTGCCGTGAAAGCTTTTCGATGCGGTACACGGCGAGCGCCTGCCAAGATCAAATGCAACTAGGGTTTTTCGAAGATGGAAGGCTCGGTCATCAACTTGCGCAGGGCAGGAATGTCGCGCGGCGGCGCATCAAGTGCCTCGTGGAATTTCTCCCACTGTTCCGCAGTCATCCAAAACACGCGTTGCTCCGCCAAAACTTCATCCGCCTTGTCCAATGCCGACTGCAAAACAAAGTCCGACACCGAACGCTCCTTCTCCCGCGCAGCCGCCTGCAGCTTCTGCTTGGCGGAAAGCGTCAGGCGCAGATCGAGTTTCTCGGAACGGGCGGTGGTCGTGGCCATAGATGGAAAGGTATTTTATCCGCCCGACAATGTCAAGACAAACTAGAGTGCTGACACACTACATTTTGTCAGTCCACCTCCGCCACCACACAACGAATTGTGCCCGCCATAATGTTGCCATTATGTTCCAAAAATTTCCGAGTAAGCGAAAGGGGGTGATTCAGTTGGCAGAGAGCAAGACATTCAAAATAGGCAGAGACTCCGGGTCAGGAGAGTTCTTACCCGTTAAGGAAGCAGAACGCAGACCAAAAACCACAACGGTGGAGCGCGTCCCAAAGCCGGGTCACGGCGACACCAAATCCGACAAGACGAAATGATCACCTAGGAAAAGGGGAGTAGTTGCTCCCCTTTTCCGCCTTAAATTCTCCCTCACCTCTCAAACCGCTCTTACTTGATCCACTTTGACATGACCGAGTCCTCGCCCACGCCGCGAGGCCTCACATTGCGCGGCGCTGTGCCTTGACATAGACCTCATCATCGCGGCGCAGGCCCACGGCAATCACCAGTACCTCGATTCTTTTTCCTTCCACCTTGTAGACAATGCGCGTCTGGCCCGTGCGCAGCCGGCGAAATCCGCTCAAATCCCCGCTCAGCGGTTTCCCAGCCTTGTCCGGCTCGCCCCGCGCCAGCCTTGCATCGATCACCTGTTGGATGGTCCGCGCCTCCGTCCGCCCTAGCCGCCGGAAATCGTCCTTGACCTCTGGATGATAGAAAACAGTCCAAGACTTTTTTGGGGCCACGTCAGAGGCTTTCCACGAAAACGTCCATGTCCTTTCGGGAAACATAGTTCTTTCGTGGCGTCGCAAGACGCGCGCGCGCCACCGCTTCGATGCGCAAGTCTTCAAGCTCTTCGATAAGGGCTTCGTATCTTTCCGTCGCCATCATCACGGCGGCGGGCCGGTTGTCCCGCATCACCACAAAATGGTCCTGCTTGCCTTGCGAAATGCGGTCAAGAAGATCGCGGGTCTTTTTTTGCAAGTCGGTGGAAGAAATGGCCTGGTCGGCGCGCTTGAGAAGCATGTGTCACCTCTTGAAATCTGGTCATAGTCGGATTTTAAGAGGACTGCAAGAAGCGCCACCCCCTCCCCGCTTCGCGGTACTCCCCCAACAAGTTGGGGGAGAGCGCCTCACCTCTCAAACTTTTTGTACTTGATCCGGTGCGGGTTCACCGCGTCCTCGCCCAGTCTCCGCTTCTTGTCTTCCTCATAATCCTGGAAGTTGCCTTCGAACCACTCCACATGGCTGTCGCCCTCAAAGGCGAGGATATGCGTCGCCAAGCGGTCGAGGAACATGCGGTCATGGCTGATCACCACGGCGCAGCCAGCGAAGTCTTCCAGCGCTTCTTCCAATGCCGCCAGTGTTTCCGTATCGAGGTCGTTCGTCGGTTCGTCGAGCAGCAGAACATTGGAGCCCGACTTCAGCATCTTGGCGAGATGCACGCGGTTCCTCTGCCCGCCTGAAAGTGTTCCCACTTTCTGCTGCTGGTCGCCACCCTTGAAGTTGAAGGCCCCCACATAGGCTCGGGAATTCATCTCGCGCTTGCCCAGCATGACAATGTCGTTGCCGCCGGAAATTTCCTGCCACACCGTTTTGTCAGCATTAAGGGCGTCGCGTGACTGATCGACATAACCGAGATTGACGGCGGGTGCGATTTTGATCGTGCCCGCGTCCGGCTGTTCCTGCCCCGTGATCATGCGGAACAGCGTCGTTTTGCCTGCGCCATTGGGCCCGATGATGCCGACAATGCCGCCGGGCGGCAATTTGAACGACAAGTTCTCGATCAGCAGCCGGTCGCCATAGGCCTTGTTGAGACCTTCGACTTCGATTGCCGTATCGCCCAGCCGCTCTCCGCTCGGAATAATGATCTGCGCCGAGTGCGATTGCACCCGCGCTTCGTTGATCTTGAGCAACTCGTCGTAGGCCTTGATGCGGGCCTTTGATTTCGCCTGCCGGGCGGTCGGCGATTTGCCCATCCATTCGGCTTCGCGCTCCAGAACCTTGACACGCGCCGCATCCTCACGCGATTCCTGCGCAAAGCGCTTGGCCTTCTGGCCGAGATAGGCGGAGTAGTTGCCCTCATAGGGAATGCCGCGGCCGCGATCCAATTCAAGAATCCAGCCCGTCACATTGTCGAGGAAGTAGCGGTCGTGGGTGACGATCAACATGGCACCGGGATAGTCAGCCAAGTGATGTTCCAGCCAATTCACCGACTCGGCGTCCAAGTGGTTGGTCGGTTCGTCGAGCAGCAGCAAGTCCGGCTTCGACAGCAGCAATTTTGTCAGGGCCACGCGGCGGCGTTCACCACCTGAGAGATTATCGACAGTCGCATCGCCAGGCGGGCAACGCAGCGCGTCCATGGCCAGTTCAACCTGCGATTCCAGATCCCACAGGTTCTGCGCGTCGATCACGTCCTGGAGCTTGGCGGCTTTCTCGGCGTTCTCGTCGTTGTAGTCGGCCATCAGGGCATTGTATGCGTCCATGATCGCCTTCTTGGCGGCAACGCCTTCCATGACATTGCCCATCACATCCTTTGTGGGATCAAGATGGGGTTCCTGTTCGAGATAGCCACGCGTTGCCCCATCGGCGATCCAGGCTTCGCCGTTGAACTCGGTATCGAGGCCCGCCATGATTTTG
This sequence comes from Hyphomicrobiales bacterium, assembly GCA_031431295.1. Taxonomy (GTDB): domain Bacteria; phylum Pseudomonadota; class Alphaproteobacteria; order Rhizobiales; family Aestuariivirgaceae; genus Aestuariivirga. Next base: position 2,937 of record JANPDD010000082.1, on the reverse strand, counting down.
AGAAGCGTGGATTTGCCAGAGCCGTTGGGGCCGAGAACGCCGATTTTTGCCTCGGGGTAGAAAGACAGATGAACGTTGTCGAGAACCTTCTTGCCGCCCGCGTAGGACTTGGAAAGGCCTTGCATGTGATAGATGAATTGCCGCGCCATATGCGTGTAAAATCCCGGGAAATGGTTGAGTTGGTGCAGGCTTTAGTGGGGAAGCACGTGCGTGTAAACCATCAGCCCAAGGCCCGCCGCAAAGAGCCAAACCGTAAGCGGTACTGCATGGGCGTCAAGCCCATCTTGCGGCGGAACAGGCGACCAAAGAAACTCGTGTCTTCATAGCCAACATCCACAGCAACGGCTTCAATCGGCGTATCCGTCGTTTCCAGCACATGCTTGGCTTCTTCCAGCCGCAGCGCATGCACATATTCGAGCGGCGTCATGCCCGTGGCCTTGGCGAAACGGCGCACAAAGGTGCGTTCCGGAAGTGCGGACCGTGTCACCAGCGCGGCAACGGGAGACGATGTCCGGTAGTGGTCGGCCAGCCACGTCTGGCTTTCGTTGATGATCGAGTCCGCTGTCTGCCGGAGGCTGGCGAGGGACGCAAAGGGCTGCTGGCCAAGATCATGCCATTGCAGCAAGTAAACCTTGGCAACCTGCATGGCCTCCTGCAGGCCGACAAAGCGGGCGATGAGATAGAGTGCCAGATCCTGCCAGCTTGATCCACCTCCCGCCATGATGATGCGCTGTGCCTCGCCGCTCAGCACCAGCGAGCGTTCAACCTGCACACGCACCCCGGCATAATTGCTGGTCAACGTCGAGACGTAGCCCCAATGGATGGTGGCCTCACAGTGCGACAGAAATCCGGCCTCACCCAGCAGCACGGCACCCGAGCAGGCACTTGCCAGCATGGCACCTGATGCGTGGCACTGTTTCAGCCAGCGGGCCTCGGGGTCATAAAGTCCGGCGACACTCTCTCCCGGATTGACAAAGAAATCTGGGATGCAGACGATGTCCGGGAGTGGTGCCGACTGGAAATCATGTTGCGGCCGGACCGGAATGCCGTTCGCCGCCTCGAACGCGTCCATGTGGCGTGCGACGATATAGGGGTTCATCGACTGTGGGCCCGCAACGCCCTTCACAATGAAAGGCCAGTCCCGGCCCGGCGATGAAAAGAGGTCGAACATGCCATAAAGCGCCGAGCCCGTGACCTCAGGTACTGCGAGTATCGCAACATTAATCCGACCGTCAGGTGCAGGCATGGCAGAAATGACCGTTATTCAGCATTTCCGACTTTAGTGCCGATGCCCTGCCCGTACTAGCCTGTTGTTCAACTTGAGGAGCTCCCGCCATGGCACATGACACACTCCGCGCGGCGCTGCGTGGTGAACTTCTGGAACCCGGTGCTCCAGCCTATGATGAAGCACGGGTGGTGTGGAATGGCATGATCAACAGGCGGCCGGCAATGATCGCCCGCTGCCGCAATGCGGCTGATGTTGTGGCCTGCGTCAACCATGGGCGCGAGAACAGTCTGGTGGTTGGGCTGCGCAGTGGAGGGCACAATGTTGCAGGCTATGCAGTGTGCGAGGGCGGCTTGATGATCGACCTCTCACAGATGAACGCCGTTCGCGTGGCCCCGAAACTTGATCTCGCCCACGTTGAAGGCGGTGCGACGTGGGCCGATGTGGACGCAGCGACGACACCATTTGGCCGCGCCACGCCAGGCGGGTTGATTTCAGCCACGGGCGTTGCCGGCTTGTCACTCTCGGGAGGCATCGGTTGGTTGCGCGGTTCCCACGGCTTGAGTTGCGACAACATCATGTCAGCCGACGTTGTTCTGGCGGATGGCCGCCTTGTGCATGCCAGTGCGACCGAAAACCCGGACTTGTTGTGGGCCCTGAAGGGCGGCGGCGGAAATTTTGGTGTGGTCGTGAATTTCGAGTTCAAGATCCATCCCATTGCAAGCGAAGTCATGTTTTGTGCGCCGGTCTACGAGGAAAAATACGCGGCCGAGATTCTTCCAAAGTGGCGTGACTACATGGCAGCGGCACCCGATGAAGTGTCAGGCCTTGCCGAGTTCTCGACCATCCCACACGATCCTGCCTACCCGGAAAACACTTGGGGCAAGCGTGTCGTTTCACTTGCCGCTGTCTATGATGGACCGGCGGATGTGGGCGAACGCATCACCATGCCGCTCCGCCAGTTTGCCGAACCGCTGCTCGATTTCAGTGGCGCCATGCCATATCGCAGCTTGCAATCCCTCTATGACGGACTGTTCCCGAAAGGCCGCGACCGCTGCTACTGGAAATCAACTTACCTCTCGCAACTGGAAAACTCGACGATCACCGACATCCTGCGCAGCCTGTCGCAAAGGCCGTCAGAAATGACTTTTGCATCAATCTGGAAGTTTGGCGGCGCGGTGCAGCGGGTGCCAGCCGATGCCACGGCTTTTGGTGACCGCTCCATGCCCTACATGCTGAGCCTTGATGCCATTTGGTCTGACGCAAAGGACGACAAGGCCAACATCGCCTGGGCACGAAACGCGTGGAACGACGCGCAGCGCCACTCGACAGGCAGGCTCTATCTCAATTTTCCCGGCCTTGGCGAAGGAGACGGACTGGTGCGCGACGCCTTTGGCGCCGAAACATATGCCAGGCTGCAGCAGGTCAAGCGCAAGTATGATCCGTCGAACCTTTTCAGAATGAATCAGAACATCCTGACAGTGCTCTTCCAATGAAAAATGTCGGTAGTCCTGTCCCATGGCACCACCATAAACTGGTGTTGCACTTCGTTTGTGAACTCAGGGGACCACTTGCTCGCCCGTTGCTCTAGACTCTGATTTCATTTGAATGATCCGTAACCGGCATTTCGGAAGTAGTTTTGACACTCTGTTGGGGAGATCGTCGGCAAGACGTCCTTGATGGCCGCTTCTACTTCTTCGACAGTCCTGCCC
>JANPDD010000081.1:0-4646 GCA_031431295.1 Hyphomicrobiales bacterium | reverse complement strand
GGTCTCATCGCCAAAAACGAAACCCGCCTCGGCAAGACGCTACGCACGGCGCGCGAAGAATCCGAAAAGCTTGTGGTGCGCGGCCACTGGGACGGGGACGAGGAGGCGCGCGCCATCGGTGATGACATCGAAAGCCTGCAGCACAAGGGCGAACGCCTCAATGACATGGCGATCCTTGTCAGGGCCTCATTCCAGATGCGCGCCTTCGAGGACCGCTTCATCACGCTGGGGCTTCCCTATCGCGTCATCGGTGGTCCGCGCTTCTATGAGCGGGCAGAAATCCGCGATGCCATGGCCTATCTCAAAATCGTGGCTTCACCCGACCATGATCTTGCCTTCGAGCGCATCGTCAACACACCAAAGCGCGGCATCGGTGATTCCTCGCTGAAAAAAATGTTTGGTATCGGCCGCACGCAAGGCATTTCACTCTATCGCGCTGCCGAGCAGATCGCGCTCAGCGATGAACTTCCAGGCAAGGCGCGCACCGCATTGCGACTGCTGCTTGAAAGCTTTGCCCGCTGGCGCACGCAGGTCGATCAACTGCCGCACACGGAATTGGCCGAGATCGTGCTGGACGAAAGCGGCTACACCGAGATGTGGCAAAATGACAAAAGCCCGGAGGCCGAGGGCCGTCTCGAAAACCTCAAAGAACTTGTGCGCTCCATGGGTGAGTTTGAGAATCTCGGCGGTTTTCTGGAGCACGTGGGGCTGGTCATGGACCGCGACTCCGGCGATGCCGAGGACCGCGTCAACATCATGACGTTGCATTCCGCCAAGGGCCTGGAATTCGGCAGCGTGTTCCTGCCGGGGTGGGAAGAAGGCCTGTTTCCGCACCAGCGTGCGTTGGATGAAAAGGGCCGCGCCGGGCTGGAAGAAGAACGCCGCCTCGCCTACGTCGGCATCACGCGGGCCAAGCGCCGGGCCACCATTTCATTCGCGCAAAACCGCCGCGTCCATGCGCTTTGGCAGTCGGCAATACCTTCGCGCTTCATTGATGAATTGCCACCGAACCATGTTGAGGTTGTGGCCATGACAACAACCTACGGCGGACATGGATTTGGAAGCTACGGTGCCAGCCGCTTTGACACGGCCTCGACATTTGCTGCCGGCAACACCTATGCGACGCCGGGCTGGCAGCGGGCGCAGAATACCTACGCCAAGGGCCAGGGCCTGAAGTCATCACCCAAATTCATCGAGGGCGAAAGCATCATCTCGGCGGAAGGCGCAGGCCTTGTCAAAGGCGAGCGCGTGTTTCACCAGAAGTTCGGCTATGGCCAGGTGACGTTTGTGGAAGGCAACAAGCTCACCGTCGATTTCGAAAAAGCGGGCGAAAAGCGGGTGATCGACAGCTTTGTAGAAAGAGGGTGAATGCCGCATTCTTGACAAAAAGGTATATTTAATATACCTTTTTTATATGAAATCACTGTTTGAATTTGATGCCGCCAAAAGCGCTTCCAACAAGGAAAAGCATGGCATCGACTTTATAGAGGCCCAGAAACTCTGGTCGGGCGGTGTGCTGGCGATATTGCCCGCCAAAGCTCTGGAAGACGAACAGCGTCGGGCGGCGATCGGGAAATTGAACGGCAGGCATTGGGTGGCTTTTTACACTCTGCGTGGCGAAGCGATCCGCCTGATTTCGGTTCGCCGGGCGCGACAAAGGGAGATTGATTATTATGAAAGCATCTGAACTCGACAAGATTTTTGACGAAGGCAAAGAAGACATTCTCGACTACATGGATCTTTCCAAAGCCAGGAAAGTGAACCTCGAACCCAAGCGCGTCAATGTGGACTTCCCGCAATGGGTGGTGAACGGCCTCGACCGCGAGGCCCAACGCCTCGGCGTGACGCGGCAGTCTCTCATCAAGATGTGGATTGCGGAGAAGCTGCAATGAGGGACAGCGGAAAGTAGTGATTGACAGTTTTGTGGAGCGAGGGTGATGTCTTTGGCTCTTGCAGACGTTATACGTATAACGTATATATTGCTCATGCACAAGAAAATGACCATTACTCTTGATGAGGCTGTCTACGATGGCCTTTACCGCACCATCGGCAAGCGCCGCATGAGCCAGTTCATCGAGGATCTTTTGCGGCCCCATGTCATGGATACGGCCTTGGACGCTGGCTATAAGGCCATGGCCGCAGACAACACACGCGAAGCCGAAGCCGATGAGTGGCTTGAAGGGTTGACCAAGGACTTGGCTGATGAAGCGCGGTGAAGTCTGGTGGGTCGAGTTTGATCCCGCCGTCGGCAGCGAAATCGCCAAACGACGTCCTGCCATCATCGTCAGCAATGACTCGGCAAATCGCAATCTGTCACGGGTGGTCGTGGTGCCGCTGACCAGCAATACAAGCAGGGTTTATCCCGGTGAGGCGCTCGTTGAGATCGGCTCGGCCACCAGCAAAGCCATGTCCGACCAGATCATGGCCGCCGACAAAAGCAGATTGAAATCGAAACTGGGTGACGTGTCGAAGGCAGATTTGAACGTAGTGGAAGATGCGATCAGGTTGCAGTTGGGTTTGGCGATGTGAGGGGGCAGAAAGTCCACGATTGATAGCATGGGGAACAGTGTAGGTCGAATAACCCAGCAAACGTTTTTGAAATACCACTTCAAGAGGGGAAAATTGGATGGCGGTTGCTATCGTTAATCATGGCAAATGCTTGCCTTTTCATCCCACCTGAGAAAAACAGCGGATTCAGGCTGGCAAATCCGAAAATGACTTTCACGAGTTCATCAATGTCTTCCAAGACAAAATTGTACATGCGTGGCGTCGTTTTTTTGTCCTCGTGCGATGGAACCCATGCGTTGCGGTGGATATCAATTTGAATGGTTCCGCCTTCGTCGACAAGATTGTCGGGATAGCGAATGCGCTCAAACAGATCGAGCCGAAAAATTGAAGCGTCAAACGACGATAATTCGGTTCCCGGAAATTCCAATTTTGTTCTTTTCCAGATTTTTTTCAGGTCGTGTTTCAGGCCATACAGCGCCGCGCGATCAAGACGTCGCGCAAGAGCGCCCTTGAGGAACATTTCCACGGCGTGGTGCAGTAGATTCCCGCATACAGGCAGCATGCCATTGATCGCCGCGAACCTGCCACTCGCGTAATATTGCATCGCCAGCTCGATCATTTGTACCTGAAACTTCTCGTTGTCAGACATACCTGAATTTGCCCTACCCCGCTGCCACAAGCCCGCTTTTGGGTTGGCGTTTTGCGGCAGTGGGTTTGATCCCCAGCGTTTGCGTTACGATCTTCGGTTTCGCGGCGAGAAGCTGGATCAACCGTGCTGCGGCACCTGATGGTGCACGTTCGCCACTTTCCCATTTGCGCACTGTTCCAAGCGACGTGCCGAGAAGCTCGGAAAACTGCGCTTGAGTCAGCCCTTCGCGCAGGCGCAGGGCGGCGACGTCATTGCGTTTGACGAGAACCTTATGCACCCGCAACCCGGGAACATGCTCGCCCCGGGCATAGGCGCGGGCTTGATTGATGCTATCGACAAGCTTTTGGAAATTTTTGGCTTTCATGTTCTTCGCACTCCCAATTCTGTTTCGAGTTGCGCCGCAAGTTTCACAAGATATTGCCGTCGCGCCTCATTGAGATCTTCCATCTCATTCTTTGCGTAAATCGCCAGTAGTACCAGTGGCAGGTTCTCAGTTTTGAACCAGTAGATCACGCGGCCACCACCGCGTTTGCCACGTCCGCCAAAACCAATGCGGGTTTTGCGCAATCCTCTGGTACCTTTAATAAGCACTCCCTGCTCAGGATCTTGTGACAATTCATCAATGACTTCGTCGCGTTCAGCTTCCGACAGCAACCTTTCAGCATCGCGCAGATACAATTCTGTTTCGACAACACTGATCAGGTGCATTCACTTAAAATACCCCAAAGGGGTGTTTAGGTCAATGCCTGTGACACCCTCTCCCACTCCGCTTCAACTGTTTCGGCCCTGCCGCCACCCACGCGCCTGTACCAGTAGTCGCGGTTCGCAATGTCGCCCTCGATCCAGTGGGCGAGAGCATGCACGAGGTCATATTCAAACGTGCCTTCCGCTGTCTGGCAAAGTTGATGCGCCCTTTCCCATTCCGCGCCCAGCTTGAAGCCGCCCTTCTTCAACCACCACAGGGCTTGCGCGGGTGGCGACAAATCGCTGGACGGCGCGGTGGTGGAATTGCCGGAGGATTGCAAACTCATGGCGCTCATGCCTCCATCATCGGCGGGCGGGCTTGCGCCGCGGCCTCACCTTTGTTGATTTCTTTTTCAATTTCACTTTCGACACTTTTCTTGGCGCGGAAGGTGTTGGCGGCTTGGCGGCCGTGACCGCGAAGATCGACGGCAATTCTTCCGGCTCGGGTGGCGGTTCAAAGACTGTTTCATCGGGCGGCAATTCCTCGAACAATTCCTGTTCCACCGGGTGGGCGCGTGGCGCCATGGGCGACACCCCCGGCATCGGCGAAGCCTGCTGTTGCCCACCATCATGACCTGATTGCGTTCCGCCGCCATGGGCGCCCGCCATGCCCACGCGGGTGGGCGAAAGGACGGCAAGCAGCTTTTCAACCTCACGGGCGGGCCTCGGCTCGCTGAAATGATAGCCCTGCCCCAGATCACACCCCAGCCCCAGGAGACGGGATGCCTGGGCTTCGCTTTCAATG
>JANPDD010000080.1:0-5805 GCA_031431295.1 Hyphomicrobiales bacterium | reverse complement strand
GTCCATTCCGGCTGGGTGCGGACATCGATCAGCACGGCATTCGGATTCTTCTTCAGCCGCTCATGGGCCTCGGGAGGTGGGATATCGCCCCTGTACATGTGTCATGCTTCCTTGGAAAGTGGTGGCCTCATAACCCAGTTGCAGGCCTACCGCAAACCAAAGGTGAATAATTGGAACCGCCAGCGCGCCGAACTGGCCCTTTTGAGTGAACCGGGTTTTGCTACAGCATGTTCCGACCAGATCGAAACAATCTGGTCGGCAAGAACATGCTGAAATTCGATATGCTGGCGCGATTTCTTGTCGATCAGACGATTCCGTCTGATCGGAAAGCGCGCTATTGTCGCGATTGTACAAAAAAAGGATTCTCCAATGGCTTCACCCCCCCATCCCGCCCGCACCCACGTTGTGTTACTTGGGGGTGGCATTGTGGGCTGTTCGATTGCCTATCACCTGACAAAAATCGGGGTCGGCAATGTCGTGGTTGTGGAGCGAAAACAGCTGACCTCCGGCACAACCTGGCATGCGGCGGGCCTCGTCGGCCAGCTTCGGGCATCCCGCAATCTGACGGAACTTGCAAAATACACGGCCGACCTGTTTGCCGGACTGGAACAGGAAACCGGGCAGGCCACGGGCTTCAAGCAGAATGGCTCCATCTCTCTTGCCCTGACGCAAGGCCGCCTGGAAGAGCTGTTGCGCGGCGCCTCCATGGCCAAGAACTTTGGCCTGGCAGTCGAGGTGGTTTCGACGGCGGAGATTGGCGCGCGCATTCCCCACTACAATCTCGATGGCGTGAAAGGCGGCGTTTTCCTTCCCAAGGACGGACAGGTGAACCCCATCGACGTGACCCAGGCACTGGCTGCCGGGGCGCGTTCACGGGGGGCAAGGATATTTGAAAATGTGAAGGTGACGCGCATCCTCACAGAGGGGGGCCGTGCCACCGGCGTCGAAACGGAAGCGGGGACCATTCACGCCGACAAGGTGGTGATCGCGGGCGGCATGTGGTCACGTGAACTCGGCAAGTCCATCGGCGTCAGCATTCCATTGCATGCCTGCGAACATTTCTACATCGTGACAGAACCTCTCGACAAGCTGCCGCGCAACATGCCGGTGGTCCGGGTGCCGGACGAATGCACGTATTACAAGGAGGATGCCGGCAAGCTGCTGGTCGGAGCCTTCGAACCCAAAGCGAAGGCGTGGCCGAAAATTGGGGGCGGCGGCATTGATGATGAGCACGCCTTCGTCACGCTGCCGGAGGACATGGACCACTTTGAACCCATCCTCGCCAATGCCATCAACCGCGTGCCACTTCTGGAAACGGCGGGCATCCAGTTGTTCTTCAACGGACCTGAAAGCTTTACCCCGGACAACCGCTATTATCTGGGTGAAACCCCGGAGGTCAAAGACCTGTTCGTGGCAACGGGTTTCAACTCAATCGGCATACAATCATCAGGTGGTGCCGGGCTTGTGCTGGCGCAGTGGATCAAGAATGGCCATCCGCCCATGGATGTGAACGGCATCGACATCCGCCGCATCCACCCCTTCCAGGCCGTGGAACGCTACGTCCATGACCGTGTGACGGAAACGCTGGGCCTGCTCTACGCCATGCACTGGCCCTATCGCCAGCCGGAAACGGCACGCGGCGTGCGGCGCTCGGCTATTCATCAGTACACGGAAAAGTTGGGTGCCGTGTTTGGCGAGGCCAATGGCTGGGAACGGCCCAACTGGTATGCCCGCGATGGTGTGAAACCGGAGTATGAGTATTCCTACGGCCGCCAGAACTGGTTTTCCTGCGCCCAGTATGAGGCTGACCGGCTGAAAAGCGATGTGGTGTTTTTTGACCAGGCCTCCTTTGCCAAATTCAAGGTGGAAGGGAAGGACGCGCTTTCCGTGCTGAATCGCATTTCGGCCAACAATGTGGACGTTCCGGTTGGCAAGGTTGTTTACACCCAGTGGCTGAATGAGCGCGGCGGCATTGAGGCTGACCTCACCGTCACCCGGCGGGGCGAGAATGAGTTTCTGGTTGTGACCGGTGCCGTTCCGCAAACCCGCGACATGGCGTGGTTGAAGCGGCAAGCGGAGGACACGAATTGCGTGGCCATCGATGTGACCTCCGGCCTGCCGATGATCGCCCTCATGGGGCCAAAGTCCCGGGCCCTCTTGCAGAAGGTTTCGACCGCTGATTTTTCCAACACGGCCTTTCCCTTTGGCACCTCGAAACTGATCGAGATCGGCTACGCCCGTGCGCGCGCCTCGCGCCTCACCTATGTGGGTGAACTGGGTTGGGAGCTTTATGTGCCCGCCGAATTTGCCGCCCATGTCATGGAAACACTGCTGGCGGCGGGGCCGGAATTCAACCTCGCCCCTGCCGGCATGCACACCATGAACAATGCCCGCATGGAAAAGGCCTATCGCCACTGGGGCCATGACATTTCCGATGAAGACACGCCGCTCGAGTCAGGGCTGGGCTTTGCCGTCGCCTGGGACAAGCCCGGCGGCTTCATTGGCCGCGAGGCACTGCTGCGGCAGAAGGCCGCCGGAATACCGCTGAAACGCCTTGTCGCCATTGCCCTGGACGACACCAGCGACACCGCCCCCATGATCTACCACGAGGAACCGATTTATCGCGATGGCACGATTGTGGGGTCAACGACCTCAGGCGCCTTTGGCCACCGGGTCGGGAAATCACTGGGTCTGGGTTCTGTGAAAAACCTGGATGGCGTGAGCGCGGAATGGCTTTCGACCGGAATGTGGAGCGTTGAACTGGCGTGGAAAAAATATCCAGCCAAGGTACAGTTCCAGCCTTTCTACGATCCCAAGGGCGAGCGCATCAAAGGAAACTGAAGGTCGTCATAATTTTGACCTATTCAAGGTGTATAGTCCTATTCATGCTCAAGCTCGTTCTCATCATTCTCGTTTCCCTGTTGCTCCACCTGCCGGCGCGGGCGGAGACTATCAGCTTGGCGCGCGGCATCTCGCTCGATACCTGGCTGACCTGGCCTGCGGATGCGCGGCTCGCTGACCCCGGCATCGTCTCTGGGTTTCCTGAATGGCGGGAGAGAATCTCGGACACGCAACTCGCCACCATCAAGGCAACAGGATTTGACTTTGTACGCCTGCCGATTGACCCCGCAATCTTCCTGTGGCCTGCGAACGCCGACAAGCGGAAAACCCTGCTTTCCGGCACGATGCAGGCGGTGCAGCGGCTGAAGGCCGCCGGCTTGAAGGTCGTGGTGGATGTACACGCCCAGCCTGTGGCACCCGGATGGCGCACGATCGGAAGCCAGACATACCTCGCATCAGACACAGCATTTCTGCGTTATATCAATCTGATAGAGGAACTTTCTCACGCACTGTCCGAGGAAGATCCGGCCCGCGTCGCGCTTGAACTGATGAACGAACCAACACTCGACTGCGCCGCACGGTCGTGGAACCGCAAAGACCGCTGGCCTGCGCTGTTGTTGCGCCTGCACAAGGCCGCACGAAAGGCCGCACCTCGCTTGACACTTGTGCTTTCAGGCGCCTGTTGGGGCAGTGCCGCAGGCCTTGCCCGCATTGATCCCCGCTTGATCCAGGATGACAATGTGGTGTGGAGCTTCCACAACTACGAGCCCTTCATCTTTACCCACCAGGGCGCTGCCTGGACGGGCGGCGGAGAAACCTACGTCACGAACCTCGAATTCCCGCCCAACAAAAAACAGCGCCGCGCCATGCTCAACGACGCAGATGCCCGGATTGCCGCAGCAAAACTGGGCACCTCCCAAAAGGCCCGCCTGCGCCGCGAGTTGCGTGCAAACCTTGAGCGCTACTTCAACCATGGCAGGCGTGACATGGAGAAGCCGTTTGCAATTGTTCAATCCTGGGCCAGGAAACACAAGATCGCTCCCAACCGCATTGTGCTGGGTGAATTTGGCGCCCACCGCCCAGGGGGCGCGCTGCTGTATGATGACTCCCGCGCCCGCTATCTCCGCGCTGTGCGCAGGCTTGCCGATGACGCCGGTTTTGCCTGGTCTGTGTGGAGCTGGTCCGGCACATTCAGCCTTTCGGCGTCAAATGACGGACACATATTTGCGCCTAAACTGACAGGCAGCCTGGGATTGAACTGATCTGCAAGGTTCGCAATCGTTCGGCGTTGGCGCAATTTTGTTCTTTATTACGAACACCAATGCTCCTATATTGGGCAGTCTAACAAGAGGAGGCTCTGACCATGGCATTGACACTCGGCAATATCGCACCCGATTTTGAAGCTGACACCACCGAGGGCAGGATCAAGTTTCACGACTACATTGAGGGAAGCTGGGCCGTTCTCGTCTCCCACCCCAAGGATTTCACGCCCGTATGCACCACCGAGCTTGGCGCCATGGCGCTGCGCTCCGGCGATTTCGAGAAGCGCGGCGTGAAGCTCATCGGCATTTCCGTTGACAGTGTTGACGATCATCTGCGCTGGAAAAAGGACATCAAGGACGTGACCGGCGCCGACGTCCAATACCCCATGATCGGCGACAGCCAGATGACCGTGGCCAAGCTCTACGGCATGTTGCCAGCAGAAGCCACGGGCGAGGCCAAGACCCGCACACCCGCCGACAACCAGACGGTTCGCAATGTCTTCGTCATCGGGCCGGACAAGCGCATCAAGATGATCCTCACCTACCCGATGACGACCGGGCGGAATTTCGATGAGATTCTGCGTGTGATCGATTCACTCCAACTTACAGCTACAAAGTCAGTGTCCACGCCTGCCGATTGGAAGCCCGGCGACAAGGTTGTCATCATGGCCTCCGTTTCCGACGAAGCGGCCAAGGAAAAATTCCCGCAAGGCTGGACGACCGTGAAGCCTTATCTCAGGCTGGTCGATGTGAAGTGACAACACCGCGGCGGCGGGAATTCACCACCACTTCGGTGCGGTGAATTTCCCTGCCGCTTGTTCGATGGCATGGGCCGTCTGGAACAGGGTTTCCTCATCAAAGGGCTTGCCGATCAGCTGCAGGCCCAGCGGCAGGCCCTGTTCCGACAGGCCGGCGGGCACCGCGATCCCCGGCAGGCCCGCCATGTTCACGGTGACCGTGAAAATGTCATTCAAATACATCTGGATGGGATCGGTGATCTCGCCTGGCGCAAAGGCCGCAGAGGGCGTTGCCGGTGTCAGCACCACGTCGACCCTGTTCCAAGCCTCGTCAAAGTCGCGCTTGATCAGTGTACGGACTTTCTGTGCCCTGACGTAGTAGGCATCGTAGTAGCCCGCCGACAGCACATAGGTGCCGATCATGATGCGGCGCTGCACTTCCCGCCCAAAGCCCGCAGCACGGGTGTTTTCGTACGTGTCAATCAGGTCCTCGCCCGGCACGCGCAATCCGTAACGCACACCGTCATAGCGCGCCAGGTTGGACGAGGCCTCGGCCGGTGCCACAATGTAGTAGGCGGGCAGCGCATACTTCGTGTGCGGCAGGGAAATCTCGACAATCTCCGCACCCTGCTCTTTCAGCCACTGCGCACCCTTGCTCCACAGCGCGTCAATCTCGGCGGACAGGCCGTCTGGCCGGTATTCCCGTGGGATTCCGACCCTGAGACCCTTGATGGACGTGCCCAGCACCGCCTCGTAGTCGGGAACGGGGCGGTCCACGGACGTGGTATCCTTGGGGTCCACGCTGGCCATGATTTTCAACATGATCGCGGCATCGCGCACGTCGCGCGCAATGGGGCCTGCCTGGTCCAGCGATGACGCGAAGGCGACGATACCCCAGCGCGAGCAGCGCCCGTAGGTGGGCTTGATGCCGACCGTCCCGGTAAACGCCGCAGGCTGGCGGATGG
>JANPDD010000079.1:0-19686 GCA_031431295.1 Hyphomicrobiales bacterium | reverse complement strand
CTTGCAGACATGCCGCGATTTCCGAACAGGATAGCAAGTGCCACACCTGCTGCCGAAAGGGCAATGCCGAGCACGGCGAGCAAGGACAATGTTTCACCCAGCCAAAACCAACTCAAGATAGCGGCCATCGGCGCGTTAAGTGCAAATAAAATACCAGCTCGCCTTGGCCCCAAGCGATTGAGAGCTGTGAACAACAGGCTATCACCAACGAAAATACCGAAGATGCCCGACAGGACCAGCAGTGGCACCACGTCCCATGACAGCGCTTGCCAGGTGCCATTCACTGCGACAAGAATGGCGAGGATCAAAGTGCCAAAGGCTTGCCGCAAACGGTTGAAGTGCAGTGCACCCAAATGTCCTGCTGGCACGGATGCGATGAGCCCCGTCAGCGCCCAACAGGTGGCAGCGGCAAGGGCTGCCAGTTCGTATTGTATGGCTGCGAGGGAAGTCATGAGGCGTGGCTGCTAACACTCGCAACGCCATCACACAAGTTGCGCAGGCCGCATGCAAGCAATGCACCTTCGTTTTGCCGTCACGCTTTGGTCGATGGCTATGTTATGCGCTGGTAGATGAAATCGACGGAGCAGAGTTACAGCAGAGGCATTGCCTTCGTCCTGCTCGCCACACTGGGCTGGTCGCTCTCCGGCCTCTTCGTGCGCCTGATGCCGGGGCTGGACGGCTGGCAGCTCAATTGCTGGCGGGGCTTCTGGATGTCGGTTGCGTTGCTGTGCTATATCGTCGTCGTATACGGCGAAAGAACTTGGGTGCAATTCACGTCAATTCCCCTGGTTGCACTGTGCGCGTCGGCTGGCTTCTTTGCCGCAGGTTCAACGCTTTATGTGACGTCGCTGACGCTGGTTGGCACCGCAACAATATCTGTCATTGGTGCGTCTTCACCGATCTTCACCGGAATTCTGAGCCCCTGGGTCACAGGTGAGAGGCCCGGGATTGTTGCATGGGTCGCGGCACTTCTGGCCTTCATCGGTGTTGGCATCATTGCCCGGGATGGATTTGAGGCCGGAAATCTCCTCGGCATGATCATCTGCATGCTAGTGCCCATCACCTTCGCAGGCCAGACACTGGCACTCAGGCGTTATCGCAATGTCGACATGACGCCAGCCATCTGCGTCGGTGGCGGCCTCAGTTTTCTTGCTGCGGGATTTCTGGGTTTTCTCGCCGGACACAGCGGGGGAGGCTTTGACGTTTCCCTTCGCGACATGCTGTTGCTGGCGCTCATGGGGCCGTTGCAGCTTGCCATTCCGCTGGTCTTCTACATCAAGGGCGCACGCTCGGTTTCGGCAATCACGCTCTCGCTCATTGTCATGCTGGATGCGGTGCTCAATCCCCTGTGGCCCTGGCTCGCGGTGGGCGAGGTGCCGAACAAGGCGGCATTCTTGGGGGGCAGCGTCATCATTGTCGCCGTTCTGATCTCAATCTTTGGCGGGCAGTGGCTGCGCCGGTCAGGCTGAGATTTCGCGCCGATGCGCCGTCGCCAATCCGGCCAAGCTGACAAAGCGAAAATCATAGCTTGGACTGACGCCGGGATCCATGGTTGCACCGAAGCCATCCTGTCCGTGGCGGCGATGGATCAGGCATGATGCCAGCCCGTGCTGGTTTGCCGGGGCATGGTCGTGAAACAGACTTTCGGCGGTGTGCAGGATGTCCGTTTTTGAGAGGCCGGCAAGTGAGAGCTTCTCGGTCATGTACACAAAGTTTCGGAGACTGGGTTTGTAGCTGCCTATATCCTGCGCCGTGAACACGGCATCAAAAGATACACCAAGTTTCCTGTTGCTGTGGGCAAAGCTGGTGTTGTCGACATTGGACAGGATCACCAGCCTGTAATGCTGTTTCAAGTATGCCAGGGCCTCCAACGTATCAGGAAACGGCATCCAGTCCTTCACGCATTGCCCATAGGCAAGGCACTCATCCCAGGTGACGGCCACGCACCATTGTTCCGCCAACCGCCTGTAGGTGACAGCGAGAATGCCGCTGTAGGGCATTGCAGGCGTCCAGGATTGCTGCGCCGATTCGTGGCGTGCGTGGGCTTCGAGAATTGCGTCTCGCGATGGCGGGGACGCAAGACGGGTGACGAGTGGTTGCAGCGCAATGAGGATTCCCGACTCCCAGTCTATGAGCGTGCCATAGCAGTCAAATGTCAGGGCCTTGAAGTCCGCCAGTTTCATGTGAAGTTGTTCTTGCGTGTACGGAGTTCTGTGAAAACCTCGACGTCCGTGGCCTGCTCCAGACCCAGAATCTTCCGGATTTCGGGGCTGTCACAGCGCAAGTAAGGGTTGGCCTTGAGCTCGTCGCCAATGGTTGTGGGGCAGGTCATCTTGCCCTGCTCGCGCAGGTTTTTCACGTCCTGGGCGCGCATCTGCAGGGCCCTGTTGCTGGGTTCGACCGTGAGGGCGAACTTGGCATTGGCCTCGGTGTACTCGTGGCCGCAATAGACAGATGTCATGCCACTCAGCGTGCGGAACTGATTTACCGAGTGAAACATCTGCTCCATCGTGCCTTCAATCACACGCCCGCAGCCCAGCGAAAACAATGTGTCGGCGGCAAAGAGCGTAAAGTCGTCCCAGAAGTGATAGGCAATGTGGCCTCGCGTGTGGCCGGGGCAGTCAAACACCTTGATCGGACGGTTGCCGAGTTCGAACGTGTCGCCGCCTTTCACGGTCTTTGAAATGCCGGGGATGCTGTCCTTTTCCGCTTCCGGGCCGATGATGCGGCAGCCGAAAACATCCTTCAGTTCGAGATTGCCCTCAACATGGTCCTGGTGGTGGTGGGTTGTGAGAATATGTGTGAGTTGCCAGCCGCGCTTTTTCAGATTGTCCGAAATGGCCGCGGCTTCGGGTGCGTCAATGGAAATTGTGGTGCCGGTGCGGCTGTCGTGGACAAGAACGCCATAATTGTCGCTGCGGCAGATGAACTGGTGGATCTCGAGATGGCTCATGGTGCGGGTGCTATACCATGTTTTCCGAATTGCAATCGAGATGTGCTGATTCTTGCGCGGCAACCATCTATGCTGCGGCCATGGATGTGGTGGACCTCAGGGAATTCTATGCCAGCGACCTTGGCCAGTCGGCGCGGGCGCTGATCAGCCGGGCTCTGGCGCCACGGCTGAAGGCCGCATCCGACCAGACAGTTCTGGGCTTGGGTTTTGCGCACCCTTTTTTCAACGGCCTGGATGAGACGGCAGCCGTCACCTTGTCCTTCATGTTGGCGCGTCAGGGTGTCATCCACTGGCCGGTGACGGAGCCAGTGCGCTCGGCGCTGGTGGATGAGTGTGATCTGCCACTCCTCGAAAGCGTTGCCGATGTGGTGGTGGTGGCCCACGGTCTTGAAATGGCCGACAACCCGCTGGAAATGCTGCAGGAGATCTGGCGCGTCATGGCGCCCCAGGGAAAACTCTATTTGATCGTGCCGAACCGGCGGGGCCTGTGGTCGGCGTCTGACGCCTCGCCCTTCGGTTACGGCCAGCCCTTTTCACGTTCACAGCTGGCCGGACTTCTGAAGGTCGCCCTCTTCACGACAAACTGGTGGCGCGAGGCATTGGTGCTGCCACCGATGGGCGGACCTTTGCTGCGAAAGACGGCTGCAGCCTGCGAGGCTGTGGGCACACGACTGGTGGGCCGCTTTGCCGGTGTGATCATCGTTGAAGCCATGAAGCAGGTCTACGCGTTTTCGGCGGGAAAGCGGGCAAGGCGGCTAATGCCCCGCCTGAAGCCGGCGTTTCTGCCCGCACCCCGGCCCGCCAACCGCGGGGTTTCATCTTTGCCGAAGGCTTGAGAAAAGCCTGTTTCCACCATTGGCGTCGTGCTTTATGACGTTTCCCTGTCAGAATGAGTCCGTCGCTTCATGAGCTTGCCGCCATCATCGCCAAATCCCGCTTCGCTTGAAGATGCACGCCTTGCCATTGACAGCATCGATGATCACATCATTGAACTTCTGCAGCATCGCTTCAGCCTCACGCAACAGGTGAAATCACTGAAGAGCGGCGAAGCAGCGTCCTGGCCCACACCTTTGCGGCCGGCGCGGGAAATGAGCATTCTGCGGCGTGTGCTGGAGCAAGCAGACAATAGTCTTGGCCCTGAACTTCTGGTGCGGCTTTGGCGTGTCATTTTCACGGAATCCACTCTCAAGCAGTCCGCAATCAACATTCATGTGGGCAAGAAACTGGCCCAGGCCATGGGCCACCGGCTGTGCATCCGCGACCATTTTGGCCGGATCGCCGTTGAAGAATGCCGTGACGACGCCCAGGCCATGGTGCAGGTCAATGCCAATCCATCAGACATCTGCATTGTCGAGACAGCTTCGAACTGGATTGAACCTTACCTCGAAGGCCGCGCCGGAAAGGCGCAGGTGATCGGGTATCTCCCGGTGCTCAAAGATGAGCCCACGCCGAAGCTTCTGGTGCTTGGGGTGGCGCCAGCCGCAGCAACCGGGGAGGATGAAACGCTGGTCATCAGCAAGGGCAATCTTCCCCGGGATTTTTCCGTGCAGCCCTTATGGCAGGTCAAAACAGGAATCTATCGGCTGTCCTCGCTCGCCGGTTTCTACTCTGAGCATGAGAGTCCGCTTGTCAGTCTGGCACGCTCCAATCCGGGACTTGGCCTCAAGGTTGCCGGCCGTTATGCCTCGGCAATCGAGGTTTGACAGGTCATGACTGGCACCGCGATGAGGCGGCCAAGCCCGCGACCGGGAATCCTGGACATTGCCCCCTATGTTCCCGGCAAAAGCACGGCCAAAGGTGCCACACATTTCAAGTTGTCGTCAAACGAGTCTGCGCTTGGTGCCAGCCCCACGGCGGTTGCGGCCTATCAGGCTGCCGCAACGTCACTTGAGCGTTACCCGGACGGCAGCGCCAGCAAGCTGCGGGAGGCCATCGCGCAGCGCTATGGTCTTGCCGCAGACCGCATCGTATGCGGGGCCGGGTCGGATGAACTGCTGCAGCTCCTGGCCCATGCCTTTCTGGGGCCAGGTGATGAGGCCATCCACAGCCAGTACGGTTTTCTTGTTTACCCCGTCGCCATTGCCGCCAACGGCGCCAAGGCCGTGGTGGCGCGGGAAAAGAACCACACGTCTGACGTGGATACCATCATCGCGCGCCTCAGCCCGCGCACGAAAATGGTCTTTCTTGCCAATCCCAACAATCCCACGGGCACCTATGTGCCCTTCAGTGAAGTGAAGCGCCTGCATCGAGCGCTGCCGCCGCACGTCCTGCTGGTGCTTGACGCTGCCTATGCAGAGTTCGTGCGCCGCAATGATTATGAACCCGGCATGGCGCTTGTTTCCGGGCACGAAAACGTGGTCATGACCCGCACGTTCTCAAAGATCTACGGTCTGGCAGGCTTGCGCCTGGGCTGGGCCTATTGCCCCGAACATATAGCCGATTCACTGAACCGCGTCCGTGGACCTTTCAACGTCTCTTCGGTTGCCATCGCTGCCGGAGTTGCGGCCTTGCAGGACCAGGCCTTCCTCGACAAGGCGGTTGACCACAACAACAACTGGCTTTCCTGGCTATCGGCTGAAATCAGCACTCTTGGCATCGCGGTCACGCCAAGTGTCGGGAATTTCCTGCTGCTCAATTTTCCGCCTGCGAGGCCGGCCGCAGCCGCTGACGCATTCTTGCTGGAGCGCGGCATCATCCTGAGGCGCATGGAAGCTTACGGATTGCCAAATGCGCTGCGCCTCAGCGTCGGCAGTGAAGCTGCCAACCGCGCAGTTGTTGCTGCCTTGAAAGACTTCATGACATGAGCGCCAATTTCGAAAAAGCCGCCATTCTGGGACTGGGTCACATCGGCTCGTCGATTTCCCATGCCATCCGCAAGTTTGGCGGCGCAAAACACATCAGCGGTCATGCCCGAAGTGCCGCAACCCTGGAGGCCGCGCGGCAACTCGGGCTTGCCGACAGCTTGCATGCGAGTGCAGCCGATGCGGTGAGAGATGCAGACTTGGTGATCCTGTGCGCGCCGTTGGGAGTCTGTGGCGCCCTTGCACAAGCAATTTCGTCTTCCATTGCCCCGGGGTCCATTGTCACGGATGTAGGGTCAGTCAAAGGGGCTATCGTGCGGGATGTGGGCCCCTACGTGCCGGCAGGGGCGCATTTCATTCCCGGCCACCCCATTGCCGGAACCGAACAATCAGGGCCGCATTCGGGCTTTGCCGAATTGTTCCAGAACCGCTGGTGCATTCTGACGCCGCTTCCAGACACGCCGCTAGACAAGATTGCAGCCCTTGAGAGCCTGTGGACAGGGTTTGGCTGCAAGGTTGAACACATGAGTGCCGTGCACCATGATCTTGTGCTCGCCATGACCAGCCACCTGCCGCATCTCATTGCCTATAATTCGGTTGCAACGGCCGCCGACCTTGAGGAAGTCACGCGTTCGGAAGTGATCAAGTTCTCGGCGGGTGGGTTTCGCGATCTCACGCGCATCGCCTCATCCGATCCCACCATGTGGCGCGACGTTTTCCTCAACAACAAGGACGCTGTCCTGGAAATGCTCGGGCGCTTCTCGGAGGAACTGTCGGTGCTGCAGCGGGCCATCCGCTGGAGCGACGGCGAAACGCTGTTCAATCTCTTCACCCGGGCGCGGGAAATCCGGCGTGGCATCATCGCCGCCGGGCAGGATACGGCTGCCCCCAATTTCGGCCGCGATCCCACCCATTTGTCATAGAGCATGTCCCACCAAAGTGTGACGCGGTTTGGCGACAAGGACATGCTCCAGCATATTGGGTTGGCACGAGTCCTTTTCGGCGGGATGAGTCCATCCCGCCGAAAAGGACTCGTGCTGAATGACCACTGAAACCGCAAACCACTGGGTCTTTGGCTACGGCTCACTCATGTGGAACCCGGGGTTTCCTCATCTGCGGGCCGTCGCCGCCAGGATCAATGGCTATCACCGCAGGCTCTGCGTCTATTCTTTTCACTACCGAGGCCAGCCCGGGAAGCCGGGCCTGGTTTTTGGTCTGGATCGGGGCGGTTCTTGCTCTGGCCTTGCTTTCGAAGTGGCGGCCGGGGACTGGCCGAGCACGCTTCAGTACTTGCGCAAGCGGGAACTGGTGAGCACGGTTTACAGGGAAGCCAGCAAGCCCGTGAGGATCGGCGCGGCGGACGGGATTGTGGAGGCCGTCACCTATGTGGTTGATCGCAACCATCCGCAGTATGCGAGGAAAATTGAAGAGGCGGAGATCGTCAGGCTCGTCAGGCAGGGCCGGGGCGAGGCGGGGGACAATCTTGACTACGTCCACAGCACGCATCGTCATCTTGAAGAACTGGGCATTCCGGACGCGATGCTGGCAAAGCTCATCCGTCGGCTAGGTTGATAAAAGGAGAAAGCAATCTCGGAAACAGCGGCCACATGGTCGCAATCGCCCCTGCCATGCCGCGCCCGCAATTGACTCGGGCACAGGCCCTAACTAAGGCCTGCGCCAACGGTTTCGCGGAGAGAGGGAAGTCCCCATGAAGGTTCTGGTCGCGGTCAAGCGCGTCGTCGACTACAACGTCAAGATCCGCGTCAAGGCGGATGGTTCAGGCGTGGAGCTTGCCAACGTCAAGATGTCCATGAACCCTTTTGACGAAATCGGCGTCGAAGAAGCGATCCGCCTCAAGGAAAAAGGCCTGGCCAGTGAAGTGGTGGCCGTCAGCATTGGCCCGGCCCAGGCCCAGGAAACCTTGCGCACCGCGCTGGCGATGGGAGCGGACAGGGCCATTCTTGTCAAGCATGACGACTATGTCGAGCCGCTGTCGGTCGCCAAAATCCTGAAGGGCGTAGTTGACGCCGAGAAACCGGGAATCGTCATCCTCGGAAAGCAAGCCATTGATGACGATGCCAACCAGACCGGGCAGATGCTGGCGGCTCTCCTGGGTTGGCCCCAGGCCACGGCCTGCTCGAAACTGGAGCCCGGTTCCGGCGAGGCCATGATTACACGGGAAATTGACGGCGGACTGCAGACGCTCAAGGTCAAGATGCCGCTTATTGTCACCACGGATTTGCGCCTGAACCAGCCACGCTATGCCTCCCTTCCCAACATCATGAAAGCCAAGAAGAAGCCGCTCGATGAAAAGACGCCCGCTGACTTTGGCGTCAACCCGGCGCCAAGACTGAAGGTGGTCAAGACCGTGGATCCGCCCAAGCGCCTTGCTGGTGTGAAAGTGAAATCGGTTGCCGAACTTGTCGGTAAACTCAAGGACGCGGGAGCACTTTAAGATGGCTGTTCTTCTCATTGCCGAACACGATAACGCCAGCCTCAAGGATGCAACCCACAAGGCGCTGACGGCAGCACTTCAGATGGGTGGCGACGTGCATGTGCTGGTGGCAGGCTACAAGGCCGAGGCGGCGGCAGCACAGGCAGCCAAACTGGCGGGTGTGAAAAAAGTGCTGCATGCCGAGACTGCGGCGCTGGAACGCCCACTTGCCGAACCCATGGCGGCAACCATCGTGGCGCTGTCGGGGGCTTATGAACATGTTGTTGCCCCCGCCACAACCAACGGCAAGAACTTCATGCCCCGTGTTGCGGCCCTGCTTGACGTGATGCAGGTCTCGGATATTTCGGAGGTGACGTCTTCTGACACCTTCGTGCGTCTCATCTATGCCGGCAATGCGGTTCAGACGGTGCAGTCGGGCGAGCCCAAGAAAGTCATCACGGTGCGCACGGCGTCGTTTGCGGCGGCAGGTGAAGGCGGTTCCGCGCCAATCGAGAAAGTGATTGCTGCAGCCGATCCGGGGCTTTCGTCCTATGTCAGCGAGAACCTCACGAAGTCGGACAGGCCGGAACTCACCTCTGCCAAGATTATCGTTTCCGGCGGGCGTGGCATGCAGAATGGTGAAAACTTCAAGCTGCTCGAGGCCGTGGCCCGGAAGCTCAATGCAGCCGTCGGCGCGTCGCGTGCCGCCGTGGACGCAGGCTTTGTACCCAATGACTACCAAGTGGGCCAGACAGGCAAGGTGGTGGCTCCTGATCTCTATATCGCGGTCGGCATTTCCGGTGCCATCCAGCACCTGGCGGGGATGAAGGATTCCAAGATCATCGTAGCCATCAACAAGGACGACGAGGCGCCGATCTTCCAGGTGGCGGATTATGGCCTTGTCGCCGACCTGTTCCAGGCGGTGCCGGAACTTGAGCAGGAACTGGCTAAGATCGGCAAATAGCGGGCGGTGCGGCCTGCTCTTCTCGCAATTGCGAAAGGCGCTTGCCGTGCGTCCCTCAGGGGTTTAGGTTCGCCACTCTTTTGGACGGATTGAACCAAGAAACAAGATGAAAATCAGTAAAATTGGGGTGATTGGCGCTGGTCAAATGGGTGCGGGCATTGCCCATGTCTGTGCTCTGGCGGGCTTTGAGGTCGGCCTCAATGACGTTGACAGCGAGAAGATCGAGGCCGGACTTGCCGCCATCAACGGAAATATCGCCCGGCAGGTGAAGGCAGGCAAGGTCTCGGATGCGGAGCGGGAGGCGGCACTGGCGCGGATCAAAACCGTCCCCGCCTTCAGCGGCTTTGGCGATCATGATCTCATCATTGAATCGGCGACCGAAAATGAAGATGTCAAGAAGCAGATTTTTGAGAAGCTTTGCCCCCATGTGAAGGCGGCTGCCATGCTTGGCACCAACACGTCTTCAATCTCAATCACCAGGCTTGCCGCTGTCACCGACCGCCCGGAAAAATTCATGGGCATTCATTTCATGAATCCGGTTCCGGTGATGGAACTGGTGGAACTGATCCGCGGCATCGCGACGGACAACGCAACCTTCACCTCGGTCCGGGATTTTGCATTGGCATTGGACAAGACCATCGCGGTCTCGGAGGATTTTCCGGCGTTCATCGTCAACCGCATCCTGCTGCCCATGATCAACGAGGCGATCTACACGCTCTATGAAGGGGTGGGCGGCGTTGAAGCCATCGACACGGCCATGCGGCTTGGTGCCCACCACCCGATGGGACCCTTGCAGCTTGCGGATTTCATCGGCCTTGATACCTGTCTCTCGATCATGCAGGTGTTGCACGAGGGCCTGTCGGATTCAAAGTACCGGCCCTGTCCCTTGCTGGTGAAATATGTCGAGGCGGGCTGGCTTGGCCGCAAGAGCAAGCGCGGCTTCTACGACTATCGCGGCGAAAAGCCCGTGCCGACGCGGTAACTATTTCCGCAGAGACCTTGGCGCAACGTTTTTCCAAGCCAGAAGCAGAACGCTTTTCAGCAGGGCTTCGTCGGCAGCATTCTGGTTCACAACTGTCCAGCCCTTTCGGCCCCAGGCACCGGGAATGGGCGAAATGAGATTCGGCTCAGCGGCAACGAGCATGTACTGCTGTTCGGCTGTGAGTTTGACATAGGCTTGGCCCTTGTCATTGAAGCCCGCGAATATCTTGCCCCTGACGCGAAAATCAGGTTTTCCAAAATGGGCGCTTTCCACGGCCTCGGGAAATCTCAAAGCCAAGGCGCGGTAGCGGTTGCTGCTCATGGCTCTGCGATGACGGCCTGGATCAACGCCTTTGCCTCGTTTGATGACCAGTTCGCTGGACCGAGCAGACGACCCGCCTCTTTGCCCCGGCGGTCAACAAGGACCGTCGCAGGAAGGCCCAGCGCCTGAAGGGCGGCCAGGCTTCTTGATTCGACATCCGTATAGACTTGCAGGTTGCCGGCTCCGGTTTCCTTCAGAAAGGCCGCCGAGGCCTCAGCACCCTTGCGGTCCACGCTCAGCGCCACCACCTCGAAATCAGCACCGGCCAGTTCCTTTTGCAGTTTTGCAAGGTCTGGCATTTCCTTGCGGCAGGGCGCACACCATGTGGCCCAGAGGTTGAGCAGCACCACCGTGCCGCGAAAGTCAGCAAGACTCTTGTCAGTGCCCGTTCCATCCTTGAAAACAAAACTTGCAATGTCCTTGCGCGGCTCACGCACCAGGAAGGCGGCCATGGGGCCTGTTGCAAGGGCCTTGAGGGCGTTTCCAGGGATGCCAGGCCCGGAAGGGTCCGGGCTTTCGACCTTGCCAGCACCGCCTGTCAGCCAGTAAAGCCCGCCAGCAGCAAGAAGCACGATGATGATCAGCGGCAGGGCAGCGAGAGGTTTTGTCATGTTCGATCTGGTCATTGGACTGAGCTTGCCACAAAACTGGGACAATTGATGACCAAGGCCGATCACAAGTCTGGCACAAGCTCGGGCACAAATGCAATGTGGGGAGGCCGCTTTGCCGGCGGACCCGCCGCCATCATGGCTGAAATCAATGCCTCCATCGGCTTTGACAGGCGGCTTTTCGCCCAGGACATCGCGGGCTCCAAGGCCCATGCGGCAATGCTGGCCAAACAGAAAATCATTTCAGATGCCGATGCGGCAGCGATTGCCAAGGGGCTGGATGGCGTGAAAGCTGAAATGGATGCGGGTACTTTCACTTTCATCACGGCGCTGGAAGACATCCACATGAATGTGGAGGCACGGCTGAAGGACATGATCGGTGAGCCTGCCGGGCGGCTGCACACCGCACGCTCGCGCAATGACC
The DNA here is from genome assembly GCA_031431295.1 of Hyphomicrobiales bacterium. Classification (GTDB taxonomy): domain Bacteria; phylum Pseudomonadota; class Alphaproteobacteria; order Rhizobiales; family Aestuariivirgaceae; genus Aestuariivirga. The sequence continues at coordinate 8,199 of JANPDD010000079.1, read as the reverse complement.
AAGTGGCAACCGACATGCGGCTTTATGTGCGCGACGTGGTTGATGGTCTTGAAGCCGCAATCACCGCCGTGATGGTGGCGCTGGCGGAAAAGGCCGAGGCCCATTGCGACACCATCATGCCGGGCTTCACCCATCTGCAGGTGGCACAGCCCGTCACCTTCGGGCACCACTGTCTTGCCTATGTGGAAATGCTGTCGCGCGACAAGGGGCGGCTCATCGATGCGAGGCGGCGGCTCAATGAAAGCCCGCTGGGGGCGGCGGCCCTTGCCGGCACGCCCTACCCAATCGACCGCCATGCCACGGCCAAGGCACTGGGTTTTGATCATCCCATGCGCAATTCGCTCGATGCGGTTTCAGCGCGTGACTATGTGCTGGAGGTGCTTGCTGCCTGCAGCATCTGTTCCATCACTTTGTCGCGGCTGGCCGAGGAAATCGTGTTGTGGAGCACAGCCCAGTTCGGCTTCATCAGCTTGAGCGACAAGTTCACCACGGGCTCATCGATCATGCCGCAGAAGCGCAACCCGGATGCGGCTGAACTGGTCCGCGCCAAGCCGGGCCGCATTCTGGGTGCCTTCACGGCACTGGCGGTCGTGATGAAGGGTCTGCCGCTTGCCTATTCCAAGGACATGCAGGAGGACAAGGAGCCGGCCTTTGATGCTTTCGATGCCATGGCCTTGGCACTTGCCGCCATGGCAGGCCTGGTCAAGGACCTGGAACCAAACCGGGACACCATGCGCGCTGCGGCGCTGACAGGTTATGCCACGGCCACCGATCTTGCCGACTGGCTGGTGCGGAACCTCGGCATGCCATTCCGCGAGGCCCATCATGTGACAGGCACTGTGGTGGCACTTGCTGAATCCTTCAAGCTCAGGCTCGATGAATTGTCGCTGCAGCAATTTCAATCCATCGAACCCCGCATCACCAAGGCCGTGTTTGATGTTCTGTCGGTGGAGGCCTCGGTTGCCAGCCGCACAAGTTTTGGCGGCACGGCACCTCGCAACGTGGCGAAAGCTGCGGTAGAGTGGTTAAAACAGCTGAAGGGCACCTGACATGAACTTCCTCAAGCACGTTCTTTTTGCCATCCTGATCGCGGGGTCACTCAACGCTTGCGGGGTGCGGGGAGATCCGGAAGCGCCGCCCAGCCTGACGCAGAGTTAAGCGGCCCGGCAATCGAGCATGCACCACTTTTCCTATCGCGGTGGCGTTCTGCACGCCGAAGGCGTTAGTTTGAAAACCATTGCCGACGAGGTGGGAACACCTTTCTATTGCTATTCCTCGGCCACGCTGGAGCGCCATTACCAGGCGATGGAGAGCGCCCTTTCCGGCACCGACCACATGATCTGCTATGCCATGAAGGCCAATTCCAACCAGGCTGTGATCAAGACCATGGCAGCGCTTGGGGCCGGCATGGATGTGGTGTCCGAAGGTGAGCTGCGCCGCGCGCTTGCGGCGGGCGTTGCCGCGCGCAAGATCGTTTTTTCCGGCGTTGGCAAGACGGCACGTGAAATGGCGCTCGCTCTCAAGGAAGGCATTTCCTGTTTCAATGTCGAGTCGGAGCCCGAGCTTGAACTGCTCTCGGCGGTGGCCAACCGGGTGGGGCAGCGGGCCACCGTGTCGATCAGGGTCAATCCGGATGTCGATGCGCTGACCCATGCCAAGATCACCACCGGCAAGGCCGACAACAAGTTCGGCATTTCCTATTTGCGTGCCAGTGCGGTCTATGGCCATGCGGCCGGCCTTCCAGCCATCGATGTGGCAGGGATCGACATGCACATCGGGAGCCAGATCACGGAACTGGCGCCCTTCGAGAAGGCCTACAGCCTGATGGCCGAACTGACGCGGCGATTGCTGGCCGAGGGCCACGCCATCCGGCATCTGGACCTCGGCGGCGGGCTTGGCGTTCCCTATCGCGGCGACAATGATATTCCTCCGCACCCGGATGAATATGGCGCCATGGTGAAGCGCGTGCTGGGGCCGCTGGGCCTGAAACTGGTGCTGGAGCCGGGGCGGGTTTTTGTCGGCAATGCCGGCATCCTGGTGGCGCGCGTCATCTACCGCAAGGAAACGGCGGCGAGGGACTTCATCATCCAGGACGCGGCGATGAATGACCTGATCAGGCCGACGCTCTATGATGCCCATCATGACATCTGGCCCGTGGATGAGACGCTGGCATCGGGCGATCTCGCCGAGGTCGATGTGGTGGGGCCGGTGTGCGAATCAGGGGACTATTTCGCCAAGGGGCGGAGGCTGCCGCTTTTCCGGCAAGGTGACCTGATGGCGGTGATGACGGCAGGCGCCTATGGTGCCGTGCAATCCGGCACCTACAACTCGCGCCCCCTGGTGCCGGAAATCCTCGTGAAGGGTGAACGCTTTGCGGTGATCCGGGCGCGGCAGAGTTACGAAGAATTGATCGGGTTGGACCAGGTGCCTTCCTGGTTGACCTAAGATTAATTTCCTTTTTGTCATATTTCCGCCGTTGTGTTGTAGTACAGTTCACGCATGACCGAGATCAGTCCCTCAACCCTTGCCCGCAGAATCGCCCTGCAACGCCTGGCGATGACGTGGGAACGGCTGTGGGCCGCGGCCCATGAACTGATTGTCGTGGGCGCTGCGGCGCTGGCGCTCATTGCCTCGGGTGCTGCGGGCTTCCTGCCCGCGCCATTGCGGCTCGTGGTGCTCGGGCTCTTTGCCGCCCTGATGTTTTTCGCGCTGCGCGGTTTCAAGGGCTTTGCCCTGCCCACGCGGCTTGACGCCATGCGGCGCATGGAATGCCAATCAGCGGCGAGGCACCGGCCGCTCTCCAGTTCCGATGAAACGCTTGCCCGTGAGATTCTTGACCCCCGCTTGGATGCGGTGTGGGAGGAACACAAGCGCCGCCAACTCTTGGCCCTGCATGATGTCAGGCTTTCACCGCCCCGCTCCCATTGGCCGACGTTCGATCCACGGGCGCTCAAGGTTCCGGCACTCATGGGTTTGCTTGCGGCCCTGCTGCTGGGGCCGGGCTCGGTGACAGGGAACCTGCAGGAGGCGGTGCGGCTGTCGCCAGCTGAGGCGGCAAAACCGCTCAGCCTTGATGCCTGGTTGAAGCCGCCCGCCTACACCGGCAAGGCACCGCTTTTGCTGTCGTCATCCGCCATCCGTGACAAACTCACCCGCGGCGAAGACCTGCTGGTGCCAGAACAGACGCTGTTCACAGCGCGCATTGCAGGGGCGCACAAGCCTGATCTCACGCTTCTCGACAGCACGGGTGCGGCCCTGAAGGACGTGGGCGGGCCGCTCAAGCTTGCCCGGCCGCAGGAAGACACGTTGACGGCGGAACTTTCCCTGCAGCGGCCACTGACGATTGTCATTTCCGATGAGAGCGGTGAACTGGCGCGCTATCCCATCGCGCTTGTTCCCGATGTGGCACCGACAATCACTATCACCAAGACACCCACAGCCGAAGCGCGTGGCACGCTGGTGACCGAGTGGCAGGCCAAGGACGACTATGGTGTCCGGTCACTCAGCGGCGAAATTGATTTAGCCGACGAACAGGATGGCGGCCTGGGTTTTGACAGCAACGGCATTTTCCTGTTCGAGGCGCCCGAGGTCAAATTCGCATTGCGCCGCGCCAATGCCAAGGACGAGACAGGCAAGACCACCCATGACCTTGCTTCCCACCCCTGGGCGGGGTTCAATGTCAACTTGACGCTCACGGTCAAGGACGGCGCAAGCCAGGAGGCGACAAGTGCGCCCGCAACCTTCAAGCTGCCGGAGCGGGAATTCATCCGCCCCATGGCGCAGGCCATCATCGAACAACGAAAGCAGCTCATACTCAATCCGCAGCAGGCCCTCGAAGTGGGCTCCCTGTTCGATACGCTGCTGCTTTATCCGGCGGGGGTGCTCGACCGCAGCGGCCACGTGGTGGCGCTGTCGGCGCTGGCCTCACGGCTGCGCAATGCGGGCGGTTATGACGATGTGAAGCTGGTCATTGCCGGTCTCTGGGATCTTGCCGTCGAGATTGAAGAGGGTGCCGTTGGCGATGTCCGGGCCGAATTGCAGGCCCTGAAAAAGGAACTGGAAAAGGCCCTGCAGGATGGAGCATCTCCGGAGCGCATTGCCGAACTCATGGACAAAATGCGCGACGCCATGGACCGCTTCATGGAGGCCATGCGCCAGGAGGCGGAGCGGCGCCAGAAGGACGGCACCTTGCCACGCAACCGCCAAGGCCAGCAGGGCCAGCGCGTGACCCGCGAGGATCTGGAAAAGATGCTGGATGCCCTTGAGAACCTGGCCCAGGGCGGTGCCAAGGACATGGCGCAGCAGTTGCTGAACGAACTTGACCGCATGCTGCAGAACATGCAGCCGGGTGAAGGCCAGCAGGCCGAGGGCGGCGAAATGTCCGAGATGATGGGCGAGCTTGGCGAAATGATGCAACGCCAGCAGGGCCTGATGGATGAGACCCAACGCCAGCCCGGCGGGCAGCAGCCGGGTGAAGAAGGCCAGGATGGGCAAGGCACAGACGGGCAAGGCTTGGGTGAGCAAGGCATGAACGGTGAGGGTTTTGGCGGCCTGTCGCGGCGGCAGGGTACGCTGCAGGATCAGCTTGAAGGCCTGTTGGGGCAAGTGCCGGGTGGGCAGGGGCAATTGCCGTCGGAACTGGGAGATGCCTCGCGTGCCATGGAAGGGGCCGAACAAAGCCTGCGCAATGGTGACCGCGACGGGGCCCTTCGCCAGCAGGGCGAGGCGCTGCAGAACTTGCGGCGTGGAGCCAACCGGCTGGCCCAGCAACTGCGCGAGAATGGCCAGGGCCAAGCGGAAAACGAGGCTCTTGACGGGGAAGGCCGGGGCGGGCGCGATGATCCGCTGGGCCGCCCGCGGGCCACCCGCAACCCCGATACGGGGCCTGAAGACAACATGCTGCCCTCCGAGCAGGCCATGCAGCGGGCGCGGGAAATTCTCGAAACACTGCGGGCCAAATCAAACGAGCAAGGCCTCACGGACAGCGAGCGCGGCTATATCGAGCGGCTGCTGCGCGGGTTGTATTGAGGGCCCGGGAGTTTTCGTAAACCGCGCGCGATGTCGCTACGTCAGCACGTGGCCCACAAAAGGGAGTTCGCGGAACTGGTGGGCCATGTCCATGCCATAGCCGACGACGAATTTGTCGGGGCAGTCAAAGCCCCGGAAGTCCGCCTTGATATTGGCGGCGAGGTGGCCGGGCTTGTCCAGCAGCACGCAGCTCAGGACCTGACGGGCGCCCCGGGCCGCCAGCAGGTCCTTGGCAAAAGCAAGCGTGCGACCCGATTCGAGGATATCATCGACCAGCAACACGTCACGGTCCTCCACCAGGCTTTCAATGTCGCGCAGCACGTCAACCTTGCCCGAAGAACGCGTGCCTTCGCGGTAGCTTGCCAGAATCATGAAATCCACTTCCGGCGAAAGCCCCGCGTGGTGCATGGCGCGAATGAGATCAGCGGCAAAGATGAAGCTGCCCTTGAGGACCGGCACAACCAGCAGGCGGTGCGGCATTCGGGCCGCGATTTCACCAGCCAGCCCGATGATGCGGGATTTGATGTCGGATTCGGAAAACAGGACATCAATGCGATGGCCGTCAATCTCAAGGCTCATGATCCGCCGTTTGAGCCGATTTCATCGAATTTTGCAAAACGGATTTTGAGGTTATGCGCGGCTTCCGGGGGAGCAGCGACACGGGTGGTAAAACCTGTCAATTCGCCAGGACGCAGGGGCCTTGCCGCCGTGTCAAGCGTCCAGGCATAGAGTTCCTTGCCGCCCTCATCCTCGAGGGCGAACCTGAGCCAGGGCAGTTTGCGCGTGCCGCCTGACACATTGAGAATGTCACCCTTGACCGAGAGCACCCGCGTACCGTTGACGATGGCATGCTGGCGTTCGACGCGGCGCAGTTCAAGGCCGTAGATATTGACGTCAAAGCCCAGGCGCTCATAGGCCCTGATGGTGACGGGGGCGGCGGAGACGATGGCTTCAGGAAAGAGTGCCGCCACAGCGATGGGGGCGAGGAAAAAGACGCCATAGGCCGCCCAGTTGCGCAGGCTCCGTCTGCTGCGGGACTGGTTTTCGCGAAAGCGGCGCCCGGCATCACGGGCCATTTCGCCAAGGCGGCGGGCCTCCAGTTCGGGGGCGTCCTCATGGTCGATGACGCGGGGGGCAGCGCGCGAGGGAATGTCTTCAATGTCGATCGTTTCAGCCTCGGTCCAGCGATGGCCGCAGTTGCGGCAGGTGATGGCCATGCCGCCGCCGCCACGCTGGCTCCTGCTCTGGCCCATGAAAGAGGCCGCTGGCAGGGCATGGCGCGTGGCGCAGGAGGGACAATTGACGATCATTGGGGAACAATCATGATGGGTTTCTTCGTATCCTGTGTTTACGGTTAACGCGCGGTTAAGCCCCCTGCTGGCAAAAAGACCGGATGCTGGAATTGAACGAGATCGGCTTCCGCTATGGCCGCGGGCAGGACATTCTGCAGAATGTCAGCTTCCGGCTGCAGCGCGGGGCCTTCAGTTTTCTGACCGGGCCTTCAGGGGCGGGCAAGACCACGCTGCTCCGGCTGCTGTTTCTGGCGCTCCGGCCTGCCCATGGCCGTATCCGCATGTTTGGCGAGGATGTGACGCGGGTGGCGCGCAGCGACCTGCCGCCCTTGCGCCGCCGGGTGGGCGTGGTTTTCCAGGATTTCCGCCTGCTCGACCATCTTTCCACTTTCGACAATGTGGCGCTGCCCTTGCGGGTGGCGGGACAAAGGCCCACGCATTATGCCCGCGATGTCATGGACCTCTTGGACTGGGTCGGGCTCAAGAACCAGGCCCATGCCTTTCCACCGGTCCTGTCAGGTGGGGAAAAGCAGCGGGCCGCCATTGCCCGGGCGGTGATCGCCAAGCCCGAACTGCTGCTGGCCGATGAGCCCACCGGCAATGTGGACCCGGTGCTGGCACGGCGTCTCATGCATCTTTTTGCCGAGCTCAACCGCCTCGGCACCACGGTTCTGTTTGCCACCCATGACCAAAGCCTGTTCAAGCAGGTGCGGGCACCAGTGCTCTATCTCCAGGACGGGGGCTTGCGGGTGCTATGACGCGATCCACCGCGCAAAGGCCCGGGTTGATCATTCCCAAAGAGGCGGCAAGCCTCAGCACCCTCACGGCCACCATGGCGGTCATGTGTTATCTCGCCTGCCTTGCCATCGGCGCACTCATCCTCATCAACCGGGCGGTTGACAGCTGGGCGCAGGGCCTGTCGGAGGAGGTTACGGTGCAGGTGCGGGAGATGGAAGCCCGCGACATCGATATGGACGTGGCGGCGATTTTAACAAGGCTGCAGGAAACACCCGGCATTGACGGGGCCGAGGATATTGGCCGCAAGGCTGCGGCAAAACTGCTTGAACCCTGGCTTGGCACGGAGGGCCTGGACGGCTTGCCGGTGCCGCGCCTGCTGCGGGTCAGGGTCAATCGCGAGGTGCCACCTGACTTTGAGCTTTTGGCGCAGGAGCTGAGCGCAGTGACACCTGCGGCCAGCCTCGACACGCACCGGCGTTGGGAGGCACAACTGACGCGCATGGCGGGCACGCTGACGGCCCTTTCGCTGCTCATCCTGGTGCTGATTTCAGCGTCCGCCGTTGCCATGGTGATTTTTGCAACACGCGCCGTGCTTGACGCCAACCGTACCACGGTCGATGTGCTGCATCTGGTGGGGGCCGAGGACAGCTTTGTGGGCCGCGCCATCAACCGGCGTTTTCTGGCAACGGGACTGTGGGCAGGCGGGCTTGGCGCGGTGCTGGCACTTCTCACATTCTTCGTGGCGGGCCATGCCGGTTTGCCGCAGGCCGATGGCCTTTCCGCAGCCAGCCGCTCACTCTTTTATCTGCCGGAGACGGGCTGGTGGCTGACGCCGCTTTTTCTTCTGGCCGTGCCGCTTGTGGCAACGCTGCTTGCGCTCATCACATCACGCGTTACACTGCTCAGGATGCTGAGATCACTGACCTGAGCGCCTTGAAACTGAGTACCTGTCCATGATCGTGGTGCGATCACTTGTTTTCAATGTGCTGTTCTATGTGAACCTGGCGCTCTTCCTGGTGCTGGGTTCGTGGCTTTTCGTGTGTCCCAGGCTGTGGGCGATCCGGGGCCTGCAGGTGTGGGCCAGGTCATCGCTGTGGCTTTTGCGCGTGGTGGTGGGCATCGACATCGAGGTGCGGGGGCG
>JANPDD010000078.1:0-2416 GCA_031431295.1 Hyphomicrobiales bacterium | reverse complement strand
GCGAGTGTGCCAGCCGTGGCGGCAACGGCGACGCCCGCAAATCCAAACCATGCACCAGTCGTGTAGGGCAATTCGAGGTCACCAAAAAGTACAAATGCCAGTCCGAGGATCGCCGCTGCCGACAGCATCATGTAGAAGCCGACGGTGATGGCTGGTGTATCCCGCATGGCGCGGGCATTGAAGAGGATGACGGCTACCGTTGATGTCATGCCAAGCAGGGCCATCGCCAGCCCCGTGAGATCAAGCGGGGCACGCGTCAGGCCAATGGCGAGCACCAGCCCGACAAGGGCCACGACAAGGGCCACGACCGAAACAATGGAAACCCTGTCCTGGCCGAGCAATGCAGCGACGATGCCCACGAAAAGCGGATGCGTGAAATAGATGAGGATCACCAGGTTGACGGGCAGGTAGTTCACCGCGCCGAGATAGCCAAAAAGTGTTGCGGCATAGCAGGCACCCGACGCGAGACCCAGCACGACAATGCGGCGCGGCGCCCGCAACGGTTGGCGCAGCAGCATGAGCACAGCGAATGTCAACGCCACCGAGAAGATGCTGCGCCCGGTGATGACGCTCAGCGTGTTGCTGCCACCCTCATAGGCCAGTTTTGCGAGGCTCGGCACCACGGCGATCAGGATTGTGGAAATGACCACCAGGGCAATACCCAACCCCTGCCGCCCGGCCCCGGCAGCCCGCCCCGCAGCGGTTGTGCCTTCCACCCGCATGGTCCACCTCCTCTCCGAGCTTTACTATGATCGCGACGGCGTTGGAATGACCTGCCCGTGCGTTTGTCCTGCCCCCTTGACCTTTCTGCGCTGCACCCATACAACCGCGTCCATGAACACGAACATTCTCGTCGTAGGACCGCGTGGCACCACGGAGGGTTAACCCTCCGGGACACATGGTGCTGCGCGGAACACAGGCTCCCTTGGGGGCCTTTTTTATTGGGAAAATTACGCTAGAAGCGCGGCTTCCGCGCAAAGTGAGGATGACATGGCTGGTACAGCAAACGGGGAACTAATGCCAAATTTAATGTCGGGCGCGGAAATCGTGCTCAGGGCGCTGGCGGACCAGGGCATTACGACCGTGTTCGGCTATCCCGGCGGGGCTGTGCTGCCGATCTATGACGAGTTCTTCCAGCAGGACAAGGTGAAGCACGTCCTGGTGCGGCATGAACAGGGGGCAACCCACATGGCGGAGGGCTATGCCCGTTCGACCGGCAGGTGCGGCGTGGCGCTCGCGACGTCAGGGCCGGGGGCAACAAATTGCGTGACGGGCCTTACCGACGCGCTGATGGACTCGATCCCGATTGTGGTGCTGACAGGCCAGGTGCCCACACACTTGATCGGCAATGACGCTTTCCAGGAATGCGATACGGTGGGCATCACCCGGCCCTGCACCAAGCACAACTGGCTGGTGAAGGACGTGAATGATCTCGCCCGCACCATCCACGAGGCGTTTTACGTGGCAACCCATGGCAGGCCGGGGCCGGTCGTGGTGGATATCCCGAAGGACGTGCAGTTTGCCAAGGGCAAATATGTGGGCCCCCAGGGCATCGCCACCAAGACTTACAAGCCGCGTGTGAAGCCCGACCAGAGCGCCATCCGCGAGGCGATCGAACTCATTGCCACGGCCAAGCGGCCGATCCTCTATACTGGCGGTGGTGTCATCAACTCCGGTCCCACGGCATCGAAGCTGCTCCGCGAATTCGTTGCCATGACGGGCATTCCCATCACGTCAACCCTGATGGGGCTTGGCGCCTATCCGGCCAGCGGCCCGGAGTGGCTGGGCATGCTGGGCATGCACGGCACCTATGAAGCCAACATGGCCATGCATGACTGCGATGTGATGATCAATGTCGGCGCGCGCTTTGATGACCGCATCACCGGCAGGCTCGATGCCTTCTCGCCCGTGTCGCGCAAGATCCATATCGACATTGATCCCTCCTCGATCAACAAGACCGTGAAGGTGCAGGTTCCGGTGATTGGCGATGTGGGCCATGCGCTGGAAGACATGATCCGCCTGTGGAAATCGCGCTCGCTGAAACTTGATGGCGCGGCACTTGCGGCATGGAAAAAGCAGATCGGCAAGTGGAAGGGCGTGGACAGCCTGCGCTACACGCCGAACAAGGATGTGATCATGCCGCAATATGCGGTGCAGCGCCTCTACGAGCTGACCAAGGACAAGGATACCTACATCACGACGGAAGTGGGCCAGCACCAGATGTGGGCGGCGCAATTTTACCGTTTCGAGGAGCCCAACCGCTGGATGACGTCCGGTGGCCTTGGCACCATGGGCTATGGCCTGCCGTCGGCCATCGGCGTGCAGGCGGCGCATCCAAAGTCGCTGGTTGTGTGCGTGGCGGGCGATGCCTCGGTGCTCATGAACATGCAGGAGATGTCAACGGCCGTGCAGCACA
>JANPDD010000077.1:0-4479 GCA_031431295.1 Hyphomicrobiales bacterium | reverse complement strand
GTGACATAAGAGATTTCTTTGGAAGCCTCGACATGCACAAGGCCAGCAAGGGCCTGTTCGTCACGACATCGTCATTTACGAAAGCGGCAAACGATACGGCGGAAAAGTTGGGCAAGCGCATTGTATTGATTGATGGACGTGACCTCGCGAAACTGATGATCCGCTTCAACGTCGGCTGCCGTGTCGAAGAGGTTTTCGAAATGAAAAAGATAGACGAAGAATTCTTTGAGTAGCGGCTGCCAATACGCCAACATCGTGGCGCTGCTGCTGCTGGCGTTGCTGGCGGGGCATTAGTTCCAAATCAAGATAGGTAAGGCCGGAGGAAGCTCCGGCCTTTTTATTTGCCGTATCGACCAGCATGCCAAACTGGTATGAAGAGCCATGGGAAGCACAGTAGCCACGTCAGGTTCGTGGACAAACTGGGTCGGCAACCAGACATTTGTTCCGCGAAACATGACCACCGTCTCATCCGAGGATGAAATGATCGGTGCTGTGCGTTCCGCAGTCCGCAGCGGCACGGCCATTCGCACGCACGGCACCGGCCATTCAGATACACCAATTGTCGAAACCGCTGGCACGCTGCTCAATACATCCGCAGTGAAGGGCATAATTTCAATCGACCGTGACACCTGCCTTGTGACAGCCTTTGCATCAACACCGATCCGTGATTTTGGCGATGCACTTTGGGAGCACGGCCTCGCCCTTGCCAACCAAGGCGACATCGACACACAGACTATTGCTGGCGCCATCGCAACCGCAACACATGGGTCCGGCCTGCAGTTCAGCAGCTTTTCTTCCACCTTGGAGCAAGCACGCATTGTGGATGGCATGGGGGCTGTCCTTGATGTGACGCGGGCCGACACCCCGGACTTGCTGGCCGCATTGCAAACTTCAATTGGCATGCTTGGCATGATGACCCGTGTGACCTTGAAGGCAGTCCCCGCCTACTACCTGCATGAGCAGATCAGAATTCTTCATGTCGACGAGGTTCTGGCGAAGTGGGACGGTTTGCTTGCGGACCACCGGCACTTCTCGTTTTTCTGGATGCCAACAGACGCGTCATCTGCTTTGTACGGCTTTCCGCCAGTCCCCAAAGACCACTGCTTTGTCAAACTCTATACTGAAGTTCCTGCTGGCTTTGATGGACATTCCGGCGATGACCGCGTGGATCGGAGCTATCGCATCTACGCCCACGAATTCGAGCCAAACTTTTACGAGCTGGAGTATTTCATTCCGATTGAAGCAGGCAAGCGGGCGTTTGCGGCGCAGCGCCAGTACATGTTGGAGAATCTTCCTGAAAGCCGCTTCCCTTTGGAAGTGCGCTTTGTCGCCGAAGAGGATGCCTGGCTCAGTCCCAACCATCGCCGCAAGAACATAGTATTGTCGATTTCCGGCGTTCCCGGAACGGACTACTGGCCCTACCTGCGGGACACCGACCAACTGTTCGACAGCTTTGACGGCAGACCCCATTGGGGCAAACTTCATCTCACCACACCGGAGCGCTTGATGCGGCTGTTCCCGCGCTATGACGATTTCAAAGCCCTGCGCCGCAAGCACGATCCCCATGGATTGTTCTTGAATCCGCACTTGCATGCGCTCTTTGCTTGAAGGTGGGGATGGGCAACGCTTGCTCGCTGTGATCTTATTCTGCCACGGCCTTACTATTTTTCGCCACCATCGATGAACGGCGCTTGATTGATTTCGATGATGTTGCGGTCCGGGTCCATGACAAAAAGTTGCGGAAACCCGGCAAGACCCGTGCGCTTGAGGATCAAGCGCTTGGGATCTTCGGCCGGCCGTTCCGCGCTGTAGCCGTGGGACCCGAGTAACGCATGGGTGGCCTCAAAATCACTCACATGAAGGGCAAAGTGGATGTCGTCATTGTCCACGGATTTCAATGCCCTGAAATGCGCCTTGGGGTGCACGACGACATGGATTTGCCGGTCCCCGACGGCAAACCAGATGCCGCCCACAGAAAATGGCGGGCGCGGCAGGCGCCTCAATCCGAGCATGCCTTCATAGAAGGCTGCCGAGCGGTCCAAATCTTGCGTGGGAACAGAGACGTGATGCAACGTCAGTTCAATCATTGGACTTTCTTGTGCGTAGAGATTGATGTCGTTCCGACCCCAAAAACCAAGCCGATCATTTTTCCGACACGGCCTTTTCAAGCATAGCGCGAATGAAGCGCTGATAGGGAAGGCCCTCGGCCTTGGCCTTCTTCTTGACAGCCTCCAGCAGTGCGAAGGGCAGACGCATGTTCACGCGCTCGTCCTTTGCAGCGAATTCGAATTTCACGGGTTTGAACTGGGAGAAGTCGAGATCCGACAAGTCTTGTTCGAGAAAATCCTCGGCTTCTTTGTCAGTGAGCATCACGGGCACTTTTTTCATATCGCAATACCTCCTCTTTGTGCATGTAACGGGCGCTGACGGGACGAATAAAAGTCAGGCCGTCACGCTCCCTGAATGTGAAGGCAATGAACATTGGACGGCCTTCGCTGTTGCGCACGATCGTGATGAAGCGCTGCTCATCAGCCGAATGCTTCATATCGGGAGCTGCAACTGTCCTCCGCAGAAGCGCTTCTTCAATTTCATTCAATGTCACGCCATGTCTTTGGCATTTGGCGATATTGCCGGAATCCCAGTCAAATCCGGCAACAGAGCGGTTCATGACTCACGTTAAAGAATATGCAGTCATTTGTCAATACAATTGTCTGCCAAATGGTGCGCGGCTATTCCGGCCAGACGTATTTGCCGCGCACCCAGCCAAGCTGGGCATTGGGGGTCATGGTCTGGCACCAGATGTCTGGCTTTTTCATCCTGTTGTATTTCCACTGGGCGGACTGTCCACCGTCAATGCGAAATGACACATTGGTGTTGGGGTTCTTGCAGCGTCCTGTGAGCGAGATGTTGTCGCCGTTGTCGTGCTGGTAGATCACCTGCGAATAGGACGCAGGCCACTTGCGCACATTCAGCGTGTCATCGTTCGACACGTTGATGATCGTGCCGCCCCAAAAGGCGGACGACAGTGCGGGGCTGGCAAGTCCGATGGCCATGGCAGCAAGGGCAAATGACTTTCTCATGGGGCAACCTCACATGTTTTGAACGTGGACACAGCTTGTCACGTCCAGCCTGAACTCACGATGAATGGCCAGCGCATCGGACGAGCAAATGGAATCATTTGCGAAGTGGACGATGCGCCAGATTCAATATGTTACAGCAACTTGTCCGCGTTCGTCCGAACGCGGGTTGCTGTAGCCGCCACCCGGTCACACCGGATGCCACCATTTTCCGCCAACCACCACGCCCCGGGCATTGATCTTGCGGTCTCCGGTGAGGTGCTCTCCCACGGTGTCGACAAAGTCGAAAGAGCCACCATCAATTGAAAGTACCGTGGCATCGCCAACCGAACCGGGCCTCAGCGATCCAAGTTCCGTGCGTTTCAGGGCGAAAGCGGCACTGGACGTGGAGGCCGCAATCACTGCTTTCAAGTCCATGCCGAGGCAAAGGAACTTTGACATGGTGGTCACCAGGTCAAAAGCCGGACCATTGATGCAGAGCTTGTGGACGTCGGATGAAATCGTGTCGGGCAGGAAGCCATTGGCCATCATGGTCCGCGCCGTTCTGAAGGCGAATGAGCCCATGCCGTGCCCTACATCGAACAACACGCCGCGCTTGCGGGCAGCTTCGACGGCGGCTTTGATCTTGCCCTGGCCCGTATAGGGCGCGTTGGGGAAGGGACGGAAGCAGTGGGTCAACACATCGCCGGGGCGCAGGCGATTGACGACATCGTCATAGGAAGGCGGCGGCTCGTCGATATGCGCCATCAAAGGAACGCCCGTGTGCTCGGCTACTTGCATGGCAATATCAAGCGGCGCAACACCCTGGTCACCACTGGAATACTTGCCGACCCGTACTTTCATGCCCACGATGATGTCACGGTTGGCTTCCACGACGTCGATGGCGGCAGCGGGGTTCATGAGCTTCAGGTTTTCGCTTTCGCCCACTTCGATGCCATGGTCGAGGCCATAGATGCCGGCATGCGAAATGTGCAGGTAGGCGAGAATGCGCGTGGCGCTTTTTTCGATAACGTGCCTGCGGAAGCCCGCAAAATTTCCAGGCCCTGCCGAGCCCGTGTCAATGGCCGTGGTGACACCACTGGTTCGGCAAAAATCTTCGGCGTCAACGCCGGCCGATGTGCCGCCCCAATAGACGTGGGTATGCAAGTCGATGAGGCCGGGTGTTACGATCAGTCCGGAGACGTCACGAATCAGCGTGGCCGGACCGGGAGAGAGTTTTTTGCCGATGGCCGCGACCTTGCCGCCAGCAAAGCCCACATCGGCGACTTGGTCCATGCCCTGTGACGGATCAATCACCTGTCCGCCGCGCAAGATCAGATCCATGCTTGCCCCCCAAATTCAGAGCCAGTTCTTCAGGCCAAGCTCCACTGATTACGGTATAAACAGGGTCTACAGCAACCTG
>JANPDD010000076.1:0-6484 GCA_031431295.1 Hyphomicrobiales bacterium | reverse complement strand
CTCATGGAAGAAAACGCGCTCCTGGAGCGCCGGCATCCTGCGGAGTTTGAAAGATACCTGGTCAGGAAATGCATCATCCTCCGTGACCTCAAGCGGTACAGGCGCGGGAATATCGAGATCGCTGGCGATCCTGCATTCGGTGAGAAGATGCGCCACATCCGTGCGCTGATTGACAAGAACCACCGTCTGCTTGTGTCACGTTCAGATGAATTGCAGCAATGCAATGTTGTCACAGGACATTTTTCTGGGCGCAAAGCATGAAACCATTCACCCCCATGCGAACGGAGCCGGCCCAGACATTTCATGGCAGCCGGCAACACATGGAACGGATTTCGCTGCTTGAGGCGGCGCTGCAGAACATTTCCGGCGGCCTGATGCTGTACGACCGGAACCTGCTGCTGGCCTATTGCAATGATGCCCAGCACAAATACATGAAATGCCCCTATTGGTTCTTCGCCGAGCCGCGCCCCACGATCATGGAGGTGTTCCACTACAATGCCCAGAACGGCGAGTATGGGCCAGGCGACCCGGCAGCACTTGTTGAGCTTCGCATGCAACGTGTCGCCAAGGGGGAGAGGCATGTCTTCGAACACCGCAGACCCAACGGCACACTGCTCGAAGTGATGGGAACGCCACTGCAGAATGGTGGCTTCCTCTCCACCTGCATTGACATCACCGAACAGAAAAAAGGTCATGATGCATTGAAGTTCCTGGCGAGCCACGATGTGCTGACAAATCTGCCCAACAGGACAAGTGGCGTCGGTGAGTTGAAACGGCGGCTGGCCTCGGCCGGACGAGACAACTGTCTCGCGGTCCTCTTCATTGATCTTGATGGCTTCAAGCCCATCAACGACACCTACGGCCACGCCATGGGAGACGAACTGTTGAAAACAATCGGCCGCCGCCTGAGCCTGTCTGTGCGCGACAAGGACCATGTCTGCCGCTATGGCGGAGACGAATTCCTGGTCATCATGAATTGCCCGCTGGGCCGGACCGACGCGAGGGATGCCGCAGAGCGCATTCGCAAAGTGCTTTCCGAGCCTGCACAATTGGGCGGTATCGGGGTCACCCCGGGTGCAAGCATTGGTGTGGCGGTCTGTCCGGATGATGGAACCGATGCGGAGAGAATTATCGAAGCCGCTGACAAGAACATGTACGTCGCCAAAAAACGCAGAGTGAACCCCTCCAACAGCCTCCCGCCTCATCGCCCTGTCCCCGAACACCTTGTCCATGACAGGCGGGACTGGCACTAGGTCATTCTGGTTCCGTCACCGGCAAAAAAGTGCAGGTTTTCAGGATCGGGTTTGACCGCGGTGCTATCGCCGCCGCCTTGGGCGGGCGAGCCTCGCACTTCAACGACAACATTCTGCCCATTCAGCAGTCTCACATGGGCGTAGCCGATTTCACCCAGGCGCTCGATCAAATCAACTGTGCCTTTGAGGCCCGCCGGCGCAAGGGCTGCATGTTCCGGCCTGAAGCCGAGTTTCACCTGCGTGCCAGGTTTCAGGGCCTTTGGCAGCTTGCAGCGAAACACTGCGCCGTTGCCAACGTCGAGTTCGTTTGGCTTGACGACCCGCGCATCCAGAATGTTCATGGCGGGTGAACCGATGAATTGCGCCACAAAGAGGTTTGCAGGGGAGTAGTAGAGATCGAGTGGCTTGCCCGTCTGCTCAATATGCCCCTTGTTCATGACGACAATCTTGTCGGCAAGCGTCATGGCTTCCACCTGGTCGTGGGTGACATAGATGATTGTGGCCTTCAACAACCGGTGCAGCTTGGCGATTTCCACCCGCGTGTTGATGCGCAATGCCGCGTCAAGGTTTGAAAGCGGCTCATCGAACAGAAAGACCTTCGGCTTCCTCACGATGGCGCGGCCGATGGCCACGCGCTGGCGCTGGCCGCCGGACAGCTCACGCGGGCGGCGCTTCAACAGCGGTTCCAGTTGCAGGATGCGCGCAGCCTCCGAAACACGGTTGGCAATCTCCTCCCGCGGAGTGCCGGAAAACTTCAACCCAAATGCCATGTTGTTTTCAACATTCATGTGCGGGTAGAGCGCGTAAGACTGGAAGACCATGGCAATTTCGCGCTTCGCAGGTGCGAGGTCGCTGACATTGCGCCCGGCAATCTCGATGGCACCTTCATTGATGGGCTCCAGTCCTGCAACCGAGCGCAGGAGGGTGGATTTGCCGCAGCCCGATGGTCCCACCAGCACGACAAAGCTGCCGTCATCCACGGTCAGGTTGATGTCCTTCAACACATCAACGGTGCCGTAGGATTTGTGCAAGGCGCTGATTTTCACTTCGGCCATGGGTTGCTCACTTGACGGCGCCCGAGGTCAGGCCCCGGATCAGTTGACGGGAGAAAATGACATAGAGCACGAGAACTGGAATGATTGCCGTCGACAGGGCCGCGAGAACCGCGTTCCAGTCTGTGATGTACTGTCCGAGAAATTGCTGCACGCCGAGTGTGATCGTCTGCTTGCCGCCGGTGGGAGCCAGCAGCAGCGGAAACCACAGATCGTTCCATACGGGGATCATGGTGAACACCGCAACCGTTGCCATGGCGGGGCGGATCAGCGGCAACACGATGTAGAAAAAGATGTGGATTTCGGAGAGCCCGTCGCAACGCCCGGCTTCGCGCAGGTCTTTGGGGATCTGGGCGATGAATTCCGAAAGAATGAAAATTGACAGCGGCAGGTTCTGTGCCGTGTAAACGAGGACGAGGGCGGTCCGCGTGTTGATCAGGTTCAATTCCACGATGAGCTGGATGATCGAAACCGAGCCAAGGCGGATCGGTACCATGATGCCAATTGCCAAGAAGAGGGCAAGCGTCGTGTTCCAGCGAAATTTGTATTCGGTCAGCGCCCAGGCGGCCATGGCGCCAAACAGCAGCGTGAAGAAAATCGTGCCGCCGGTGACCGTGATCGAGTTGATATAGTAACTGAAAACTGCACTGTCTCCGAAAACCTTGTCATAGCCGACGAGCGAGAAGGTCGACGGTGTCGGAAACGACAACGGTGCTGCGAAGATTGCCTTGCGCGCCTTGAACGAGTTCATGATCACCAGAAGGATCGGGAACAGGGCAAGCGCCGTGTAGAGGATCAGGATGCCGTGGACTGCAAAGGCGGAAGCTGACTTTCGCATCAGAATGAATACCTTTGCATGCGGCGCTGGACGAGGAAGAGATAGCACATGACGCCCACGAGAATGATGACGAACATCATCGTGGCGACCGTGGCCCCCATCGAGAGGTCACCTTCGCGCAACTGGTTGCCAAAGAAAGTCCTGTAGAACAGGGTGCCCATGATATCGGTTGCGAAATTTGGACCGGCGATCGCGCCCTTCATGGCATAAACCAGGTCAAACGCGTTGAAATTGTTGACGAAGGTGAGGATTGACACAAGCCCGATGGTGGGCAGGATCAAGGGCAGCTTCACCCAGATGAAGGCCTGGAACTGGTTGAGGCCGTCAACCGTCGCCGCATCGATAAGCTCCTCGGGGATCGCCAGCAAGGCGGTGTAGATCAGGATCATCGGAATGCCCACAAACTGCCACACGGAAATCAGTGAAATGGTGATGAGGGCCGTGGATTCCTGGCCCAGCCAAGGTGCAAAAAGAAAACCGAGGCCGAATGTGTTCAGAAGCATTTTCGAGATGCCCCAGAGCGGCGAAAGGATCAACTGCCAGGAAAAACCTATGATGACAACCGAAAGCATTGTCGGCATGAAGATCAAAGTGCGATAGGTGGCGCGCAAGCGCAGGCGCGGCAGGCTCAGCATGGCCGCAAGTGCCAGGCCAATGGGGTTTTGCACCAGCATGTGGATGAGGAAGAAATAACAATTGTTGCGAAACGCGTTCCAGAACGGCACCGACCACGTGGTGTCGGTCAGCAGCGTGTGGAAATTGCCGAGCCCGTTGAAGATGTAGGCGCCGTCGGGTTGGCGCAGGTAGAGTGAATTGAAAATCGTGGCGAGCAGGGGATAGATCGAAAAAGCCGAATAGACCAGCACGGCGGGTGCAAGGAAGAAAACGAGCAGGCGCAGATAGGTTGCCCGGTCCATGCCGACAATGCCGGTGTCCTGTCCCGATGCCATGTTCCCGTCCCCCAAAAAAAAGCCGCTGGCGTTGTTGCCAGCGGCCCCGTTTGTGTCACATCACTTCTGGTGCGGCGCGTACCATTTTTTCAGCCCGTCTTCGGCTTGGGCCGCAGCGGCATCCGGTGTCATCGCGCCGTTGATCACCTGGGCGGAAACGTTCCAGAGATCATCCTCGAGATTGGGAGTGCCGCGTGACAGGATCTGGTACGAGTTGCGGATGGTGGATTTGCACTCACCGCGCCAGCCCACAAATGTCTGTGCCACGTCGTCCTTGAGAGTCACCTTGGCGTTGGACAGCGGGAAGAACCCCGGCAGTGCGTTCGCGAAAATATTGGCGAACTCTTCAGAGCCGATCCAGTCGAGGAAAACCCTCGCGTCAGCGGCGTTGGCCGACTTGGCGTTCATGCCGATGCCGATGTCGGTGTGATCCGAAATGTAGCAATCGGCAGAACCTGCCGGTGCCGGAGCCTTGAAGGCACCCATGGGCACGCTCTGGCCGCGGAAAGTGGAAATGTCCCACGATCCCGCCGCATAGACAGCGCCCTTGCCGAGACCAAAGAGGTTCTGGCTGTCAGGATAGGTCTGGGCCTTGTAGCCATCACCCATATAGGGCGCCCACTTTGCAATTGCCGCGAAGGCGTTCACATATTCCGGATCGGTAAACTTGGCGGTTCCGTCGATCAGCTTCTTGCGGCCTTCCTCGCCCTTCCAGTAGTTGGGCCCGATGTTCTGGAAGCCCATGGTGCCGGCTTCCCAGGTGTCGTTCGTGCCCATCACCAATGGCACATATTTCCCGTCGGCCTTGATGGCTTCGAGAACCGCCAGGAATTCCTCTTCGGTCTTGGGCTCGGTGAGTTTCAGTTCAGCGAAGATGTCCTTGTTGTAGATAAAGCCGTGGATCACCGAGGCCATCGGCACGCAGAACGTGGTTTTTCCATCGTCAGTGGACCAGGCGCTCTTGGCCACATCGGAAAAGCCCGCCATGCCCGGCAGGTCGTTCAGCGAGGCAAGAAAACCCTTTTCGTAGAGCTTCAGCGAACGGTCAAACGGGCGACAAGTGATAATGTCGCCAGCCGTGCCGCCTTCAAGACGGGCATTCAGCGCGGCATCATATTCCTTGGGCGCCGTTGCCGAAAATTCAACTGTGATGCCAGGGTTTTTCGCCTGGAAAGCAGGAATAATCTGTTCCTTCCAGATGGTGGCGTCGTCATTGCGCCAGCTTTCAATGGTGATGTTGCCTGCAGAAGCAGCACCGGCCATGGCCGTTGTCGCCACCGCGATGAGCAGCAGTGATTTCAGGGTCGTTTTCAACATGGTTTTCTCCTTTTCCTCCGTTGATTGGTTTGAGGCTATCCTGCCTCGTTCAAGCGTGACAAGGCCAGCCGCAAATTTTCCTTGCTCCCGGCCAGAATGCGTTGTGCTGCAACCAGATTTTCCGCGCCCTTGCACAGCAGTACGGCAGGCTTGATGTGTCCACCGCTGTTCGACAGCGCCTGGGTCGCGGCACTTTCGCTCACACCCGTGAGGGCAACGACGATATTGCGCGCCCGCGCCGCGAGCTTGGCATTGCCCGCCTGCACATTGACCATCAACCCGTCATGAATGGCGCCAAGCCGGGTGTGGGCCAACGTTGAAATGAGATTGAGTGCCGCCTTTTGCGCCGTGCCAGCCCCCAAGCGGGTGGAGCCGGAGATGACTTCAGGACCTGTTTCGAGCAACACTTCAACAGCGGCCACTTCAGCGAGCGGCGAGTTGGCGTTGTTCACCACGGCAATAACTGCGGCTCCCTTTTCCTGTGCGCGCCGCGCTGCGCCACAGGTGTAGGGTGTGCGGCCGGACGCGGCGACTGCGACCAAAACGTCTTTGCTTGTACAGAGTTCGGCCGCGGCCGCCCCCGCTTCCATGTCATCCTCGGCATCAGCGAGTGTATCGAACATGGCATCACGTCCGCCGGCAATGAAATAGTCCAATTGCTCTTCGCGCATGCCGAACGTCGCGGGCAGTTCGCTGCCATCCTGCACGGCAACGCGGATCGACGTTCCTGCACCGGCATAGATCAGCCGTCCACCACCGGCGATTTTATCGGCAATGATCACAGCGGCCTGAGCGAGAACAGGAAACGCCCGCTCAACAGCATCAAGTGCCCGGCGCTGCCCGGCCAGCAGGGCTGCCAGAATTTTCGCGTCGCCCCACGTGTCAAAGCCGACAAGATCCGGAAGGCTGAGTTCAGTGCTCGGTCGGGCGAGAGACATACCCATGACAATACCAAAATAAAACCACTTGTCGAGAAGAATCTATTAACCATTCCCCGACTGACAAATAACCCAGCGTTTACAATATACAAAACATGGTAAAAAAGATCTTTCCAGTTTGGTATTGTTTTGGTAT
>JANPDD010000075.1:0-4125 GCA_031431295.1 Hyphomicrobiales bacterium | reverse complement strand
GCGCGCCGCCCGTCTGCGAAGATCAAGGGAATAGTACTTGCTCATCCATGCCAGCCTCCAATCCAGCCGACATCTTGAATCACAAAGAAGATGATTTGGGAATCCCACTTCGATTCAAACAAGCAAGATCGTGCTCTAGTGCGCTTCCCGGCTTGATGGGATCATCAAGCCTAGAAGGAATCGCACCGGATTCATGTCTTGGAGCAAATCCTTGTCGCAAAAGTCTTCAACTTTTCCGGGATTTGCTCTACTGCGCCCGCTTCACCTCGGTTGGGGCGACTGCGATTCGCTCGACCCAATAAGCTGCCAGCGCCAGCACAGCGTGGAACGCGAGCGCAGTGACCGCCATGGAGTTTGGCGAAGAGGGTGGCGGGCCGAAGTTCGCGCAGACCTGCATTGCCGCCAGGAAAATCGCGAAGCCCCAAAACACATACCTGCCTTGGCGCCCGCAAACGTTGTCATGCACGCATAATGCCTTGCGCCGAGACCGAGAACGAGAACGATGAGTGCCAATGGAAAGCTGAATTCAATGTATCGCCAAAGTCCAAATCCAACTTTGGCTGTGTTGTCGTAGAGCGGCAAATCGGGCGGGCGCACGACCAGTTCCTCTGGATCACCGAGCGCATGGGCAAGCGGGTGAGCCGCATCGACCTGGAGACGGGTGTGAAATCCGTGGCCGTCACCATTGATGAGGTTTTTGTCGGCAAGCAGCATGAAGGCCTGCTCGGCCTGGCAATTCACCCGGAACTCGGAATGGGTAAGGACCATGATTCCGTCTATGTCGCCTATACCTATGACGGCGGCAAGTCGGGTGCCGTGAAAGACAGGCGCTCTAAGATCGTTCAGTAACATTGGGACGCAAAGGCAGAGACACTCGTGGATCCGGTCGATCTCGTCTCAGGCATTCCCGCCGGGGAAGATCACAATGCCGGGCGCATCAAGTTCGGGCCGGACGGCATGCTCTATTATTCCAACGGCGAGCAGGGCCACAATCAATTCGCCAGCGTCTGCAAGCCGATCGAGTCGCAGCTCCTTCCAACCAGCGCCGAGGTCAAGGACAAGGATTGGTCAGCCTATCGCGGCAAGGTTTTACGCATCGCGGCGGACGGCTCTATCCCCAAGGACAATCCCAAGATCGATGGTGTCAGAAGCCATGTGTTTACCGTTGGTCACCGTAATCCGCAGGGCCTCGTCTTCGGTTCGAACGGTGACCTCTATTCGAGCGAACAAGGGCCTTCGAGCGACGATGAAATCAATCTACTCGCCGCCGGCAAAAATTACGGCTGGCCCCATGTGAACGGTTATCAGGACAATCAGTCCCATATCTACATCAACTGGTCGGTCGCTCCCAAATGCGACCCCGAAACCGCAGGCGGCATGAAGCCCAAACTTGACCTGAGCCCCAACTACGTTCCAGTTATTTGTAGAGTCTCGGCCTCATATTTGCCCGTCTGGGCGGTTGATGCAACGGCGATGGGCGCGGCGCAACGCCAAACAGTTTCCCGTTCACCGCTGGCGTGTGCGCAGAGGTGTTCATGGGAAGCGTTTAGCTCGGGCTGGAGTGTGAATTCGATGGTCCTCAATCTGCCGAGCGCGCCAGTCTCTCAAGCATCGCTTCGGCAGCTGCGGGCGCACGCTCCTTGGCGCCATTGATAAAATAGACAAACACATCGCGTGATTGACGCGGACTACCGGGCGGCGCGATAAGGGGAAATTGCTCTGGCTCTTGGCCTTTTTCCCAAGAGCGCGCCAGCACTGTCCATCCCTGCAAGTCCTCAGGCCCATATCCGGTTTCGATCTCGGCTTTCGCGTCTTGCAGGCGCAAATACACAAAGTCTGATGTGAGATCAGCAATCAGTGGATATTTTGGAGTATCGGCGAGGACCACGGCAACATTGGCCTTGCGGGCTTGAAGGATGAATTCTTCAGTCTGAAAACTTTCATGCCGCACT
Source organism: Hyphomicrobiales bacterium (assembly GCA_031431295.1). GTDB lineage: Bacteria > Pseudomonadota > Alphaproteobacteria > Rhizobiales > Aestuariivirgaceae > Aestuariivirga. The sequence continues at coordinate 2,173 of JANPDD010000075.1, read as the reverse complement.
TCCAGAACGTGGCGTAGCGCAATGTTGTCAACAGTTTTTGGTAACAACGCGAGAAAAACTTCAATGTCCTCTGCATCGTATTTTTTGAATGGCGGTAACTGCCACAAGATTGGACCAAGTTTTGATTTGAGCTCACTCACGCCGCTTTCAAAAAATTTCGCGATGGACGGTCCAGCCTCACCCAACACACGACGGCTCACCGCAAAGCGTGGCGCTTTGAGTGAGAAAATAAAATTGTCTGGTGCTTCGTCAAACCATTTGCCAAAGGTTTTCGCATTGAATGTGCCATAGAATGTCCCGTTGACCTCAATCGAGGTCACACGCCGACTGGCATGGAACAGTTCTTTTGTTTTCGGCAGCTTCTCCGGAAAGAAGGTGCCGCGCCAAGGTTCGTAGGTCCATCCGCCAATTCCGACTCTGATCATTGTCGTTTCCTTTGCGTCTAGTGAAAATCTCGTGATTTTGGCACGGTGCGCACATTGCGTGGGTGCCTGTGCAAGCTTGAAGCCTGTGCCCGCCGAGAAGGGGAATTCTGCTCATCCTCGGAAAGACGGTGCAATTCATCAGATCGGTCAAAAATACGTTCCGCCACAAGGTGTACCACGTCACCTTCTCCCCGTTGCACCTTCCCTTCTACCAGCATCAGCCGAGCACCCATGATTTCGCGGCGAAACACCGAGACCAGTTTCGGCCAAACCACAACATTGGCGACCCCGGCTTCATCGCTCAACGTGACGAACACCACGCCGGAATCACCCGGCATCTGACGGGTCAGCACAATGCCTGCACATGAAGCGCGGACGCCATCCTTTGCCGTGTTGACTTCAGCACAACTCAAAACACCTTCCTTGCAGAAAAAATCGCGCAGGAAGAACATCAGGTGCGCCTTCAGGGAAAGCCGCAACATCTGATAGTCCGCCACGACATGTTCGCTCAAAGGCATTACGGGCAAGGGTGCAATCTCCTCATCCGGCTGCTCTTCGGTACAAGACACGGCAAAGAGTGGCAAATCCTCATCGTCCGGCAAGCGGCGCACGGCCCAGAGGATTTCACGGCGATCCATGTCAATAGATTGAAAGCTGTCGGCTTCTGCCAAAATGATAAGGGCACGCTTGGACAGCCTGGCCTTTTTAGCCACATCTGCCACCGTACGATAACCGTTGCCGCGCGCATCAACAAGCGACCTGGCCCCGTCCTCACGGAATCCATCCACCTGCCTGAAGCCCAAACGCAAGGCCAAACCACCACTCGTGCTAACTTCAAGGGTATTGTCCCAATCGCTGAAGTTCACATCCACCTGGCGTGTCTCCACATCATGCTCACGGGCATCGCGTACGATTTCGGCCGGCGCATAAAAGCCCATGGGCTGTGAATTTAAAAGCGCTGCGGCAAAAGCAGCAGGGTGGTGTTTTTTGATCCACGCTGAGATATAGACAAGATGCGCAAAACTTGCTGCGTGGCTTTCCGGAAAGCCATAAGAGCCGAAACCTTCAATCTGTTTGAAGCAGCGTTCGGCAAAATCCGGTTCATAGCCGCGCGCCACCATGCGACCCACGAACTTACCCTTAAAATTATCAATGGTGCCGACATTGCGAAAGGTAGCCATGGCACGGCGTAGGCCATTGGCTTCTTCTGCCGTAAATTTAGCCGCCACAATGGCGAGTTTCATCGCCTGTTCTTGAAACAGGGGGACACCAAACGTTTTGCCCAAAACATCACGCAACTCGTCCTTGTTGCCCATGCCGGGGGCTGGCGACGGATAGTCGATTTTTTCTTTTCCGCTTCGACGGCGGAGATAGGGATGCACCATATCTCCTTGAATGGGACCAGGCCTTACAATGGCGACCTCAATGACCAGATCATAAAAATTGGTCGGTTTAAGCCGTGGCAGCATGCTCAACTGGGCCCGGCTTTCGACTTGGAACACGCCAATGGCATCGGCCTTTTGCAGCATTTCATACACTGCGGGATCCTCGCGCGGCACCGTGGCGAGATCATATGATTTGCCTTCATGAACGCGGATCAGGTCAAATGCCTTTCGGATGCAGGTGAGCATGCCCAGCGCCAGCACATCAACCTTCATCATCTTCAAGGTATCAATATCATCCTTGTCCCATTCGAAGAAAAAGCGATTCTCCATCGTGGCCGGGCCGATGGGTACGGTTTCATCCAA
>JANPDD010000074.1:0-39720 GCA_031431295.1 Hyphomicrobiales bacterium | reverse complement strand
GGGATTCGAACTCGCGACCCCCTGCGCCCAAGGCAGGTGCGCTACCAGACTGCGCTACGCCCCGATTGCCCTTCGTTGGGCTGAGCCAATACCGATTTGGCCCGGTATCCGCAAGCCTTACTGCGTGTCTTCCTCTGGCGTGAAGATGGAATGAAATACCCTGTCTTCGCGCTTGATGCCCAGGCGTTTGACGGTGCCTGCAGCGACCTCCACCACGGCCTTCACCGGTTCCTGCACGCTGATCGTTTGCAGGGACAGGGGCTCGGTGTTCTCGGCGACGGCAGCAATGGTGCCGTCGTTGCGAACAAAGAGCATATCGAGCGAGATATAGGTGTTCTTCATCCACATGGCGGCGGGACGCGGTTCACCAAAGTCAAAAAGCATGGCGCGGTCCTCCGGCAACACATGACGAAACATCAGGCCCCGGGCGCGCAGGTCATCATTGTCAGCGATTTCAGCGGTGAAAATTATCGCTGCCTTGTCCGTGACAATCGTGAGGGGTTCCATCCTCGCCGGTTCCTGCGCACTGGCATGGGCGGCCAGTCCAAGAAACAGGCACAGGACCGCAAGGAACATTGCGCGAAACTGATTCATGGTGACCATGTGTTGGCAGAATGCAGCGAAAATGCGGCTGGCGGGCCGGACAGTCAGTTGGTGTGGGCTGGACCTTCGTCCAAGCTGAGGCGGACTTCAGTTGCCATCTTGCCCTTGTTGCCGTCACCGTAGCGCACATAGATCCATTGGTCTGGCACCAACTCCCCAATGGCAGTTTTGCGCATGACTTCCATGTGGACAAAAATGTCGCCCTGGCCATCCCCTTCGGTCGCAAATCCAAAACCGCGGGCGCGATTGAACCACTTGACCTTGGCGCGGATCCAGCCGCTCGTCGCCGCAACTTCGCTGTGGGTACGGGCCTTGCGCTCGACCGGGTGAATGGCTGTTGACTGGTCAACTGCCAGAACCCTGAGGCACTGGTAACCCTTTTGCCGGGCCACAACCTCACAGGAAACGCGGGTGCCCTCCAATGGTGCGTCAAAGCCATCCCGCTTCAGGCACGACAAATGCAACAGGATATCCGGAAGCCCATTGTCCGGAATGATGAAGCCGTAGCCCCTGCCGACGTCAAACCACTTCACCAGGCCATCGACCTTGATGATGTTGACGCTGGGCTCCGCAGATACGTGCCCCACATGCCCAGCAACTGCCTGGCCTTCTTCTCTTGCCGCCATTACAGACCAACCCCAAAGGACACAGCCTCTGCCCAGTGTCATTGTTTGAACAAATAATTGGCTGTTTGTACAGGGGCGTTCAGCTTGCCGTTGAAAACTCCAGTGGAAAGATCGGCATTGCGCCGCAACATGCACAGCAACGCGGAATTTCTCCATGGAATCGGAAACTTGGGAACATCGACTGTCCGCCGACGGAGCACTTTTGCGTTTGAATCAGCTCCGACACTTTGCACGGGCAATGGATTCTGCGAAGGAGTGATTCGCAAACCACGGCATTTCCCGACCAGAATCAACAAGAAGTTTAGACATGAAGTATCTTCACACCATGATTCGGGTTTCGAATCTTGAACAGTCCCTGGATTTCTTCATCAATACCCTGGGCTTTGTCGAACAGCGCCGCCACGAAAGCGAAAAAGGCAGGTTTACGCTTGTTTTCGTTGCCGCACCGGAAAGCCCCGATGCGCCTGTGGAACTGACTTACAACTGGGATCCTGAAATCTACACAGGTGGACGGAACTTTGGCCATCTTGCCATCCAAGTCGACAATATCCACGACACCTGCGCCATGCTTCAGCGCAAAGGCATCACCATCAACCGCCCGCCCCGCGACGGGCGCATGGCCTTTGTCAAAACGCCGGACAACATTTCCATTGAGATCTTGCAAAAGGGAGATGCCCTGCCCCTCAGCGAACCCTGGATTTCAATGCCCAACACCGGAAGCTGGTAGGTCACCACTTGCCGGGAACGTCGTAGGCCTCGTTCGCGCCGGGCCAGGGTGGCATTGTCACGGCAACAATTTCCAGAGGCGTTGCCCCGTCGCAGCGGAACTGGAACGAGGTGCCAACCGGGATTGTCAGGGACAGGCCCGGCCGCAATTCGGCAAGGTCTTCCGCGTCGTGCTGTTTTCGCCACATCTGCCCGGTTCCGGACAGCACGTACCACAGCTCTTCAACCGTCCGGTGGGCAACAGGTTTTGATGTCTGTCCTGGCAACAGCTTGAAGTGTGCCATTGATCCGCGCTGGCTTGCGCAGAGGATCCGCACCTCGGAGCCGTCCGGCGCGAAGACGTCCCCGCTGACCGGCAATTGCTTTGAATCCAGGTTTTTCACGCCATCAACTGACCGCCGTTCACTTCAATCACCTGACCGGTGACGTAGCCGGAGGCGACATCGCTTGCGAGGTAGAGAAATGTGCCGGTGCAATCATCCGCCAGGCCGAGGCGTTGCATCGGGATGGTTTTGGCAGTGGCGGCACGTTTCTCAGCCGACGAAAAGCGATCATGGAACGCTGTATGGATGGTGCCGGGCGACACCGCATTGACACGAATGCCATGCCCCACCAATTCCCTGGCAATTGTTTTGGTGAACGCCGAAACGAATGCCTTGGCTCCCGCATAAACACTGCCGCCGGGGCTTGCCCCCTGACGTGCTGCAATGGAGGTGACATTGATGATGCTGCCTGACTTCTGCTCAATCATCTGGTTGCCGGCAAGGCGGCAGCAATGGATAAGCTGACGGCAGTTCAGATCGAACACCTTGTTGATAAACTCATCTGTCAAACCTTCGAGGGGCGTGCGCGCAACGAGGCTGCCCGCATTGTTCACCAGCACGTCAATGCGACCGAACGTCTTCAGCCCGGCGGCAACAAGCGCTTCTGGAGCACCCGTATCCGTGAGATCCAACTGGAGCGTCTTGATGCCAGCGGCTTCAATGGCATTCAATTCCTTGCCACCACCAAAGTATTGCGCCAGGACTTTGGCTCCGGCCCTGGCAAAACCAAGTGAGGCCGCCCCGCCAATGCCTGTGACACCGCCGGTGACCAGCACAACCTTGTTCCTTAGATCCTCGAACATGCAATTTCCTCACCACTTGCTGCGCAGATTGGCGCGTCGGCGAAGTTGGCGCAAGGTTCGAAATCACGTGCCACTCAGGCGGGCAGCATCGTCCAGCTTTCGGTTGAGCACGAAGTAGATGGGGACCGGCGGTTCCAGTTCGCGTGGGTTTTCTCCCACCAGAATGGCAATGGCCCTTCCACCGTAGAGCGTCAATTCAATGCCGCGCCGCAAGCCGGACTCAATGATCACGGGTTGGGTGATGACATATTTGATGCTGTCCGCAAGGACGCAGCCAACACTTTCGTGATTGACGGCCATGACTGCGGCCGGCATGGAAAGGCCGTTGTCAAACAACTCCAAAGCCATCCGCGCCTGTGCTTCCGTTTGGCAAAACACGCCGTTGAGCATGTGTGCTTTTCCGGCATGGGCAAATTCACTGAGTGACAGGAACGCAAGCAGATACGACAAGAGCTTATTCATCTCTTCCTCCACACGTTGCACATCGGGTTAAAAGTTGGATCAATTCCCTAAAAGCGCATCGCGCTTCAGGGCTTCGTTGGTTACCTGCCGCCGCTGATTTCGAAGAAGATGTCGATGGGTCGGATGACTGTGTTGCGCCGTTCTGCCTCAGCCGCGTCCGGGTGAGAGAGAACCTGCTCGAACTTTTTCATGTCAACGTTCTCCCAAACAATGGAAACCTTTGGCTGCTCGGCATGGCGATAGATGCGGTAGCCAGAACAAAACACCTTGAACAAGGAATCCCGCTCGGTGCCACCTGCCAGCCATGTCTCCATGTCGCCTACAGCGTGTGTTGCAATGACATTTGGCATTTCAATTCTCCTGCCGGAAATCAGGCCAAAATGACGCCGAGTACCAGAATTGCGGTCAGCACCGAAAACACAGTGACGTTCACGTCCCATTGCGAGCCAGAGGGGCCAATCGGCGCCGCAAAGGGCGGATAGCCATTCTCATCATAGAGTGTGCCGCCAAACATGGGCCGCGCCAGCACGCTCACGAAGAAGGCTCCATAAACAGCACCTGCCATTGCCGCTGCCAGATAGAGACGCTCCTGCGGCATGTCCCCCTTCAGCCAGATCAGGCCCAGGGCCAGGGTTGCGATGCCTGAGTAACTCAGCACCTGCCACACCACGTGAAAACGCGCATGCGGTGTCCATTTCGGATTGGTGGCATGGGTGGCATTGAAATCGGCTTTGATGGTCACAAACCCATAGCCGATGCTGGCTACGCTCAGCAGGATTTTCGACGCCAGATCAGTATCATAGGCAAGTTCCATGGGGACCTCATATACTGGGGCAGCGCCTGCGGAACAAAAGTGAAGCGCTTCAAATCGAGAATTAACCTTGAAGTAATTCCATGTCAAGCAATATATGAAGCGCTTCAAGCATGACCACATGATCTATCAGCACCCATGAAAAGACCGATCACACTTTCCGATATCGCACGTGCAGCCAAGGTTTCACTGGGTACTGCCTCCAACGCCTTCAACCGCCCGGACAGCGTGCGCCCTGCCCTCAAGGCCAGGGTGGAGGCTGCAGCGCAGCAATTGGGCTACGCGGGGCCGGACCCCCGTGGGCGGCTGCTGATGGGCGCCAAGGCAAATGCCATTGGCTTTGTGCCAGCATCCGAAATTTCAGTTTTCGGCATGTTGCAAAATGCATTTTCGCGCCGGCTGCTGTCCGGGATTGCCGCAGAGTGCGATGCCCGAAGTTGCAACCTTCTGATCATTTCGGGCACAGAAGATCGCAAGGACTGGGCCATCCGCAACGCTGTCGTCGATGGTTTCATTCTTGGCCATAGTAGCGAGGTTGATATTGTTTCCGTCAGGCGCCGCAAAGTTCCATTTGTCGTCCTTGACGTTGATGCTGGTCCGCATGTCCACTCCATCAGCATCGAGGCATACAAAGGTGCCAGAATTGCTGTTGAACACTTGCTGGCCTTGGGCCATCGGCGATTTGCCATCCAAGCTGTCATGCGCAAACCGGGACAGTCCGTCTTTTACCCTGCAGGCGAGAACCGGCAACGCGAGTCAAGTTACCCCATCGACCGGGCCAAACTCGCTGGTTACAGCGATGGTTTACGGACCGCTGGCCTCTCGCTCGACCAAGTGCCGATTGTTGAAAGCCATACAACGGCGGAAAACTCGGAGGAAGGTGCAAAACTTTTGTGTGAAAGAGCACCGAATGCAACTGCCATTCTTGCCATGTCGGACACCATTGCCTTGGCCATGCTGAAAGTTGCCAAATGGCGCGGACTTCGGGTTCCGGAGGATATTTCAGTCATTGGTTTTGATGACATTCCTGAAGCCGCAGAGGCAAGTCCAGGGCTTACGACCATTGCCCAACCGCTCATCGAGAAGGGGCGGTTGGCGACGCGGATGATTCTTGAGAACGCGCCGCCGACGCAAGTGGTCTTGCCCGTGCATCTGGTCATCAGGGGTTCGACCGGGCAGGCAGTGGGCGCACCGGCAAGCAAGGGTAGCGGGTAAGTTTCAATTTCCAAGCTAGAGGCCGAGCACTGCCTCCCTGATGGCAGCAAGCAAGACCTGCTGGTCGACGTAGTCGTCGCAAAACTGCGCACGGTGGGTCAACTGGAGAACGCCATCTTGTCCGACGACGAAATCGCCCGGAAGCTGCCACGGGCTGTCCACCGCTGCGCGCCCGGTTCCATGGCGTGACTGCTGAAATTTTGTGCCGGTTTCCAAGTCGCGGCGCAAAAATTCATCGGGCATGCCATAAACGACGAGCGAAGGCCGTCCCTCCAGCAAGTTGAACGCTGCATAGGCGCGGCGTTCCGGGTCGCAGAGAAGCCCGCAGGGCAATTCACGCTGCTCGGAAAACCGCTTCGCCCGCGCAGGTTCACCCTGCCCGATGGCAATCACGGTTGCCCCCTCTTCGAGCAAGGCGGCGCATTCATCCTTCAGTCTTTTGGCGCGGTCAAAAGCGCAGCTGCAGCCAAAATGCCTGAGGAAGACGATCACGGCCGGCCCTTTACCCCAGAATGAGCTGAGCCGGACCTTGGCACCAGACATGTCCAACAACTCAATGTCGGGTGCGGCATCACCGACCTGCAGCGGAAGTTCTGTCCACCGCAGCCGCGTGGGGCCACCCTTCCAGTCTTCCAGCCACTCTTGCTCGGCAAGGTGAATCTGATCTTCTTCAACAGACATTGTGGTTTCTCCCCGGTTTTACCTCGCACTGGCCGTCGTTGGATCGATGATCGTCGAGATTTCCGTGATCACATTCGCAGGGAAGCCACTCAGTTCGGCGTGCTTGCGGATGGCCGTTTCATCTTCCGCCAGGTAAACGCAGAAGGTCTTGTTTGCTGCGACGTAGGAATGATCCCACTGAACATGGGGAGCAAGTTTCGAGAGGGCAGAATTCGATGTCTTGGACGCATCGCGGAGCTGTACCTTTTCGAAAGACCCAATCTTCGGAATGTCCCGTTCGATGACGTAGCGTTTCATGGTCTGATTTCCTTCTCGGATGCCACTGATTTGGCTTTTTCCGGTAGCCCATGAAGCATCAAGGCCGTTCGAGACTCATAGGCACCAGCGTGATAGAAGCGTAATTTCAGGCAGCGTCGACGGTGGGAGTGCAAAAATCATGCGAATTCAGCTGCTTGGTTCGCCGGTGCTGCTTGCAGGGGAACGCCGGTTTGATCATCCCTCGCGCAAGTCCATGGCATTGCTTGCTTACCTTGCCATGCGGGCTGATGAACATATCGCCCGCAGTCATTTGGCCACCCTCCTCTGGGGCGACAGTGGCGAGGAACAGGCCCGTGCCAACCTTCGCCAAACGCTCAGTCTGCTGCGAAAGCTGTTCAAGAAGGCGGGGCATGATCCAATCATGGTACCGTTCGATAAAGTCATCCTTCATTCAGAGGGCATAGAAATAGATGCCCGCGTCTTGTTGGATACGCTTGCAGGAGACGAGCCGGGAAAACTCGCGGAATTGCCAGCGTTCCTGGAGGGGTTTTCCGTTTCCGCGCCCGAATTTGAAACTTGGATGGTCTCCCAGCGCAATATGATACGTTCACGCCTCACTGCGCATCTTGAAAAGATTGCAGATCGGGCATTTGTTGAAGGGCAATTTGCTTCTGCGGCAGAGTGGCTCTCCCTGGCACTTACCTATGATCCCCTCCGTGAGACCCTGTACAGAAACCTCATGGCAGCCCTGGAAGCACTCGGGCGGTCTGATGAGGCGCTGTTACAGTATGAAAAGTGCCAGAAAATTTTGGCGAAGGAACTTCAGATTGAACCTGAGGGGCAAACCCGAAAACTTGCATCAGAAATTCGCGCTCGAAGACATGTTGTGCCGTTTGGAGCTTCCGCAGGCAAGCAATCCGGCGAAGCATTCAAGCGCTATCCAACTGCAAAGCCGGTTCTGGTTTTTACAGCACCGCAGCCTCCGGATGGCGCATTGTTTGCACAGCGTCGTTTCGACAGCGCGGAACACGCATTGGTGGAAGCTCTCGAAATCCGCCGACAGGCGTTAAATCCAAATGCCACCATTACTGCGGTTGTTTCGGACACCGGAAACAGGGAGAGTGATTGCGAGTCAGCCGCGAAGTTGGTTGCATGCGCCGAACCAGGGGACATTGTTGTTTCTGGACAGACTTTCGAGCAATTCCGGCATTGGTCGCCATTTGCATTTGAGCCGGGACGCGTTGGCCCTGACGGTACGCCCAGCCACAGGCTTGTTTCCGAAATCCGGCGCCACCGACTTCAAGTCAACCCGACAGTACTCTCACCTCAGAGAGAGCCACTTTCCGAATTCTCGGTCGGCGTATTGCCCTTGAACGACAGATCCCCAAATGCCGGAGAGTTCGCATTGGGAGACCTCTTGGCCGAGGAAATCACCCATCGCCTGTCCCGGTACCGCAACCTCACTGTAGCGGCGCCATCTGCCGGGCAATCCCTGAAGAGCATGGGTCTGCCTTCCGAACGCGCCAGAAGTGCGCTCGGGGTAAACTATCTTGTTGACGGCAATGTCTTTCGCCATGGCGACAAACTGCAGATAAGACTGACACTTTCAGACCTGCGCGAAAACCGCCTTGTCCTCAGTCATCATTTCGACGGTGCATTCGAAAGCATTCATTCCGCCCAAGGTGAACTCACAAACCAAATCGCCACCGCGATTTTTCGAAGTGCTGAAAATTCTGAAGTCCAACGAGCCGAACGCGCAGTAACCAAGGACCTCGGCGCTTATGAATGGTATCTCCGCGGTTTGGCCGCCCATCGACGCGCTGGCATCTCCCCTGACAACGCGCGCAACGCATTCTCGCACTTCTCTGAGGCAATCGACATTGACCCCGGTTTTGCCCGCGCATTGGCCTGGCGGCTTTGCTCTGTCAGCTGGTACGCGCCCGAATACCTTTTTGATCCCGGACTGAAACAGATTCACTATGCGCTATCCATAGATGAGCATGACGCTGAAATTCAGCGGGTTGCCGGGGCCATACATCTTTATCGCGGCGACTACGAGGATGGCATCCGGCACATCGAGCGCGCCATAGAACTCAATTCGAGCGATGCCTACCTGCTTGCCAGTTCAGCGGTCTACTGGGCCTATTACGGTGAGCCACAAAATGGGCTGAAGCATATTGAACGGGCCATTATGCTTGACCCGTTCCTTCCTGCTTGGTGCCTGGAAGATCACGGCGTGGTACTCTATTCCATGGGTGAATTTCTCCTCGCAATTGAATCACTGCAGAAAATGCCTTTCCCGAGGGCCCGCGCCCTTGCATATCTTGCTGCATCGCAAGTTGCCGCTGGAAAAACGGAAGACGCAATAGCATCAGTGGCAAAAATCCGTCATGTTGCTCGAGACTATTCGGTCAATGAATTGATGGCCACCTCCTATTATCGGCAGGCGTCTGACAAGGCCGGACTGCGCGGCAGGCTGAACCAGGCCGGGTTGAATTGATCAAGTCGGGTTGGAGGATTGGGGCATGAAATTCAATCTGGCATTTTCGCCACTGTACCGGGTTTTCGGGGCGTTCGCCCTGACCGGCATTGCCTTCGGCAGTATCTTCACCCGCCTCGGTGACATTCAATTGGCCATGGGCGTCAAGCAGGCGGCGGTTGGCGGTGCGCTCATTGGAACAGCTGCCGGGATGATGGTTTCCGTAACCCTTGTCAGTCCCTACATTGAAGCTGTTGGTTTTCAAAAAACGCTCTTCGTTGCTGTTCCGGCCATGGGCTTTTTTGCGGCGCTTGCAAGCCTGTCACCCAACCCGACGGTGTTGTTCGCATGCCTCTTCTTTCTTGGGATGATGGCGGGGCTCGCAAGTACAGTCATCAATGTTGAAGCAGACCGGACTGAACTCATGTTGGGTCGCAGGATCATGAACCGCTGCCATGCCACCTACAGCCTTGGATTTCTGGCAACAGCATTCTCGGGCGCTGCGGTGCGCCATGCAGGCATCGGACCTTTCTGGCATTTGCTGAGTGTCGCCGCATTCTTGCTGATCGGGATTGTGGTGCTCTGGTGGCGGTTCCAACCGGCGCCCAAAAGGCCAACATCTGAGGGCGGACCGGCCCCGCGATTTGCGGTGCCCACTGTGGCGGTCTTGCTGGCAGGCGTATTTACGCTTGCGGGCATGATTTATGAAGGTGCCGCTTCAGACTGGAGCGTCATCTATATGCGCGATGCATTCACCGCAGTTCCGTTTGTCGGCGGATTGGCCTTGGTGGCAAGTTCAACAGCGCAGTTCCTGACCAGATTTTTTTCCGATGGATTTGTGGACAAGTATGGTCCTGTCAAGGTTGCCCAAAGCATGCTTTGCGCACTGGCGATCGGGGCAATTGCCGCAACTTTTTCACCATCGTGGGAGCTGGCCTTGATCGGGTTCGTGTTGATGGGGGCAGGAAATGCCGTCATGATGCCATTGGCGATTTCTGCCGTGGCGCGCCGCACAGACCGGCCTGCGGCAATCAATGTGGCTGCACTGACCCAGCTTTCGTGGATAGCCTTTTTCACCGGCCCGCCGCTCATCGGGATACTCGCTGAACTTGTCCATGTCAGAATGACTTTTGGCGCGGCCTTGCCACTTATTCTCTTGAGTTTCCTGCTCGCACGTCCTGTTTTGCAGGACAGGACTTCTGCGCTGCCGGCACGACCATGATTGTGAAGAAATGGCGCGCCCTACGGGAGTCGAACCCGTCTTTACAACGTGAAAGGCTGTCGTCCTAACCGATAGACGAAGGGCGCACTGGGGTGCCTGCAAGTGTCAAAACACCAAAGGCCCGCGCTCTATAGGTTGCGTTTCCGGGCTTGGCAAGCCTCTCAAGAGACCGATGCCGCATCCTCAATCTGCAGGCTTGGCTGGCGTTTCGAACCCCACTCGTCAACAACCAGGCGGCCCGCCAGGTGAACGGGAAACTGCCGCTCGGACAACAGCAATTCGCCAAGCGGTGTCCCCATGGCGCGAAAGGCAATGGCCTTCATGCGCGAGCCATCACTGGCGGCGATCGTGCACCTGACATGGTCGGTGCCTGCTGCATCCGCGTAGACCACACGGTGGGCAGGAAAGGCAAACAGCGGTGAAGGGTGGCCGGAGCCGTAGGGTCCCGCCTGTTCGAGGAGTTCGATGAGATCCAGCGTTGCGCCACCAACCGTCATCGCTCCGTCGATGAGCAGGGCATTGGTGCTTGCGCGCTCCACAGCCGCTGCCAGGCCCTCCTCCAGAAACTGGCGAAGATCGGCAAGCCTGTCGGTACTGACTGTCAAGCCTGCCGCCATGGCATGGCCGCCTCCTTTCACAATCACATTCTGTTCGAGCGCCGAACGGATGACTGAGCCCAGGTCAACACCTGAAATGGAGCGGCCGGAGCCAACGGAAAGGCCGGTTTTTCCATTGATTGCAAGGGCAAAGGCAGGAATCCTGAAGCGTTCTTTGAGGCGCGCCGCAACAAGTCCGACGACGCCGGGGTGCCAGCCCTCTGCCGCCGCGACGATCACTGCGGGCTTTCGTTCGCGGCCGACGGAAAGTTCTGCCTGGGCCACGGCTTCGTCCACCGCACGCATTTCGATCACCTGGCGTTTCCTGTTCAGATCATCAAGGGCGCGCGCGAGATTGCCTGCCTCACCCTTGTCGTTGGCGAGCAACAACGCCAGCGCCTCATCCGCATGGCCGATGCGGCCAGCCGCGTTGAGGCGTGGCCCCAACATGAAGCCCAGGGCATAAACATCCGGGCGGCGCTTGAGGCCGGCCACATCGGCCAGCGCTGCCAGTCCCAGGTTTTCGCGCCTGGCCATGATTTTCAGGCCCTGTGTGACATAGGCGCGGTTAAGCCCCTGCAACGGCACCACGTCACAAACAGTCGCCAGCGCCACCAGTTCCAGCCACTGCAACATGTTGGGTTCGGCAATGTTGGTTGCGTAGTGGCCCTGCTCGCGCAAGAGCCGGTTCGTGGCTGCGACGAGAATCATCACCACGCCTGCAGCACACAAATGGCCCTGGCCCGAAATATCATCGGCGCGGTTGGGATTGATGACGGCGTGGGCGTGCGGCAACTCTGCACCAGCCTGATGATGATCAACAATGATGGTTTCCATGCCGAGATCGGCGGCATAGGCCAGCGGGTCGTGGGCGAGGACGCCACAATCAAGGGTCAGCAGCAGTTCGGTGCCAGCGGCACGCAGTGCGCTGACAGCCTTTTCACTTGGTCCGTAGCCCTCACCTGTCCGGTCCGGGATATAGATTTCAGCAGTGCTGCCGACAGCCATGAGGAAGCGTTTCAGAAGTGCCGCCGAACTGACGCCATCAACATCATAGTCACTGATGATGCCGATTTTTTCGTGGGTGATGATGGCGCGGGCGAGGCGCCCTGCCCCTTTTTCCATGTCACGCAGCGCCGCCGGCTCCGGCATCAAGGCGCGCAGTGTCGGATTGAGGAAGGCCTCGGCATCGTCAGGGCCGACACCGCGCCCCACAAGGACGCGGCAGAGAATTTCAGGCAGTTCGTGCTGTTGGGCCATGGCTTCCGCCATCCGCCCGTCCAGTGGACGCCCTTCCCAGCGCTGGCCCTTGGCGGAGCGTGTGACGTTCAGGAAGGCTTGCCTGCCCGCATCTCCCATCGCGTCTCCCATCGCATCTCCTATTTGGGGCCTTATGCGCTCAAAGCCGTTCAATGCGGATCACGCGGGGTGTGCCTGCCACGTGTCCGTCCCTTTCGATCTTGCCAAGCGCCGTCCTGATGGCAGGTTCCAGCGTGTCGTGGGTGATGAGGATGAAGGGGACCATGGCACGGGCCTCGTCCTTGGCGGCCTTGCCGCGCTGGACAATGCTTTCGATCGAGATTTTTTCATCCGCCAGGATGCGCGCAACCGACGCCACCGCGCCAGGTTTGTCGAGCAACTGGAGCGCCACATAGAAGCCGCCCTCATGGGCCTTGAGGGGAGCAGGTTTGTAGGGCTTGAGGTCGCCCACAGGGACACCAAATACCGGTCGCAAATTTCCGCGGGCAATGTCCACAATGTCGGCCATGACGGCAGATGCCGTGGGGTGGGCACCAGCCCCCCTGCCCTCCAACATCAGGTCGCCGACAAAATCCCCCTTGATGACAACGGCATTGAAAACGCCATCCGTGTCAGCAACGGGAGAACCCATGGGCACAAGGGTGGGATGGACACGCTGTTCATAGCCGCCCTCATGGGCCACGGCGACGCCTAGAAGCTTGATCTTGTAGCCAAGGTCGAAGGCGTTGCGGATGTCTTCGAGGGTGATCGCCTCGATGCCCTCGATGACGATGTGATCCAGGTTCACCTGGGAGCCGAAGGCAAGCGACGCCAGGATGGAGAGTTTGTGGGCCGTGTCGAAGCCGCCCACATCAAAAGTCGGGTCGGACTCGGCATAACCAAGCTTCTGGGCTTCGGCCAGCACTTCGGAGAAGCTGCGGCCCTCGCTCGCCATCTTGGTCAGGATATAGTTGCAGGTGCCGTTGAGGATACCGAAGACCTTGCGAACAGAATTTCCGGCCAACCCTTCGCGCAGCGTCTTGATCACGGGAATGCCGCCTGCAACCGCAGCTTCAAAGCCAAGCGACACTTTTGCCGCTTCGGCCGAGCGGGCCAGTGCCACGCCATGGCGGGCCAGCAAGGCCTTGTTGGCGGTGACCACATGTTTTCCGGCCGCGAGGGCTGCTTCCACGGCGGTCTTGGCGGGGCCTTCGTCGCCGCCGATCAATTCCACAAAAACGTCGATGTCGGCGGATCTTGCCAGGGCCGCAGGATCATCGTGCCAGGCCAGCTTCGACAGGTCATGGCCACGGTCCTTGCCACGCGAACGGGCGCTCACGCCTGTGACAACCAAATTTGTGCCAGCACGGGCCGTCAGCGAATTGCCATGGTTCTTCAGTATGTCGAGAACGCCTGTTCCGACCGTGCCGAGACCGGCGATACCCAGCTTGAGTGCGTTGGTCATACTTTTGCGTTTGCCTTGATATGCTGGCCGGACTTATGGCGGGCAAGGCCCGGTTTGGCAAGGAAACCCCTTGCCCTGCGGCCTCCTGACACTAAACTGCACGGGAGCGGAAATCGATATCGCATGAGCATGCCATGAGTGACACCAAGCCAGCGACCATCGGAGATTTCAGCCTGCCGGATCCAGCGCGCTTTGCCACGAATCTTGCCAAGCTGGCAGAACAGGCCGCAGCACTTGCCAACATGCTGGCAGCCAACTCTGACAGTCAGAAGGACGAGGCAGACAAGCAGATTCTTCCCATGGCACAGGTCAGCAAGACGCTTGGCGAAGTGTGGCAGGCCCATTTGGCCGATCCCGTCAAACTCATGGAAGCGCAGGGGCAGTTGTGGGCGCAATACAGCGACGTCTGGAACACCTCCTGGGCCAAGGCCATGGGCATGGCCGTTGAACCCGTGGCGGTGCCAAGCAAATCCGACAAACGTTTCAAGGACAAGGATTGGGTTGAAAATACGGTCTTTGATTTCGTCAAGCAGATCTATCTCGTGTCGACGCGCTGGGCGATGGAGATGGTCAATGCCGCCGAGGGCGTTGACGAGCACACCAAGCAGAAGGCCCGCTTTTATGTGGAGAACATCGCCAACGCGCTTTCGCCGTCAAACCATGTTCTGCTGAATCCGGAGGTGGTGCGGACTACACTTGCCACAAGCGGAGAAAACCTGCTGAGGGGCCTCGACAAGCTCAAGGCCGATCTGGGAAAGTCCGATGGCCGCCTGCGCATCAGCCAGGTTGATGGAAGTGCATTCAAACTGGGCGGAAACATCGCAACCACACCGGGGAAAGTGGTTTTCCGCAATGATATTTTTGAACTGATCCAGTTCAGCCCACAGGTGGCGCGAACCCACGAAATTCCACTTCTCATCGTCCCACCCTGGATCAACAAGTATTACATCCTCGACCTGACGCCGCAAAAATCATTCATCAAATGGTGCGTTGAGAACGGGCTCACGGTGTTCATCATGTCCTGGGTCAATGCCGACGAGGAATTGGGGCGCAAGAGTTTTTCGGACTACATGCGCGACGGTTTCCTCGCCGCCATTGACGCCGTGCAAAAAGCCACAGGCGCGGCCAAAGTCAACACCATCGGGTTCTGCATCGGCGGATCGCTGGTGGCGTCCACGCTGGGTTACCTGGCTGCAAAAGGCGACAATCGCGTCAATGCCGCCACGTTTTTCACAACGCAAGTTGACTTCGAAAAAGCCGGTGATCTCCTCGTCTATGTGGACGAAGAACAAGTCAAATGGATTGAGGAACGCATGCAGGACAAGGGTTATCTGCCCGGTTCACGCATGGCCGATGCTTTCAACCTGCTGCGCTCCAATGACCTGATCTGGTCCTATGTGGTCAACAACTACCTGCTCGGGAAAGATCCGGCGCCGTTTGACCTCTTGTACTGGAACAGCGATTCAACACGCATGCCTGCGGGCGTTCATTCATTTTATCTGCGCGAGTGCTATCTGGAAAACAAACTGGCGCAAGGCAAGCTGGTGCTCGACAATGTCAGGATCGACCTCAAGAAGGTGAAAGTACCCATCTACAATCTCGCCGCGCGCGATGACCACATCGCTCCCCTGCCCTCGGTTTTCAAGTTGGGCCAGTTTTTTGGCGGGGAGACCACGCTGGTGGTCTCAGGCTCTGGCCATATTGCGGGAGTCGTCAATCCGCCCGCCGCCATGAAATACCAGTATTGGACCGACGGGAAATCCGCGACCTCCCATGCCGAGTGGTTGGAGACTGCTCAGGAACACAAGGGCTCGTGGTGGCCCCATTGGCTGGAGTGGGTCACGTCAAGATCAGGTGACAAGATTGCGGCCCCGGTTCCGGGTGACGGCGGATTGCCCGTTCTGGGAGACGCCCCCGGCACCTATGTGCGGGTCAGCGGCATCAACTGAGCCCAAGAAAAAGGGCCGCAAATGCGGCCCTTTTCCGGTGCAATGATTGCGACTTTAGCGCTTGGAGAACTGGAAGCGGCGGCGCGCCTTGGCGCGGCCATATTTCTTGCGCTCGACAGCACGGCTGTCACGTGTGAGGAAGCCACCCTTTTTCAGGATGCCGCGCAATTCCGGCTCGAAGTGGGTGAGCGCACGGGCAAGCCCGTGGCGCACCGCACCGGCCTGGCCAGAGAGACCACCGCCAACAACGGTGCACACCACATCCAGTTCACTCAGGCGATTGGATGTGACCAGCGGCTGTTGCACGATCATGCGGAGCACGGGGCGGGCGAAATAGGTTTCAATCGTCTTGCCGTTGACCGTGATCTTGCCTTTGCCGCGCTTGATCCACACGCGGGCGGTCGATTCCTTGCGGCGGCCCGTGGCGTATGACCGGCCTTGGGCGTCAATCTTGGGTTTTGCAAGAACAACAGGTGCTGCTGCGGCGGGATCAAGCCCCATGGCCTGACCCAGGTCGGCGAGTGTGTTTGCTTCAGCCATGGTGCGTTAGTCCCTTGCAGAATTCTTGGCGTTCATGGCCTTCACATCGAGTACCACAGGGTTCTGTGCCTCGTGCGGATGGCTGGCGCCTTTGTAAATGCGGAGATTGGTGAGCTGCTGGCGTTTCATGGCGTGTCCGGGCAGCATCCTGCGCACGGCAGCCTCCAGCACGCGGTCCGGGAACTTGCCGTCAAGATAGTCCTTGGCCACGCGTTCCTTGATGCCGCCCGGGAAGCCCGTGTGCCAGTAATACTTTTTCTGGTCGCGCTTCTTGCCGGTGAGAAGCACCTTCTCACAGTTGATGACGATGATGTTGTCGCCACAATCCATGGACGGCGTGAATGTGGTCTTGTGCTTGCCGCGCAGGCGGTTGGCGATAATCGAGGCGAGACGCCCAACAACCAGCCCTTTCGCGTCGATCAGCACCCACTGCTTCTGGATATCCGCAGGTTTTGCGGTGTAGGTTTTCATCTGGATTCTCTCAGGTTTGGGTCAAAAAACGAAAACCGCCCGCAGGCCGGACGATCAATGGGCGGCTGTTACGGTGGCGACGCCTTCATTGTCAAGAAAAACCAGTAAAATATCGGGAAAAAGTGATGTGGTACTATGGTACCTCTCCTGGGTCGATTGTTTGAATTGCCGCTGGCGAGTCCGGCACTTGTCCCTTAATCTTGAAGCACAATGGGAGTCTGGCTCATGCGAATGCTGAGCTTCGGGTTTGGTTTGCTCATGTCGGCACTGTTGATGTCGGCAACGACAGTGGACGCACGGGTCGCGGGCACGGGAGAATTGTCGGGACGCGACACCGGTATCTGGGACCTGCGGCGCCACAAGGACCCAGGGGGCCACGGCCAACTGGCTGAGGAGGCCTTACCGACCGTACCTGGCTCGGCCGCACCTGTTCCTCCTCCAGCACCGCCGTCCGCAGAGGAGCCTGCGCAATCGGATGAAGACGTGTTGCCTGACCTTTCCGGCGAAGGGCAGCCCGATGATTTCAGTGTCGGACAAATACCCACTGTCGAAACCATTGAACTGACGGCGGATGGCGCCCGCAAGGCCGTTGATGCCTATGTTTTGGTGCGCGAGAAATACAAGGACGCGCAACTCGAGAACTATGAGAACCTGCAGGATTTCGTGGAGCAGGATGCGCAGGGTAAAGCTTTTGAAGCAGATCTCAAGTCATTCGGCTTTGCGACCGCCAATGACTGGAATGTGGCGATCACCACCATCGGCTTTGCCTATTCCAACCTGCAGGATGACCAGACCGAGGACATCCGCCTGCAGATCGAGGAAATCAAGGCGGACGTTGAAATGGCGCAGGACATGCGTGATCGCATGGTGCAGGCCCTTGCCGCCATGATTCCCTCCGACAACAACAGGAAGATTGTCGAAGGGATGATGAATGACCCGGCCTACGCCGAAAAACTGAAGCAGCTCGAGACCGAAGAAGAATGACAGCATTGGTGCGGGAGGAACGCAACGGCGGCGTGTTGCGGCTGATGTTGAATGATGACGCGACCCGCAATTCCCTGTCTGAAGGCATGATGTCTGCCCTCCAGGCGGTGTTGGACCGCGCCTCGGCAGAACATGAAATCGGTGCCATTGTCGTCGCTTCGACGGGGAAGGTTTTTTCTTCTGGCCACAACTTGAAGCAACTCACGGCCCACCGCGAAGACGCCGACATGGGCGAGGCATATTTCGCTGCCATCTTCGGGCAGTGTGCCCGATTGATGACGACGATTGCCCGGCACCGCTGCGCCATCATTGCGGAAGTCGACGGCTTGGCAAGTGCGGCAGGCTGCCAGCTCGTGGCCACCTGCGATTTGGCATACTGCTCACCCCGGGCCTCGTTCTGCACGCCCGGGGTCAATATCGGGCTTTTCTGTTCCACTCCCATGGTTGCCTTGTCGCGCAACATCTCTTCCAAGCATGCAATGGAAATGCTGCTGACAGGCGATATCGTTGATGCGGAATTTGCCCGGCGCGTTGGCCTGGTGAACGCCATTCTCCCGCAGAACGAACTGTCCGCACATGTTGGGGCGGTCGCCGAAAAGATTGCCGCCAAGTCACAAGCCGCGATCAGCTTTGGCAAGCGCGCATTTCATGAGCAGCGCGCCCTCAATCTCGAGGAAGCCTACGCTTACACGGCAGGCGTGATGACACGCAACATGCTGGATGGTGCGGCCTGCGAAGGCCTCGACGCCTTTATCAACAAGAGAAAACCGGCATGGCCGACAGTGACCTGACGAACCGCCCGCCCGTGAACCACGACAACTATCCTTCCGACTACATCCGCAACATCCTGCGGGAGGTCAAAACCATCGCCCTTGTGGGTGCTTCGGCAAATGAAGTTCGACCTTCCAATCTTGTCCTCAGATACCTCCTCGGCAAGGGCTACACTGTCATTCCGGTCAACCCCGAACTAGAGGGTCAACTTCTGCACGGACAAAAAGTATATGGGGCGCTCAAGGACATTCCGGTTTCAATCGACATGATCGATGTCTTTCGCAATTCCGACGCGGTACTGGCCGTCACCGAGGAAGCGCTGACACTGTCGCCATTGCCGAAGGTGATTTGGATGCAACTTGGCGTGCGGAACGACGCGGCGGCGGCGTTGGCAGAGGCCCAAGGTGTCAAAGTCGTCATGAACCGCTGCCCGAAGATGGAATATGGCAAGCACTCCGGCGAATGGGCCTGGGTCGGCGGCAATTCCGGCATCATATCATCGAAACGACTGACCCTGCATCCCAGCGGGAAATTGCAAAGCCTGGGGATCGGCAACGACGGCATTTCGCCTGCAACACGTCCTGTGGCGGAAGGATCTGCAAAGAAGACACCATGAGCGTGCGGCCCCTGGGAAAAACCTATCCGGTCGTGGCCCTGGTTCCAATCAGCCGCAGCATGCGCTAGAAGGCTTCCCGATAATTGGGAGAGTTCAAATGGCCGACAAGACACCGGGCTTCGACACACTTGCAATCCATGCGGGGGCCGTGCCCGACCCCGCCACGGGTGCCCGGATAACGCCGATCTACCAGACGACGGCTTTTGTTTTCAACGACGTGCAACATGCCGCAGACCTTTTTGCCCTGCGTGCTTTCGGCAATATTTACACCCGCATCACGAATCCGACCCAGTCCGTGCTCGAAGCAAAAGTTGCTGCCTTGGAAGGCGGAACAGCGGCGTTGGCCGTCGGGTCGGGCCACGCCGCACAGTTGCTGATTTTCCATGCCTTGATGCAGCCCGGCGATGAATTTGTGGCGGCACGGCAGCTCTACGGCGGCTCCATCAACCAGTTCAACCACTCGTTCAAGTCATTCGGCTGGCATGTGGTGTGGGCCGACTCAGACGATATTGCGAGTTTCGAAAAGGCAATCTCGCCCAGGACCAAGGCCATCTTCATCGAGTCAATCGCCAATCCCGGCGGACGCATCACCGACATCGAGGCTGTGGCCAAAGTCGCCCAGAAGGCCGGCGTTCCGCTGATCGTCGACAATACACTGGCCACGCCCTACCTTTGCAAACCGATCGACCATGGCGCCAGCCTCATCGTTCATTCCCTCACCAAGTTCATAGGCGGCCATGGCAACTCCATGGGAGGTGCCATTGTCGACGGCGGCAATTTTGATTGGTCCAAGAGCGGCAAGTACCCGCTTCTGTCGGAACCCAATGAGAGCTACCACGGCATGAAGATGCACGAAACCTTTGGCAGCATCGCCTTTGCCATCACCTGCCGTGTGTTGGGCCTGCGTGACCTTGGACCGGCGATTTCACCCATGAACGCCTTTTTGATCCTCACCGGAATGGAAACACTGGGCTTGCGCATGCAGCGCCACTGCGACAATGCCCAGAAGGTGGCGGAGTGGCTTTCAAAACACAAGCACGTGGCCTGGGTGAACTATGCGGGGCTTCCTTCCGACCCGCATCACGCCTTGCAGATGAAGTATGCGCCCAAGGGAGCGGGTGCCGTGTTCACCTTCGGACTCAAGGGCGGCCATGAGGCCGGCGTCAAACTCGTTTCATCGGTCAAGATGATTTCGCATCTTGCCAATATGGGTGACACGCGCACGCTCATCATTCATCCCGCATCAACAACGCACAGCCAGTTGACGGTCGACCAGCTCATCAAGGCCGGTGCCGGTCCAGACGTGGTCAGGCTTTCAATCGGCATCGAGGATGTGAGCGACATCATCGCCGACCTGGAACAGGCTCTGGGCTAGCCGCAAGATGCAGATGCCATAGCACGAGTGCCACCAGCACGAGCGCACCCGCCTGATGGGTGAGCGCTGCTCCCAGCGGCACGCCCCACAGCACGGTGAGGATGCCGAGCGCCATTTGGACCAATGCTGCAGCAACGATGGCCCATGCCGACTTGAGTCTTGAGCGCCATGCCAGAAGCAGCGTGAATGCGAGGACACAGTAGGCGAGCGCGCGGTGGTTGAATTGCGCGGCCAATGCATTCTCGAAAGCATTCTTCCACCAGGGTGAGAGGACCAGAAGGCCATCCGGCAACCAGGCGCCGTTCATTTTGGGCCAGGTGTTTGCGGCGTGGCCCGCATCAAGGCCTGCAACAAAGCCACCCAGCGCCACTTGCGCAAAGAGCAACACCAAAAGCGCTGCCGTCATGCGGGCCTCGCCCTGCCAAACGCTGGATGATTCCCCGCCAGGGCGGTTCCAGTTCAACGCTGTCCACACAACGCCGGCGAACAGGGCAACGGCAAGCGTGAGGTGGGCGGCCAAGCGATACTGGCTGACATCGACCCGCTCGCTCAAACCGGAGGCGACCATGAACCACCCCAGTGCTCCCTGCACGCCACCCAGTGCAAACAAAGTTGCGAGTCGCGGCCAACGGCTGCGGGAAATCTTCCCGGCAGCAATAAACAGCATCAGCGGCAACGCATACACGATACCGATCATCCGTCCCAGAAAGCGGTGGGACCACTCCCACCAATAGATGACCTTGAATTCTTCAAGACTCATGCCGCGGTTTTGCACCTGGTATTCGGGTATCTGTTGGTACTTGCTGAAGGCGTCCTGCCAATGGGCCCCCGTCACTGGCGGAATGGCGCCCAGCACGGGCTGCCACTCGGTGATGGAAAGGCCACTGTCAGTCAGTCGGGTTGCACCACCGACAATCACCATGCAGAAAATCAGCGCGGCGACCAGCCAAAGCCAGATTGCCACGGCATCGGATTTGACATTTTCATAGCGCATGCGCGTTGTCATTGGCGCGGAATAGGGCCTTGCGGCCGGCTCCACAAGCGACCCGGGGCCGCAGGCTGAATGCGTATCCCCTTCCCGCCATTGCCGCTATACCCGCACGGTGAAAATCCGGACCCGCAAATTTCTCGGTACCATCGCCACTGTGCTTTGGCTTGGCCTCTACGCGTTGTTTGTCATGGCCCTTGGCGGAAAATATGTGGTGGGCCTGGGGATGGCCATGGAACTTCCCTTCTACCTGTTAGGAGGCATTGCCTGGATTCCGGTGGCGATGATCATCATTCGCTGGATGTCGAGGCCGGATCAGGTTTGAAGGCTCGAGTCACGCCACATTGAGGTGGCGGCCCCGGTTCTTGACCATGCCGGGCAGGCCCGAAGCCAGCACTTTCAACCAGCGGGCCTTCTGGTACTTGCCTGACACCATCACGCGCGGCAGGGCGCACATGTGCCGGGCGTGCTCCGGAAAGACGCTGCCGAGACGCGTGGTCACGGAAGTTTCATAGCCAGCTTCGGCACACAGGGCAAAGTCACGGGGACCGGCGTGAGCGACATTGCCATAGGGGAAGGCGAAGTGGCGAACGGGCATGCGAAGCTCGGCAGAAATGCGATTGCCGGATTCGGCAATTTCCCATCGGGCTTGGGCCTCGTCGAGACGTGCGACAGCGTAGTGGTTCAGCGTATGAGCCCCTATCGTGACCAGGGGGTCGGCCGCGAGCTGGCGAAGCTCGTCCCAACCCATGATGGCGGCGCGGCACATGGCTTTGAGGTCTATGCCGTTCCTCTCGCTGTGCCGTGCAATCCAGTCGCGCTGTTGCAGTTCCGGCATGCTCTGGACCAGTGGCGCAAGCCGCCGCCAGGCCTGGTGCTTCAAGCCCGGGCCATGGGTTTCAAGACGAATGTGAGTGCCGGAGATTTCCAGATCAAGGCTCGTGCTGTTTGCGATGATGGCCTCTAGGGCCTTCCACCACATCCCGGTCGTGCCGTCGACAAACCCTGGCGTGGCAAAGATTGCAAAGGGACAGGCATGGCGGGCGAAGACCGGCAGGGCATATTGTTGATTGTCCCGGTAGCCGTCGTCCAGTGTGAAGACCGCAAAGGGCCGCCCTCCTCCGGTACCTGATCTGATCCGTGCCGCTGCCGCGTCCAACGACAGAAATTCATAGCCCGCGCCCCGCAACATCGAAAGGGCGGCATCCAGGAACTCCGGCGTGGACTCGAGGTTCGCGTTGGGGCTGAAGCCCGGTGTTGCGGCTTCAAATGGCAGGACGCTGTGCATACAGAAGATAACGCCCAGGCCTTGTGTCATGGGGCGCACCGCCTGCGCCACGCCGCTGCGGTCCAGCGCTTCAAATATCGCGCTGAGCGTAAACCTCTCGACGGACAGGGGCGCCTTCGCCATCACCCTGTCTGGCGCGCAGTTGCTGTGTCGCCGTCACGCGATACAATTTTGACGAAGAGCGATTGCTTGACGCCCTTGACTGAAAGTGTCCGTGCTGCGGCGGCGGCGTCACGCTGGCGGTTCGCGGTGGCCAGAAAGAGCACGGTTCCGACACTTTGCACCAACCCCGGTGTCTCTGGCGTTGCCTCACCGGCATTGATCAGGATGACACCATAGATTTGCGCAAGGGATGAGAGAATGGACGGAAGTTTGGCGGCAAGGGTTGCCTTTGCCGCAGCATCCGGGCTGCCGTAGCGCAGAAGCTGGGCGCTGGTGCGGTGGTCACGCATGATCACATTTGAAACGTCAGACCTGCCGCTGACGAGATCACAAATACCCGGTCCCGCCGGAACCGCCATGAGGTCCATTGCTGACGGCCTCTCCGGCACCAGGTCGATGACGAGAGTCCTGATCTTCCTGTTGGCAAGCGTGCGCGCCAAGGCAATCGTGAGGAAAGGCGCGTCAAACGAGCCACCGACACTTGTAATGCAGAATGACCTGTTGCCCAGGCGTGCGGCTGTCTCAATCATTGCATCGGCGAGGCGCGCAACAGGTTCTGCGATTTCCGGCTCGCCCTGCACGTCCTCCAGCTGGACGAAGGCCTTGATCAGTTGCGGCACGGCCGGCATGGATGCAAGGAGCTGAGGCACCGCCTCATTCGATTGAGCTGCCATGGCCTGACGCAGCGCTTTTTCGACCTGCTGCTCATTCACTTCAAGCCCAAGTTCCGGAACCTGAATGGCCCCGGGTCCCGCCATTGCGGCGGCATGGCTTTGCGGTGCACGCATTTTCGCAGCGGCCGTCTCTGGCCATTCCTGCCCGCGCACCGGCATGGTGTTGAGGCTGTTCAGGCGGTTCGCCTGGGCCATGACCTCGGCCAGAAAAGCCATGCCGAGGCCCAGGCCCAACCCCACGACAGTGGCCAACAGGACAGTCGGCCCCACCTTTGGGAAATAGGGTGTGGCCGCCGCTGTCGCTGTCTGGATGACGCGGGCATAACCCGGCTGCACACTCAAATCCTGCCGGGCATTGGCATCCGCAAAGCGCGCCAGCATGGTTTCAAGCAAGGTGCGGTCGGCAGTTGCCTCGCGGTGCAACTCCTGGAGGCGCACGTCACTTTGCAGCGAGGCGCCCTCCCGCTGCTTCAACTGGTCCAGACTGCGGCGCAGGGAACTGGCGCGGGCCTTGGCAACCTTTGCCTGCCCTTGGAGTGACTCGACAACCTTCAGCGCCTCCCGGCGGATTCTACGGTCCACGTCAGCAAGTTCGCGGTTCGCCGCAACCATCTTCGGATGGTTTGGAAGGTAGGTTGCCGAAAGTTCGGAAATCTTCTGGCTGGCGGTCAGTTGCTGCTCACGCAAGCGCTGAACAGTTGCGGAGGACAAGACCTCGACTGACGCATCGACGGAACCCTTTGTACTCAGCAGGTTTTCGATTTCCTCGGCCTTCGCGGCAGTTTCGCTGCTGGCAGCCTCAGCCAGCGTAATCTGGGTGTTGAGTTCCGAAATCTCCTGGGCGCCAAGCGTTGCCGACT
Organism: Hyphomicrobiales bacterium; assembly: GCA_031431295.1. Taxonomy (GTDB): domain Bacteria; phylum Pseudomonadota; class Alphaproteobacteria; order Rhizobiales; family Aestuariivirgaceae; genus Aestuariivirga. The sequence continues at coordinate 15,533 of JANPDD010000074.1, read as the reverse complement.
GGCCCTTGAGCAAACCCGCCTCTGCGCGGAATTTTTCCGCAGCCGCCTCCGACTGCGATACCTTGGCGCGGAGAATTTCAATCTGGCCTGACAACCATTCACGGGCGCGGGCATTGGGACCGGACTGGCTTTCGCGCGTCGAGAGCACAAACGTGTCGGAGAGTGCATTGGCAACCACTGCCGCTGTCTTTCCGTCCGCCGCGGCATAGCGCAGTGCGATGACCTGGGATTCCGGAAGTTCATAAACAACGAGCTTCCTTTGCACGCGGTCAACAGCCCGGTCCTCCTTGCTCATGAGTCGCGGGTCCGCACCAAATCCAAGGGTCAACAGCGTCTTTTTGAACGTGCTCATGCCACGGCGCAGGGAATCAAATTCACCTTTCCCTTCCAACTGCAGTTGCTTGACGATGCGGCGGGCCAGATCATCGGACTTCAGTACGGCAACTTGCGAGGTCACGAAGCGCTTGTCGATCTGTTCGGAGCGCAGCTCAGTCACGCCGTAGGGCTTGTCAAATGGTGTTGCCTGGCTGGTGATGAGGATGCGGGTCTCTGCGGCATATTCAGGGCTGTTGAGGACGACAAATACAACCCCGGCCACGACGCCGAGCAAGACAAAGAAAACCATCAACAGCTTGCGTCGAAGCATCCCCAGGAAAATGTCGGCAATTGAAAAAGCCGTTGCCGGCTGTGCGGGGTGTTGCATGTCATCCATGGCGATATTGCGGGTCGGCAGTCTGGAGTCGTCCGGTCGCACAATCGTTGGTTTATGGTTTCCAATTGCTTAACGCCGGAGGGTCCGGATTCATGCCCTGGGCTTAAGCGTTTCTTCACCATAACTGCTTAGGTTTTCCTGGGTTCCTGGCTGAAGCGGGTGCCTGGCAACAGTCGGTATTCAAGTGGGTTGGTATGCGTCTTCCGTTCGTTTTATTCACTGCAATTCTCCTTCACGGCTGCGCCAGCAGCTGGGAAAGCGACAGCCCTGCTTCGCCCCCAGGGGGAACCGGAATTACAGCAGCCGACGAACTGGTCGAAGGCCCGGATGCCGTTTCCTCAATTTCGCAACTGCCAGACCGCAACGATATTGGCCGGCTGCCCCCGTTTGCCAGCACGGGTGAAGCTGCAGCCTATGAGTTTGGCACGGGCTACCGCGTGGGCGCGGGTGACAGGCTATCGATCCGCGTGGCGGGTGAAACCGACCTGACTGGCACCTATGTCGTCGACCCTTCCGGGACATTGTCGTTGCCCTATGTGCGCTCTGTTCCGGTTGCAGGCCTGACGACGGTTGCCATTGAAAACCTCATTGTGCACAGGTTGCAGGCAGGCTTCCTGCGTGATCCAAAAGTCTCTGTGCAAGCCGTCAATCTCCGCCCCTTCTTCATCATGGGCGAGGTCACGACAGGTGGTTCCTTCCCCTATCAGGGCGGATTGTCGGTGCAGCAGGCGATTGCCACTGCCGGCGGCTATGGCACGCGCGCAGACAAGGGCCACGTGCTGCTGACGCGGCGCAACGCGAACGGCGCAAAGACATTCAAGGTCCCGGTCACCACCCAGGTCTATCCCGGCGACATCATCTTCGTGCGCGAGCGCTGGTTCTGACCGGAGGCTTGTCAGTTGCGCATTCTCCACGTCTTCCGAAGCCCCGTAGGCGGTCTGTTCCGCCACGTGCGTGACTTGGCGCGGGGACAGAAGGAACTTGGCCACCATGTCGGGATTTTCTGCGATTCGGACACGGGAGGAGAAGGTGCTGCAGCGGCACTTGCAACCACCCTGCCCCATTGCGCCGGTGGCATAGCCACCCATCCGATCGCGAGGTTGCCTTCATGGTCCGACTTTGCGGCGATCGCAGCCTGCCGCAAAATGGCGGCGTCAGGGCAGTTCGACATCATCCATTGCCACGGCGCAAAAGGCGGAACCATCGGCAGGCTGGTTGGGCGCAAGCTCGGTATCCCCGCAATTTACTGCCCGCATGGCGGCAGTTTGCACTACAGTTGGCTAAACCCCCTTGGCGCCGGCTTCCTCCTGGCAGAAAAGCTGCTGAGCCATATCGGGGCCGGGTTCGTCTTTGTCAGCCAATTTGAGAAGGCGGCTTTCGAAGCCAAGATTGGCACCGCAGGCAAACCTGCGACTGTCGTTTACAATGGACTGTGGCCCGAGGAATTTTTGCCCATTGTCCACCGCGCCGATGCCACTGACCTCGTATTTGTGGGCGAAGTGCGGCACCTCAAGGGAATTGACCTGCTTTTTGAGGCGATGCGGATTCTCAAACCCACCTTGCCACTCACTTTGACCGTCTTTGGTGATGGTCCCGAGCTTCAGCATCATGTCGATCTTGCGGCGCGCCTGGGGCTTGCCCGGGACGTGGTGTTCGCCGGCCGGGCGCCGATCGCGGAGGCCATGGCACGGGGCAGGTTGATGGTCGTGCCTTCCCGCAAGGAGTCGTTTCCCTATGTGGTGCTTGAGGCAGCGGCTGCGGCACAGCCCATCATCGCCAGCCGGGTGGGTGGCATTCCGGAGATTCTTCCCGCCGAAATGCTGAGCGCGCCACAGGCCGCAGCCATCGCAGCGTCCATTGCAACAGTTCAAAGTGACATGGCGCTTGCCCGCGGAAAAGCGACGGAACTGGCAGCCGTGATCCGCAAAAGGTTCGCGGCAAATCGCATGGTCGGGGAGATCACGGACTTCTACAGCACGTTTTTGTTAACGGTTTTCTAACCAACCAGAGACCTTTGCTGAATGTGGCAGGAATGGGGCCTGGCGATTGCTCCTCCCCACACAGCAAAGCCTTCAACCGTTCCAAATTGGTGCAAATTTTATGAAACCGCGCCTTGACCAAATCAAAGCCACAACGACCCTCAATCTCGACACGCTGGCCGACCTGCCGCAACAGCGTCCAAAACCCGTGGACCCTGCCGTTGACAGCAAGCCATTCATTCCGCCCCGTGTGACGATCACTTTCGTTCGCATTTTTGAGGCCTTCACAATTGCTGCGGCGGGAGTGGCACAATTGGCTTTCTATCCCGGGTTTGCCAAGATCGCCTCGAGCGAATTCTATGTGGCCATCATCGGTGCTGTTGTCGCGGCCTTCCTGGCTGCCGCGCAGCATGGCGGCCTCTACCGGTTGGATGCACTGCTCAACCCACTGCGCAGTGTTTCGCGCTTGGCCGTCATTTGGGTTGTGGTGGCTGGCGCCATGGGCCTTGGTGTGCTCCTCCTCAAAATGGGCGTCAGCCTTTCGCGCGGCTGGTATGTGTCGTGGGTCGTGAGTGGACTGGGGTGGATCATCGTCGGGCGTTATTGCATCGCTGCGGTGGTGCGGCACTTCAATGCAAACGGGCAGTTGAACCGTCGTGCCGTGATCGTCGGTGGCGGTGAACAGGCCGACCAGGCCGTTCGCACTCTGCAAAGCTCCCGGAACACCGGCATTTCCATTCTCGGCTTTTTCGATGACCGCATGGACGGCCGCAGCCCTTCCGAAACGCAAGGGCTGCAGAAATTGGGGAGCGTTGAAGACCTCCTGATGTTCGTCCGCAGCACCCGCGTCGACACGTTGATCGTGACCATTCCGGTTTCCGCCGAAGACCGCCTGCTCCAGATTTTTGAGCGCCTGTGGATCCTGCCGGTTGACATCAAACTGAGCGCCCAGGCGCAAAAGCTGCGCTACCGGCCCAGGGCCTATTCCTATATTGGCAACCTCGCCCTCCTTGATGTTTTCGACAAGCCGCTGGGTGAATGGGGTCCACTGCTCAAGGCTGTTGAAGACAAGCTGATCGCCGCTGTTGCGCTGGTGCTGCTTGCGCCCGTCATGGCAGCGGTGGCACTGGCGATCAAACTCGACAGCAGGGGTCCGGCACTGTTCAAGCAGAAGCGCTATGGCTTCAACAACGAACTGATCGAAGTCTACAAATTCCGCTCCATGCACATCGACGCCACTGATGCCGAGGCCCGCAAGCTCGTCAGCCGGGGCGACCCCCGCGTCACCCGTGTGGGCCGTATCATCCGCAAGGCGACGCTGGATGAATTGCCGCAGCTTTTCAATGTCCTGAAGGGTGAGCTGTCACTGGTGGGACCCCGGCCCCATGCCACCAAGGCAAGTGCCGCCGGTATGCTCTATGAAAACGCGGTGCAAGGCTATTTCGCCCGTCACAAGGTAAAACCGGGAATGACAGGTTGGGCCCAAATCAACGGGTGGCGGGGTGAGACAGACACTGAGGACAAGATCCGCAAACGTGTCGAGCATGACCTCCACTACATCGAAAACTGGTCGTTAACCTTCGATCTTTACATCTTGGCAAGAACTCCACTGGCCCTTCTGAACACGGAAAACGCCTTTTGACACTTGCGGAATACCATCCAACGCCGAGAGTCCGGCCGGGCAGCGGAATGCTGGAGCGCTTCCAGCGGGCCATCGTCTGGCTGATGTTTGCCTCGACGTTCGTGGTTCTGATCGAGCCTGCTCCCAGCGACATCATATTCATGCTGGTTCTTGTCGCATTCCTGTGGCGCGGCTTGACCATCGACCTCGCAACCACACCTTTGCTGGTGTTCCTGCTGCTGTTCAACATCGGCGGGTACCTCAGCTATCTGCAGGTTCTTGATGAACCGAACGCCAGGATGTTTTTGATCACATCCACCTATATGGCGATCATCGCGCTGTTCCTCGCATTCTACATCCGCGAAGACACGGTGAGGCGGTTCGCAATTCTCAAGAACGCCCTCTCTGTCGCGGCATTCATCGCGGCCGTTTTCGGCATTGCCGGGTATTTCAACATCGGCGGCTTTAAGGGAGGGTTGCCCGAGGATCAAATCTACGATGCGGTTTTCAACCGCGCCGTCGGCCTGTTCAAAGACCCCAATGTGTTTTCCACCTATCTCATTTTTCCAGCGTTGCTGATCATCCAAGGTTTCATGCTGGGAACCCAAAAACACAAGATTGCCTCGGCTGCCTGCCTCCTCACCGTGCTCTCGGCGCTGTTCATTTCCTTCTCTCGTGGCGCATGGTTCAGCTTTGTGTTCTCGTCCTTCCTGATGATCGGCCTTACCTTCCTTCTCACATCGTCGGCCGCAATGCGGACCAGAATCCTCATTTTTTCCATTGCCGGATTGATCATTTTCGCCTTGCTGCTCGCCATGCTCCTGTCGATCGAACAGGTCCGCAACTTGTTCGCCGCGCGCTTTACGCTCTTGCAAAGTTACGATGCTGGCGAAACCGGACGGTTTGGCGACCAACTGAGAAGCTTGCCCCTGCTTCTGGAACGTCCGCTCGGTTTTGGCCCATTTCAGTACCGGCACATTTTCGGCAATGATCCTCACAATGCCTATATCAATGCCTTCGCCTCCTATGGCTGGCTGGGCGGCATAAGCTATGTCGTGCTTATTGTTGCAACGCTTGTGGTTGGAATGAAGTCACTGCTTGTCCGTTCACCCTGGCAAAATTTCGCCATCGTCGTCTACTGCCCGACTGTCTCCACGATTGTTCAGGGTATTCAAATCGACACCGATCACTGGCGTCATTTCTACTGGCTCCTCGGGCTGACGTGGGGCCTGTTTGCGGCCAGTCTTGCCTACCAGGCACGGACAACGGCTGCATCCCTCCCCGCCAGACAAATGGCCTCCGTGCCGGACGCACGCGCCGGGTTGGCCACCTGACATGCGATCGCAACTGGCCCGCATCCTGTCCTCCAAGCTGGTTGGCTCCGGTGTCGCATCATTGCTCATCAAGACCGCCGGCGCTGCATTGGGCTACGCAATGTTCGTGGTCTTCGCCCGGTTGATGACCCCCGACGAGTACGGGCGTTTTGCATTCGGGCTCAATCTGGCGATCGTGGCAGGCGCGGTCGGGGGGCTTGGATTCAACACGGGCATCCTGCGCTACTGGCCCCAGTATACCGTGACCAAGGATGGATCAGGTGCGCGTGGCGTTGTCGAAATGGGATACCTGTCGGCGCTTGGCAGTGGCCTGGTCATTCTGGCAATTGCGGCTGCGATCGGTTTTCTGGCCCCCTGGTTGGGTGCCGGATTTTCGTTTTCTGAAGCCATTGCCGTCGGCTTTTTGGGTGTGGTGATCGCCTTTGGTGACTATTCCACCAATCTGCTGCGTGCCCTGGGAAGCACGGTCATGTCCATGTTTCCGCGCGATGTGGTGTGGCGGGTATTGGCACCGCTGACGGCGCTGCTCCTGTTGTGGGCAGGTGGCGCCGTTACTGCGGTTGCTGCGCTTGCCATCTGCGCCGCGCTTCTGGCCCTGCTCACGGCCTGGCAGGGACTGCACGGGCGGAAGCTTGCTGCTTTGGCTGTTCCGGAACCGGGAAGCCGCCGTGACTGGCGGGCGCTGCGGCCGAGCCTTTGGCCACTGTGGGTGTCCGCCATTGTCCTTGCCATGATCCAGCAGTTTGACGTTGTCGTCGTCGGGTCGCTGCTGGGAACCGCCGAGGCCGGAGCCTATTTCGTCGCCCAAAAGACGGCATTGCTCCTCAGCCTCGTCTTGATTGCAGCGGGCCTGGTCACAGCGCCGATGATTGCCGGCCTTTACCACGCCAACAAGCACACCGAATTGCAGCAGTTGTGTCGCAACATCGCGATGTTAACTGCGGCAACCACACTTGTGGGATTTGGATTTCTGGTTCTCCTGGGTGAGCGTCTGCTGGCCTTTGTCGATCCGAGCTATGTCAGTGCCTATCCCGTGCTGCTGGTCATCGGCTTTGGCTGCTTGATTGACGCCATAGCGGGCCCAACGGCCTACCTCATGCAAATGACCAAGTTTGAGCGGCCCCACTTGCGCGTCATGATCATCTGCTATTTCATGGTGCTGGTGGCGCAGCTCATTCTTGTGCCTCGTTTCGGCAGCATGGGTGCGGCCGTCGCTTCCGCTGCGGGTGCAGTTGTCTGGAATGTCTGGGCCATCAGCATTTTGCGGCGCAAGGCGGGTTTTGATCCTTCATTGCTGGCGCTGTTGGTACCGCCGCGGCGAATTGCGGCGTGAAGCCGGGGCCAAACTGGGGCCAAATTGGGGGTCATGTGTGAGGGGGAAATGGTCGGAGCGACTGGATTCGAACCAGCGACCCCTAACCCCCCAGATTAGTGCGCTACCGGGCTGCGCTACGCTCCGACTTGGCGCAAGCCTGTAGCTTGGGCATCAATGAATGTCCACCCCAATTTGAATTGACCAAGCAAGTGGCCGTGGATCAGGTGTTTCGCACCAGCCACAGGATGTCGGCGCGACGGCCGCAGAGTCTGTTGGACTGGTACGCAAGGCCCAAAAGCCATACGGCCTCCGCACCGATGACTGCCAGCCCCAAGCCTGTCAGGCCCAAGGCCGGACAAAGTGCCATCGCCAATGCAACCAGGATGGCCAGTGCCATGGCACAGGACAAGGCGGTTTTGATCTGGTGTCCCTCAATGGCCAACAGGCTTTGGTTCATCCCGCTCAGGGCGCGGATTGATTGGCCCGCCAGGAACAGCGACAGCACGGTTGCACCCGCCGCATAGTGTTCGCCAAAGAACGACAGGATATATCCGCCGAGGAACAGTGTCACCAAAAGGGCCGAGACGATGACAGCCAAGGTGACACTGTTCATTTTCCAGAGCATTGCATTGGCCTTGGCCATGTCACGTCGGCCAATGGCCTCGGCAAAATCCGGCAAGACAAAGAGTTGGCCCGCCTGCAAGACAAAGCCTGCAAGTGCGGCAAGTCGCACGGCGATGCCAGCCACGGCTGCGTCCTCCCGTGGCAAAAGGAAGCCAGCAAGCAGCATCACAATATCCGCAAAAGCAAAAGAGGCGATGCTGACGAGCAGCAGTGCGAGACTGCGGCGACGCAGTGTCGCGCCGTAGACCCGACGTCCTGCGTTCCAATGGGAGAGGCGCAATCCCTTGCCTTGCATCAGCATCCATTGGCCAAGGCCCGTCACCCAGACCGTCAGGCCGAAAGCCAGAAGAACGGCCAACAGATTGTGCTGCACTCCCAGCCCAATCATTGCAAAGACTGCCAACAGGAACAGGCCCGGCCGAACAATAAAGTCGGGAACATAGGACAGTGGAAACCAGCGGAGGCTGTTTGCAACAATGGCATTGTAGCGTGCAACACCCGACACGGGCGCACAGATCAGGCCAAAGAAAAACGCTAGTGCCAAGTCATGGCTCAGCCAGCGGGCAAGCCACAGGGCCATGAATAGAACGCCCAAGCCAGCAAAGACAAAAGCCATGTTGCGCAGGACACTGGCATGGAAGGCGGACACAAGGTTCGTGTGCCGGTAGGCGAGCAATTTTGGCAGGTGGGTGGACGCAAGCTGCGCTTCACCACCATTCAGCAGAAGCGCCAGAAATGCCGCGGCACTCATGGCAACAAGCACAATGGCCATGTCGGCCGGCAACAGGGTTCTGGCAAGTGCGAGTTGGGTGATGAGGCCCAAGGTGGCACCGATCAACCGCGCGCCCACGTAGCCTGCCAATGCCTTTATGAGGCGGCCGAGAGTCACGGCAATGCTCCGGCAGCGCCGTTCACCGGGCGGTTGGATCCAGGAGTTTCCGGGCGTCCGTGAGATCGCGCAAGGCGGCCTGAAGCGTATCCGACTGTCCAACCGTCATCTTATGGATGACGCGGGGTGCCTCGCCAATCGGTCGCGCCAGCGGAGCGCGGCCGGGAATAGGAAGCCCCTTGACGATGCGCGGGGCGGCCTTGGCCTTGCCTGGTGGTGGCGCGGCACTTACCAGTGCTTCTGCCTTGCGTGGCTTGGCTTCACCACGGCCGATGGCAACAATGACAGGGGCGCCTTCATCCTTGAATATTTTCTGGACACCCCGGATCGTGTAGCCTTCACCATAGAGCAACACGCGGATTCCACGTACGAGATCGACATCAGCGGGGCGGTAGTAACGCCGCCCGCCGGCGCGCTTCATGGGTTTGATCTGCGTGAAACGGGTTTCCCAAAAACGCAGCACGTGCTGGGGCACATTCAGTTCGTCTGCAACCTCGCTGATGGTGCGAAAGGCATCTGGTGACTTTTCCAAATCCGTGATCCTCACATGTCGCCGTCGTCAGTGCCAGGTTCATGGCCGTTGATGATGTTCTTCATGACCTGGCTTGGGCGGAAAACCAGGACGCGCCGTGGCGTGATCGGCACTTCTTCGCCGGTTTTCGGGTTGCGCCCCATGCGTTGGCGTTTGGAGCGCACCAGAAATGTCCCAAATGACGACAATTTCACGGCGTTTCCGTCAATGAGTGCCTTCGAGATGAGATCGAGCACGTCATTGACCATCTCGGCGCTTTCGGACCGCGACAGACCAATGTCCCGATGGACCACGTCTGCCAGATCAGCCCGCGTCAGAGTCTTGTTGCCCATGCGCATCCTCCCTCAGGTCGCGCAAAACTAATGCGGATTCTCTCCAGCGTCAATTAGATTGGGCAGATTGGGGCCAGTTCTCAATAACTTACAAGCGATACTTAAAGCCGGGCAAGGATCGCCCCCCAGGTGAAGCCGCCCCCCATGGCCTCCATCAGCACCAGGTTTCCTGGTTTGATGCGGCCATCCTTGACCGCGACGTCAAACGCCAGGGGAATGGAGGCGGCCGAGGTGTTGCCATGCCGGTCAAGGGTGAGAACAATCCGATCCTCGGGAATGCCAAGCTTTCGTGCCGTGCCCTCAAGAATGCGGCGGTTGGCCTGGTGGGGTACAAACCAGTCAATTGCCGATGCCGGAATTCCCGCCTCATTGAGCACTTCCTGCATGACAGAAGCAATGTTGACCACGGCGTGTTTGAAAACCTCTTTGCCCTCCATGCGGAGGTGACCTACGGTTTTTGTGGTCGAGGGGCCGCCATCCACATAGAGCTTGTCGCTGTAGCGTCCATCCGAATGCAAGCGCGACGCGAGGATGCCCCGGTCGCCCGCATTGACTTCGGCGGTCAGCACAAAGGCACCCGCGCCATCTCCGAAAAGCACACACGTGCCGCGATCCGTCCAGTCGAGAATGCGCGAAAATGTCTCCGACCCAATGACCAATGCAGTCTTGGCCTGGCCGGTTTTCAGGAAGGCGTCGGCCGTGGCAAGGGCGAAAACAAACCCGGAGCACACGGCCTGAATGTCAAAGGCCATGCCGCGCGTCAGCCCCAAGTCCGCTTGCACTAGCGTTGCTGTGGCCGGAAATGTGTTGTCCGGTGTCGAGGTTGCCAGGATGATCAAATCGACCTGGGCGGGTTCAAGACCGGCGGCGGCCAGTGCATTGCGGGCAGCACCCAGGGCCAGCGAGCGCGTGGTTTCACCCTCCCCTGCAATATGCCGGGCATGGATGCCGGTGCGTTCCACAATCCATTCATTTGAGGTTTCGACGATCTTGCTCATGTCGTCGTTGGTCATCACACGTTTGGGCAATGCCGAACCAACTCCACGGATGACACTTCGCACCATGCTTGGCACCATGATGGGGTCCCTATTCCGCTGCCCTGGCATGTGGTGCCAGAATGGCATTCACCTGGCCCACGTCTTCGGTGATCTTGTGCACCAGGCCGTTTGCGACCATTTCAATTGCAACGTCAATGGCTGTTGCAAAACCAAGCGCATCGGTGCCGCCATGGCTTTTCACCACAATGCCGTTCAGGCCGAGGAACACGCCACCATTGTGCTTGCGCGGATCCAGCCGGTCCCGAAAGGCCCGGAAGGCACCCGCAGCAAGGAAAGCGCCGCACCGCGCAAGCAACGTGCGGTTCAATGCAGCGCGCAGGAATGTGCTGATCTGCTTGGCGGTTCCCTCGGCAGCCTTCAGGGCCACATTGCCCGTGAAGCCTTCCGTGACAACCACATCGACAGTGCCTTTGCCAATGTCGTCCCCCTCCACATAGCCGTGATAGTGCAGAGGCAGCCGCAATTCCCGCAGCAATCGACCTGCCTCCTTGACGTGTTCATTGCCTTTGATTTCCTCAACGCCAATGTTGAGCAGGCCGACACTGGGTTTCTGCATGCCAAACAGCGAGCGCGCCATGGCCTCGCCCATCACGGCAAATTCCAGGAGCTGGCGGGCATCTGCACCCACAGTTGCGCCGACATCCAGCACGACGCTTTGTCCGCGCATGGTGGGCCAAACCGCTGCAATGGCGGGGCGCTGAATGCCAACCACGGTCCGCAGGATGAAGCGCGCCATCGCCATGAGGGCTCCGGTGTTGCCGGCCGACACGGCTGCCTGGGCCTCGCCGTGCCGGACCGAATCTATGGCCAGCCACATGCTGCTCTTGCCACGCCCGCGTCGCAGTGCCTGGCTTGGCTTGTCATCCATGGCAACCGCAACCTCGGTGTGGCGGACCTTCGCGACTTTGGCGAGTTTCGGGAATTTAGCCAACACTGGATTGATTTTTGCCTCGTCACCAAACAGCAGGAATGAAAACCCGGGGTGGCGTTCTGCGGCCAGTGCCGCACCGGCAATCACCATTGCCGGCCCGTCATCTCCGCCCATGGCGTCCAATGCAATGGTTACAGCCTCAGCCATGGAGCCTCATGTTTCCCCGTCCAATTCTTTCCACCCGACTCCGGCCAAGATAGAGGTTACCTCCGGCCAAACAAACCTGATTTTTTGGCATTGGGCGGCGGCCTCAAGTTGTCTTCAGGTCGCCTTCAGGGCTTCTTCAGGGGGTTGAGAACTGCAAAGGGTGTGACATTGCCGGGCTCGTCCGCCAACGGAACTGCGGCGGGCTGGAAGGCTTCACCCGGCTTTCTGGGGTACGGATCAATTTCGAGGCCGACGGTCTCTGCTGCCACTTCGCCAAGGTCGATCACACCGCCCGCAATCACGTCGACTTCGGCGGCGCTGTCATCTTCCGCCTTGGCAACGAAATAGCGTTCGACGTGAAATGTCACAGCGCTCCGGAACACCTCAAGACTGACGACCGACACCTGGTCCAGGTCAGCCGTCACCTCACCCGAGACCTTGTAGCCCCCACCCCGCCAGGGTTGCACCACAAAGTGGGCAGACAGACCGTGGACGGAGGGCAATTTCAGGCGTTGCGCCAGAGCACGGCATTCCCCCTCATCGGCAGCGATTTTTTCGTGGGAACCAGTTTTGGAAACCCTGGCAACTTCAATGGGGCGGGAAAACTCGTACGTCACAGGTTTCATGGGAACAGGACTTCTCCAGTGAGCAGGTCCCGCACAGACTGTTGCGCCAGACCTGAGCGAGTGTGGTTCAGCCATCTGACAAGTTCAACGACGTCCTGGGCAGGATTTTCCGGAAAAAGATTGCGTCGCAGCGCGGCGGCCAGCGCTTCGCTTTCAGACCCCGCCGCCGCATAGGCGGCAACCCGTCCATAAAAGGACTCTGCCATCTTGCGAACCTTTTTGCCCACGGAAAGATCGCCCACGCCCATTTCGCGCAGCGAGCGATCCATATCCAGAAAAAACCGGTCGGTCAGTCGCTGGCGCAGCTTTTCAGCGTCCTTGCCAGTGTTGGCAAGCCGTTCCAGAACAAGAAAAAGGTGAAGTGCGATCATGTCAAAGCGGCCGTCAAGCGTATCGGGCACGTGCCAGGCGGCATAAAACCGTTCCCGCCGCGCCGCAGCCACAATCGCCCCATAGAGGCTGTCAACAGGGACGGGAACGCGGGTAAATATCCGTTTCAGGATCATCAGATTGTCCCAAGTCTTGTCCGGGGGCTTGTCCCGGTGGTCTGGAAGCGGCAATGAGTGGCGATGGGTGACATGCAGGATTCTTCCAGGAAAATCGGGCGGCGGGCCGTCCTGTGGCTCAGTGCAGCAGCCGCCGCCAGCCTTGTGGCAGGATGCCAACCGCAGATCAACCGCCGGGGATATTATGCCAAGCCGGGTACCCTGTCGCAGATCCGTGAAGGCATGGCAAAGTCTGAAGTCGAGGCTGCCATGGGCTCGCCCTCCACATCGGCAAGCGTGAATTTCCAGGGCGACAGCTACTATTACATTTCAAGCACGACGCAACAGCGCTCGTTCCTTGCACCACGCGAACAGAGCCGGGAAATCATCGCCATCCGGTTTGACCGCAATGATCAGGTCGCCAGCGTCGCCCAGTATGGGCTTGAAGACGGACGCATCATCAACATGCTTGACCGCAAAACTCCGGTGGCGGGGCAGGAGTTCAAGATTCTGAGTGAGCTGATGCGGTCCGGTGGCAGTGCGCCGATCGGCGGCAGCGTCATACAGGACACCCTGTAGCCCTTACGTTGCGCTTGGGCGCAAACCGGAATACTTGAGCCAGGCTGCCAGCATGAGGGCAATCGCCGCCGGTGGAAAGAGTGCCAGAGGCACGGCATGCCAGCCGACCTCCGCCAGGATCAACCCCGAACTGGATGAGGCAATGGCCATCAGGATCGAAATGCCAAGATCATTGGCAGCCTGCACTTTGCCGCGCTCGCTCGGGCGATAACAATCGGTCAACATGGTGGTTCCGCCAATGAAGCCGAAATTCCAGCCGAGACCCAGCATCACAAGGGCGACGGCAAAATGTCCAAAAGTGATGCCGGCAAGTCCGGCACCTGCCGCAAGCATCAGCAAGACCATGCCGAGTGCCGTGATCGGCAAAACGCCAAAACGCTGGATCAGTTGGCCGGTGAAAAAACTGGGCAGGAACATGGCCAGCACATGCCACTGGATAACCCAACTGGCATCCGACTTCGTAAATCCGCAGCCAATCATGGCAATGGGGGCTGCCGTCATCATCAGGTTCATGAGGGCATAGGCAATCATGGCCGAAGCCATGGCCACGACCATTTTTTTCTGCCGCAAGAGCTCCGGCCAGCTTCGTGCGGGTCCGTCAATTTGCGCCGATGCGGGTGCTGGCAATTGCAAGACAGCGATGACCGCGAGGTTTGCGAGAGCCAGCACAATGGATGCGGCATATGAGCCTGCAAATGTGTAGGGTGCGAACATGTCGCTGGCACCGTTGGAAATCACGGTGCCTGCGACGGCAGCGACGACGCCACCCGCCAACACCCAGGAAATGGCGATCGAACGCGAGTCCTCACCCGCACTCTCGGCGGCGGCAAAACGATAGAAACCGCTCGTCGCCTGGAACACGCCCTGCAAAGCCATGGCAAAGCAAAAGACCGCAAAACTTGAATTGACAATGGACCAGACTGCCAGGGCGGAACCCAGCATGGAGACAATTGCACCCATGAGGAAAATGGGCTTGCGGCCCAACCTTTGCATGAGCATCGATGCCGGCACAGTCGTGAACATGGCGCCGAGGACAAAAGTGGTGACGGGCAATGTCGCATAACCAGGAGATGGCGCGATGTTGAGGCCGACGAGTCCTGCCGTCGCAAAAACCGTAATGATGCAGCTCGAATAGAGGGCCTGCGCGGTTGCCAGGAGCAGGATGGCGCGGCGGGACGGACTCATGGGCGGAACTCGTCAGGACGATGCTGGCGGGCAAACGCGTCCAGCACGCCGTTGATGAAGCGCGGTTCGTCACCGCCTTCAAAGAAGGCATCGGCAACATCCACATATTCCGATATGGCGACGCGGGCCGGCACTTTTACCATGAAGAAGATTTCGTATGCGGCGGCGCGCAGGATGGCGCGCACCGTTGCATCGAGGCGGTGCAGCGGCCAGGTCTTTTCGAGCACCGTGTCGACCGCCGGATCAAGTGCCGCCTGCTCGCGCACGGTGCCTTCGACGACATCCCGCAGGTGCTTGTAGTCGGCTTCGCCACACTCACCATTGTCAAAATTCTCGCCCCCGACGCGGGATGAGAACTGCGTCAGGGTTTCGCCGACATCAGTTGCCGCAATGTCCATCTGGTACAGGGCCTGCACGGCCCCCAGGCGGGCGGCAGAACGGGCGACGGGCGGTCGGCGCGGCGTGGTCATCGTTGTCAACAGGCACTTTCAATCAGCGGTATCCCGCCTGATAGCGGGTTGCACAGGCCTCCGCCACCCCCTCACCGCTCTGCGGAGCTCACCCAACGAGTTGGGGGAGCGTGACGGCCTCTGCCCTCCCCCGGCTTTGCTGGGGGAGGAGCCCGACAGGGCGGAGGGGGTTGCGCCCCCCGTTCAATCCGCCTAAATCGCCCCCGCTGGCACTTTCGCCAGCTTCGTTCTCAGGGCGGGGTGCAATTCCCCACCGGCGGTGACAGCCCGCGAGCGCCCTTGGCCACAAGCCTTGGGGTCAGCAGATCCGGTGGAACTCCGGGGCCGACGGTGAAAGTCCGGATGAGAGAGAGCGATGGTCCCCCGCCCGCAAGGCGGGTGGGCGCGTTTTCCCCTGACTGATCGGGTCGTGAAAGGAAGACGCCATGATTCAGTCATTTCCCCTCCGCGGTGCGGCCTTCATGGTCGGCGCGGGGCTTTGCTTTGCGTTGGCCAACGCGCTGACGCAGATCGTTACCAGTCAACTGGGCTTTCGCCCGCAATCCGACAGCTTCTGGCAATATGCCATCGCCTTGGTGCTGGCGCTGCCGTTCCTGCGCCGCCACGGGCTTGCGGGCCTGAAAACTGCGCGGCCCGGGCTGCATCTGATCCGGGTGATTGTCTCGGCCCTTGGGGTGCAGGCCTTTGTCATGGCGCTCGCGCATGGCACGCCGA
>JANPDD010000073.1:0-1530 GCA_031431295.1 Hyphomicrobiales bacterium | reverse complement strand
CAAAAGCATTGCGCGCAAAATCATTGAGTTGGAGCAACTTTTCTCTCCCAAATCGTTCCGATTTGATCGTCCATTGCTCCATCACTACCCGGCAACGCGTGAACAGCACAACGGCGAAATTTCCGACCCGGAATTAGCCTGCTTGTACAGGCGGGGAAAGTAGGGGTATGCGCAAATGATGAGCAAGATCACCACGCATTTCCCGACCCACATTTACCGGGCTGACAAAGCCGTTTCCGCCAGCTTGAATGCCGAATTGGAAGTTGCCGCCCTTTCGTTGAGCCATGACGACGTGGCGGGCCTGAAATGGTGCGAGAAGCACGGCTATCCCGGCTACACATCCTACGCCTCGCTCAAAGATCTGGCGAGGCGCAAACCCACCTTCAAGAAGCTGGAGCGCGTGCTTGACAAACATGCTGCGGCCTTCGCCAAGGCCCTGCACTGGGACATCCAGGGAGGAAGGCCGGTGTGTGACAGCCTGTGGGTCAATGTGCTGCCCGAAGGCGGCAGCCATACGGGCCACATTCACACCAACAGCGTGATCAGCGGCACTTACTATGTGAAAATGCCGGAGGGTGCAGGACCCATCGTCTATGAGGACCCGCGGCTTGCCTTCATGATGGCGGCCCCGCCCCGCAAGTCGAGGGCACCCGAGGCGCTGCGAGCCCACGTGAGTGTGACGCCCGCCCCCGGCTCTGTGCTGTTGTGGGAAAGCTGGCTTCGCCACGAAGTGCCGCTGAACCGGGCGGAAGGCGCACGCATCTCCGTCAGCTTCAACTATGTGATTGGTGCAAAATAGCGGCGAGACTGGCCGCACGGTGATGGAGCTGTTTTGCGTCAACCCTTAGCGCGCTTCCTGGAAAGCCGGAATCGGCTTTCCGAAAAGGAATCGCGCCAAGTCAATAAATTGGCGCATCTTTTCTCTCTCACATCGTTCCGATTTGATCGTCCGATGCGCCAGGCTTGGTGCCGCTGTCGTCTGCCGTGTCTTCCAAATGGAAGCGGTGCAACAGCCGGTGCAACATGGGCGCCAGCACCAGCCCTGCCACGGCAAAAAACACAAGGCCGCAGACAAGCGCATAAATGCCCTCGAAATAATAGCCGCCCGCTGTGCTGAGCTTGTCGAGCGGCCCCATGCCCGACAGGATCATGGCGGCATTGGCGAAGCCCTGGGCAAAACCCATATCGCCAAAATAGCTGTAGCCCGCGATGCCAACTGCGAGGGAAATGGCAATGACAAGAAGCGCCCAGAGCGCGTTGACCCACACCCGCGCCGCAAAGACCGCCTGTGGTGCCAGCCGCCCACGCATGATCACGTAAACATCCGCTCGCCGGATTGGTCCACAATCAACTGGCCTTTGGAGATGGCGATGTCGGCGCATTCATCTTTGTCTGTAAACTTGTCGGCGCGGATGAATTTGTGCTCCATGCCGTCTTTGGTTATGCGGCCCGCAAGCTGCCACTGCCCACCCTCCTTGAAGGGCCGGGCCTCAATCACATAGCCCTTGTATTCCAATGATTTGATGGGGC
>JANPDD010000072.1:0-3294 GCA_031431295.1 Hyphomicrobiales bacterium | reverse complement strand
GCGGCCTATACGATCGTCATCTGGGCCATGGCCCAGGCCCCCATTGCCACAGTCGCTGCCTTGCGCGAGACAAGCATTGTTTTTGCCCTTGCGATGTCGGCGCGCTATCTCAAGGAAACACTGACTGTCCAGCGGATGGCGGGTGCGCTTCTCATTGCGGGTGGTGCCATTCTGCTCCGCATCGGCTAGCGCAACGGACGATCAAATCGCCCCGGTCTTCGCCGGGGTGACGCGATTTGAGAGAGGAAAGTTGCGCTAAATTATTGAATTTACGAGCATCGTTTTCGCGGTCAATTGATGTTGCTGATTCCAATTGACCGCGCGATGCTCTAACTGAAAAAAGGACTGTAAACATGCTGCACAGGAATTTCATCGCGGGTGAGTGGGTCGAAGGCAGTAGCGCCAAGGACAACATCAGCCCGTCCGATGTCACTGACATTGTGGGAAGCTACGCCCAGGCCGACAAGGCGCAAACACTCGACGCCATCGCTGCGGCGAAGTCCGCCTTGCCGGTCTGGTCTGCAACGCCGCCGCAGCAGCGCGCCGATGTGCTGGAGGCAATCGGGGCCGAGCTTCTCGCCCGCAAGGACGAGATCGGCAGGTTGCTGGCCCGGGAGGAAGGAAAGCCCCTTGCCAATGGCGTCGCCGAAACCATGCGCGCCGCGCAGATTTTCAAGTTCTTCGCCCAGGAGGCCCTGCGCATTGAAGGTGTTTCGCTCGCGTCCGTCAGGCCCGGCGTTGACATCACGGTGACGCGTGAGCCGGTGGGGGTTGTGGGCCTCATTTGTCCCTGGAACTTCCCGATTGCACTACCAGCCTGGAAAATGGCGCCGGCGCTTGCCTTCGGCAACACGGTGATCATCAAGCCCGCGGACCTGGTGCCGGGCTCGGTCTGGGCCCTCGTTGAAATCGCCTCGCGCGCCGGATTGCCAAAGGGTGCGCTCAATCTGGTCATGGGGCGTGGCTCCGTTGTCGGCGAGGCGCTGCTGCAATCCCGCGATGTCAACGCCATTTCCTTCACCGGCTCCGTGCAGACAGGCACCAAGGTCGCGCAGGCCTGTGCCGCACGCGGTGCCAGGTTCCAGCTTGAGATGGGCGGAAAAAATCCACTCGTCATTTTGAATGATGCCAATCTTGATTTGGCGGTTGCAGGAGCCGTGGATGGCGCCTTTTACCAGACTGGGCAGCGCTGCACGGCGTCGTCACGCCTCATTGTGGAGGCGAAGATCCATGACGCCTTCGTGGAAAAGACGATTGCCGCCATGAAGGCGCTGAAAGTTGACCATGCCCTGAAAGAAGGAACCCAGGTCGGTCCGGTGGCGGATGAGGCGCAGTTGAAGCAGGACGAAATGTACATCGACATCGGCCGCACGGAAGCGGAACTCGCCTGGGGTGGCGAGCGCCTGAACCGCGATACCAAAGGTTTCTTTCTCTCACCTGCACTCTTCATCAACAGCAAGAATGACATGCGCATCAACCGCGAGGAAGTGTTCGGTCCGGTCGCGAGCGTCATCAAGGTCGAGAGCTACGAGGAGGCGCTTGCCGTCGCCAATGACACGGAATTCGGTCTGTCATCGGGAATCTATACGACATCGCTCAAGGCCGCGACCGACTTTCGCAAGAAATCACAGGCCGGAATGGTGATGGTCAATTTGCCGACGGCAGGAGTGGACTACCATGTGCCATTTGGCGGACGGAAAGGCTCGAGTGTGGGGTCCCGCGAACAGGGGCGCTTCGCCGCCGAGTTCTATACGGGCGTCAAGACGGCCTATGTGGCGGCGGGGTGAGGGGCATTCTGGCATGGCTCACCCCGGTGCTATAGGCACTGCATGACTACCGTTGATCTTGACCCACGACGCGGCCCACGCGCCAAAATAGAACGGGCAAAGGAACACCTCGCGGAGTTCGACAGGGAGATCAACGCCTTTATTGACAGCAAGCCTTACAAGTTCATTTCCCATTTCGATCCGGATGGAACGCATCATGTAATCCTGAAGTCCCATACGCCGATGCCTATTCGCTTCAGTACCCTCATCGGAGATGTGGTCCATAATGCCCGTTCGGCCTTGGATTTGCTTTGCACTTGCGCCGCCCGCCTTGAGACCAAAAATCTTGAGAATTTCAAGTTCCCTATCTTTTGGGATCGAGTCGATTTCGAAGAAAAGGCTTGCAAGAAGGGATGGGAGCATTGCCCCCGCACGGTCCGATTTCTAAAGCTCTTGAAGCCATATGGAAGAGGGTATGACCTTGGGCATCATGGTCATACACTCGTTATTCTCAACCGTCTTGACACAAGAGACAAACACGAACTGATTATCCCACTGGGGACCACCGCAAAGCGTGCCATTGTGACGCCAGGCCCTGGGTACGGCGAGCCCTTTGAGCTTGTTCCACCAGACACGGCTCTTTTGAACGACGGCGAGATAATTATGAGCTTTTCTCGTACCGATCCCTTGTTCGCTAATAAGAAGTTCAAAACAGATATCACCACACAAATACGACTCAGCGGGGTAAATCCTCTGCCGACTGTCGGCGCAAGCGCCACCCTCCACCACATCGTCAAAATCGTGGATCGCATCATCGGCATTGCCGAAAGGACGTTGTTTCGATCGAATGTGCCTTTAATCCGTAGATAGGCTTTTAAATCGCTTCAGAGGGGGTCTGGAGTGCGATTTTGGGGTGGGCTGGTAGGGGAGTAGCGGGGACAGCGAAAACGCTCCTACGGGCCTCCCATGTGGCCTGGAATAGATTTCTATTTACGGAATATGTTTCCAACGTGGGTTCACGGCCAGATTGCAATTGCCGCCCCACCCCTGCCCCTCCCCAAGAATTGGGGAGGGGTGAGCTTTGATTTTCACCCCTCCCCGATCCACGGGGAGGGGATCAAGGTGTGGGGTCTGATTTCAGGCCTGCATGATGCCGCGTTCGGCAAAGCTCTTGCGGGTTTGCTCTGCCGTGCCGCCCAGATCAATGGCGCGGGTGGCATGCTCAATGACGACGGTTTCAAAGCCCAGTGCATGCGCGTCTTCAGCCGAGTACCGGACACAATAGTCAAAGGCCAGGCCGACAAGCGTCACCTTGGTGAAGCCGCGCTCGCGCAGGTATCCTGCGAGGCCGGTGGGTGTCTTGTGGTCATTCTCGAAAAACGCCGAGTATGAATCGATAGCCGCGCGAAAGCCCTTGCGGATGATGAGCTCGGCGTGCGGCACGTCGAGACTGGCGTGAAAGGCAGCGCCTTGCGATCCAATAATACAGTGATCCGGCCACAGGGTTTGCGGGCCATATGCCATTTCG
>JANPDD010000071.1:0-7041 GCA_031431295.1 Hyphomicrobiales bacterium | reverse complement strand
GAAAACCAACCGGCCCTCCAGGGTCGAAAGGATCAGGTGGTAGGGTCCGGTGACGCCATTCGCCAGGGCAAAGCGATTGTCCTCCAAGAGGTCATAGATCGCGGCATTGCGCTCGTGTTCCGCCTCCGGTGAGGGGCCCCTTCCAATGCTGTCGTCCATTTCGACGGCGACAAGCCGGTTCGGCGGCTTGGCCTTCATTGCCGCGGACCATTTTCGTCACCATGGCTGGGCTCACGCTCTGTTGACCACGCGGGGCCAAGATCATCGAGGTGTACGCCGATGCAATCAACCTGAAGCGCGATGACATGGCCACCCGAGAACCTGGCCACGATTGTCCCGCCAAGTCCGTCACTTCCCGCTTCAAATCCAATACTGAGAAGCGACAGGATGGTATCCGGCGTCAGGACTTGCGGCCCCTGACGCTTGACGCCCGTCACATCGGTCAACTGCAGTCCCGCCCGGCGGCGCTGCCTGTCGGGAAGCGCGTCCCAGGCGAAGCGGTTGGCAACCAGGACAAACTGGCGCTGCCTGATCAGGTACTTGATGTCGCCAAAGCGGATGACGGCATCCTGCATCTGGGCCGAGATGACTGCGAGATCGTCTGCGTCAAAGGCGGTGAGATGCAGCAAGATTCTATCCTGAAATGCGCGTCACATCGGCGCCGCAGGCCGACAGCTTGTCTTCCAGCGCCTCAAACCCCCGGTCCAGATGATAGACCCGGTGCAGCATGGTTTCGCCCTCCGCCACAAGACCCGCGATCACCAGCGTTGCCGAGGCCCGCAAATCCGTGGCCATGACGTCAGCGCCCGTGAGCTTCTTGACACCGCGCACTTCCGCCATGTCGCCATGCAGGTGAATGTCGGCCCCGAGCCGCGCCAGTTCCTGCACATGCATGAAGCGGTTTTCGAAGATGGTTTCGCGGATGTGCGAGGTGCCGGAAGATTTGGTCATGAGACCCATGAACTGCGCCTGCAGGTCCGTGGGAAAGCCCGGATAGGGGTCCGTCGTCACGTCAACCGGCAGAATGCCCGAGCCGTTGCGGTGCACCCGAATGCCGTCATTCGTGGTCTCAACGGTGATGCCCGCCCGCTGCATGGTGAGCAGCACGGTTTCAAGCGAAGCAGGATGGGCGCCTTTCAACAGCACGTCACCACCGGTCATGCCCGCCGCCATGGCATAGGTTCCTGCCTCGATGCGGTCGGCGATGACCGTGTGCTCGGCCCCATGGAGCGAGGTGACGCCTGTGATCCGCAAGGTGCGGCTGTGGATGCCCTCAATCCTCGCACCCATCTTGACCAGACAACTGGCGACGTCGCCGATTTCTGGTTCGGTCGCTGCGTTCTCGATTGTTGTGTCGCCCTGGGCGAGCACGGCAGCCATGAGGGCGGCATGGGTGGCCCCGACCGAGATCTTGGGGAAGGAAATGTGTCCGCCCTTCAGGCCGTTTTTGGCCTTGGCATGCACATAACCATTTTCGATCTCGCAGATGGCACCAAGTTTTTCCATGGCCATGAGGTGCATGTCGACAGGCCGTGTGCCGATGGCGCAGCCGCCGGGGAGCGAGACCCTGGCCTCTCCGCAGCGGGCAATGAGCGGCCCCAGAACCCAGAACGAGGCCCGCATCTTGGACACCAGTTCGTAAGGAGCGAAGGTATCGACAATCGTCTTTGCGGAGATCTTGAGCGTTTCGCCGGCAAGGCCGGAACGGCCGGCGCGCTTTCCTGCCGTCATGATGTCCACGCCGTGGTTGCCAAGGATTTTCTGCAGGCGCAAAACATCGACGAGGCGCGGCACGTTGTGCAGCGTCACGGTCTCAGGTGTCAGCAGCGGAACGATCATCAGCGGCAGTGCCGCATTCTTGGCGCCCGAAATGTCGATGGTGCCGGAGAGCGTGTTGCCACCGCGGATGCGGATGCGGTCCATGTGTCAATTCCCTGAAGGGGCCTGGCGGGACGAGGCAGGCCGAAACATCCCAAATCAGCTCGTTACAAGCATATGTGGCGGCTTCGGGGCAACACTTATCATTGAAGGACAATGCAGACATTCCAACACTTGATCGGTCTTGGGCCGCCTCCTATCACTGCCTCCATGAGCGCCCCACCTGCCGTTGACCGCACCGCTATTGAAACCGCGCACAAGGTGATTCTGCCTCACATCCGGCAAACGCCCGTGCTCGAAGTGCCCGCTGAAGAGGTGGGCCTTGCGGGCGAGCCCCTGCTCTTCAAGCTGGAGTTTATCCAGCACACCGGCAGTTTCAAGGCCCGTGGCGCCTTTGCCAACCTGTTGTTGCGCCAGGTGCCGGCGGCAGGGGTAACGGCGGCCTCCGGCGGAAACCACGGCGCTGCCGTGGCCTTTGCGGCCCGGAAACTGGGCCACAAGGCAACCATCTTCGTTCCCGCCATATCCTCTGCCGCCAAGCAGGAACGCATCCGCGGTTATGGCGCGGACCTGCATGTCGGGGGCGATCATTACGACGCGGCGCTGGCAGCGTGTGATGCCCATGCTGCAACGACGGGAGCACTCAAGGTCCACGCCTTCGAACAGGTTGAAACCATGCTGGGTCAGGGAACGGTGGGGCTGGAAATGGAGCGCCAGTCATCTGACTTTGATACGCTGCTGGTGGCAACGGGCGGCGGCGGATTGATCGGCGGCATTGCCGCCTGGTTTGAAAACCGTGTCAAGCTTGTCTCCGTCGAGCCCGAACTGGCGCCAACCTTGCATGATGCGCTGAAGGCCGGACGGCCTGTTGATGCGCCGGTTGGCGGCATCGCCGCTGATTCGTTGGCGCCCCGCAAGGTCGGCAGCCTGATGTTCCCGATTGCACAGGCATTCGTGACAGAGGCCGTGCTGGTGCCGGATGAGGCGATCGCACTTGCCCAGAAACTGATCTGGGATGTCTTGCGGCTTGTTGTGGAACCGGGTGGTGCGGCAACGCTGGCGGCATTGCTGGCGCGGCGCTATGTGCCGCAAAAAGATGAGCGCGTGGCGGTGGTGTTATGCGGCGCCAACACCACTGCAGTGGCGTTTTGAATTAGCTGTTTGGTGCCTTGCCGGGAGCACCGCTCGGCGGGTTGGCGACGGCCTTGCGCCGTTTGATGTTGGCCTTGAGCGCCTGCGCCAGCCTCTTCTTGCGCGCCAATTTCTGGATGTCCTTCTGCGCCATGGCCCCACAATGACTGAGGCCCGTTGCAAGTCAACGGGCGGGGGCCAAGGCTTGTCGCATGTCAACGGGTGGGTTGCGGGGGGTGGGTTCGGGGGCGGGTTGCGCGGGCGCGGGCTCTGTGGCAAGGAGCGGCGCATTCGACAACCGGATGCTGCCGTAGCTCAGTGGTAGAGCACTCCCTTGTTAAGGGAGAGGTCGTGGGTTCGATTCCCCCTGGCAGCTCCAGGTTTTTTTGGTGCTTGGCGGCCTTCAGCGCGCCTGTTCCAGCAGATAGGCATAAGCCTCGGCAAAGCCCTTGAGCTCAAGCTTGAAGGGCGCGGTTTCCTTGTTCAATCCGGTGATCGTGGCCGTGACATTCTTGCCCTTGCCAAGCACGCCGGACCAATCCTCGGTCAGGTCAAATTCAGCAAGGCAACTGCCATTGAGGCAAACCTTGTAGGCGATCTTCACGGGCTCCGAGGCATCCAGTGCCAAAAGCACACCTGCACCCAGGTCGGCACCCTGCGGCACCTGCAACCCGATCTTGTACTTGCCTTCCTTTGTCTTGCGGATAAGCATCGACATCACGCGCTTTTTTGTCTTCGCGTTCAGCAGGGCTTCCGACATGATGCAGGTCTTGGACTTGTCCTTGTCGAGTTCCACACACTCAACCTGCCAGCCGGAAAAAGACTTTGTCGTCTTGGTGTTGGCAGACGCCATGCCCGAAAGCGCCCCCGAAACAGTCAAAAAGGCGGCAAGCTGCACAAGCGCGGTGGTCCTGTAGGTCATGGCAATTCCCTCACGTTGGAAGAAGCGTCGGGTTGAGATTGAAAACCACGGCCTATACGATATTGCGCAAGGGGGTCAAGGCATTCCACGGCGTCTCGCTGGCAGGCCGCTTCACAGCGCAATGTCATAGTCAAACGTCTGCGCCACCCAATCAAGCGTGCGGCCAAGGCGCGGGCGGATGCCCTTGAGATACTCAAGGTTTGCGGGGTCGTTTTTCCAGCGCCCGACCGAGCTTGTATCGATCTTGCGGATGCCATGCATCCCAGCCACAGCGTTCTTGGGAGGCTTGAAGGATTGCGTGAATTCATGGGCCGGTCGCTCCGCCGTCAGGTCCAGGAACTGGCCGAGATCACTTTGCGCCGCATCGGGATCGGCCACCATGTCTTCGTAGCGCAGGATTTTGGTGAGGTCGCGCTTGGAGTCGAGAAGATATTCCAGTGCCAGCATTTCGCCGAGCCAGCGGCCGGGTGAAATATGATACCGCCGTCCGGACGAGGGATTGTGGCTGGTCAGGACATCAAAGGGGTGGCGCACGATGCTGACGATGGTGATCTGCTCCGGGATCTCCTCAATGGTTTCATAGGCGTTCGCGGAGCGCTTCATGACGAGGGCGGATTTTGCGGTCGTGAAAACGCCAAAATGCGCATAGTGGACTTCCTTCGCCAGCAACGAGACATCCTTGAAGGTTGAGAGAATGCCGGTGAGCAGCCACGTGCCAGACCGGCCACAGCCCATGGCATAAATGCGTTTTGTCGGCTTCTTCTCTTCAATCTTCCGCAGCCGTGCCGCAAGTTTTTCAGGCTGCAGGTATTTCATGACCTCGCGCCTGACCTTGCGGTCCAGTGCGCTGCCCCGTGCCTGCGTGGATGATCTGTTGTTCATGTGCTGCTGAAGTTGCTCTTGACCTGGTGTTGGCGGTAGTACTGATGGAAATTCGAAATCGCTGTCTTATGTTTCGCTCCGGGGCGAAAAGGCAAGTCCAAATTCGGACCATCTGCGGCGGCGCTTGAGACAAGAGACATGAAACAATGATGACAGGCGAAGAAAAGCTCAAACTGCGGCGCAAGGTGGCGCGGGCAAACATGTCGGCGGACCGCGACTATGAAAAGAGCCTGGCCCCGAGGCTGCGCTATCTCATCTGCAGCACCCAGCGCACCGGCAGCACGCTCCTCTCCGACATGCTTGAAAACACCGGCGTTGCCGGCTGCCCGCTGGAATATTTCAACGATGTCTACATTCAGGTCCATTGCCGTGACAAGGGCATCCGCCAGTTGAACCGGCAGGACTATGTGAATGAAATCGAGCGCCGCCGCACCTCGCCCAATGGCGTTTTTGGCGTCAAGGCCCATCTGCAGCAGTTGCGGCTGTGGTTCAAGGGCGCACCCCCCGGAGCGCTGCCCGCCTTTCTCAGGTCCTTTGACGGACTGGTCTTCATCCGCAGGCGAGACAAGCTGGGCCAGGCCGTGTCGCTCTACCGCGCCCTGCTGTCGGGCCGCTGGACCTCACAGCACGCAGCCCTTGCGGCCAGCGAGGAGCCGCCGCCCGCTTTTGATGCCATGGCCATCACCGCGTCCTTGCATGAGGTGCTGGAGTCTGAAAACGCCTGGCAGAAAGTCTTTGCGGCGTTGAGCCTCAATCCCCACGAAGTGTTCTACGAGGACCTGGCCGCCGATCCGCCCGCCATTCTGGAAGGCGTGTTTGCAGCCCTTGGCATCGCCGAGCGCCCCGCAAACTGGCCCAGCCCGGCGCTGCGCAAGCAAAGCGACGGAAGAAGCCATGAACTGCGCGAAAAATACCTGCATTTCCTGAAAACCAGCGGCGACACCTCTCTTGGTGGAGAGAATCGGCCTCAGCGTGTGCGCAGTGTCGGCAACACCCTCAATTGAGTCGACAATGAGGTTTTTCAGGGCGTCATGAAGCCCGTCAAAACACGGGCCAAACGTGGCATTTTGGCAACAAAACACAAAAAAGACCAATCATCGCCTTAACCATATTTGACCCCTGCGATGGCCGGCCGGATCCGGGGCCGCCTGGCACTCACGCGTAAGTTGCTGGAATCCGTACGCCTTTTTAGAGCGCAGCCAGATTGCCCCGGACGGGGTCAGGTCACACACTGTTAACCCATGGCGGGTAACCCTAATTCCGTGCCGAAATGCGCTTGCCGGGGGTTCACAATTCTGGCTACATTGCCCACAATTCGGGAAGTCTCGGCGTGCAGGGCCGCCCGAAGTCGTTACTGTTGATAACTTAAGTGCTTGGGAAATAGGGGAATAACATGATCCGTCGCGGCAATCTTGCGGGCAATTCCGGCACGACTCAGAAACTTCAGGGGCTCCCATCCATTTCCGCGGAAACACCGGAAATTCAGGGTTTGCGGCAAAAATCAGTAAAGCGCACGGCGCTCATGCTGTCCTCCGCCATTGCGGGTGGCCTTTTCCTTGCTCTTTCCCTGCCGCAGCACGAAGCCTTGGCCGGTTGCGCGGAAACCTCGACGGGATTCACCTTCATCTGCACAGATGATGGCGTGAATGAAGGCTTGAACGAGAGTTTCGCAACCGATCAGGACTACTGGTTGGTCAGTCTTCTCAATGGCGACAACACCCATGGCGATGCCGAAGTCCGCTCCACAGGCGGCAATGCGGCCATTTATAT
This sequence comes from Hyphomicrobiales bacterium, assembly GCA_031431295.1. Classification (GTDB taxonomy): domain Bacteria; phylum Pseudomonadota; class Alphaproteobacteria; order Rhizobiales; family Aestuariivirgaceae; genus Aestuariivirga. The sequence continues at coordinate 458 of JANPDD010000071.1, read as the reverse complement.
TAACAATAATTCTGGCGCATCTTCATTCGACAACTTTCTTGGCAGCGGTGGTGTCATTACCGAAGACGGGACACGGATTTATGGATCGGGCGATGGTATCGAGCTTGATTCCAATCTGGAAAACAACCACGTCTATTTTGGCCTCGAAGGCGAAATCAATGTCCCCGGTGATGGCCTGTCCCTGAATGTCAGTCAACTGACGGTTGACAACCTGGGTGAGATCAGCGGCGGCGAAACAGGTATCGATGTCGATGCCATTTATGATACCTCTGGCACCAGCGGCGGCGCTGTTGTCATCAACAACAACGTCAGCGGCGGCACCGTGGGCAGCATTGAGGGCTATAACAACGCCATTTCTGTTTCCGGTGGCAACACGGTCGCAGTGAACAACCACGGCCACATCGAAAGCTTCTCTGGCGACGGCGTGCATATCACCACTGGTGGCGCCGCGAAAATCG
>JANPDD010000070.1:0-24496 GCA_031431295.1 Hyphomicrobiales bacterium | reverse complement strand
CCGCCGAAAAGGCGCAGGAGGCTGGTTGAATGGGATCAAGACGACGGACGCTCACCTGTCCACCTCCCCGAAACTCCCTCCCCCAGTAAGGGGGAGGGTCGGGGTGGGGGTTGACGGTGTTGGACGCGTTTCTTCAATCGCAAACCAAATTGTATCCAGGACATTCGCAATGTTGGTGAGTACATCGTTGTTCCAGAAGCGCAAAGTGCGAATCCCCTTGGTTGCAAACCATGCGTCACGAATTTGATCGCGTTTTGAATGGGCATCTTCATTGTGCTGACTGCCATCAACTTCCACAGCAAGTTTGGCGGGCGAGCAATAGAAGTCCAACACACAAGCGCCCATGGGGTGCTGCCGCCTGAAGTCAACACCGTGCATGTTACTGTTGCGCAGGTGCGACCAGAGTTTTGCTTCAGCGGGCGTCATGTTTTTTCGCAACGTCCGCGCGCGTGCGGTTTTGGCCGGCGTATGATCAAAGCGGTCAACCCCCACCCGTCGCTGCGCGCCACCCTCCCCCTTTCCGGGGGAGGAGTTATTGTGGTTGATGGCCATCACCTGTCCACCTCACCAAAAACGATATCAATCGAGCCCAACACAGCCGACACGTCGGCCAACATGTGGCCGCGGCAGAGCCAGTCCATGGCCTGCAGATGGGCAAAACCTGGTGCGCGCAGGCGGCAACGGTAGGGTTTGTTGGACCCGTCACTCACCAGATAGACGCCGAACTCACCCTTCGGCGCCTCGACTGCCGCATAGACCTCGCCTGCCGGCACTTTGTAGCCTTCCGTGTAAAGTTTGAAGTGATGAATCAGCGCTTCCATGGATTGTTTCATCTCGCCGCGTCTGGGCGGAACGATCTTGCCATCCGCTGAAGAAACAGGACCGGTTTTTTCCTTGCCGGAAAGCTGCTCCACACACTGCCGCATGATCTTCAGGCTTTCGCGCATTTCCTGGACGCGGATCAAATAGCGGTCATAGTTGTCGCCGTTCTTGCCGATGGGAATGTCGAAATCCATTTCCGCGTAGCACTCATAGGGTTGCGACTTTCGCAAATCCCAGGCGGCACCGGAACCCCGCACCATCACGCCGGAGAAGCCCCACTGGAAACATTGCTCCAAGGTTACAATGCCAATGTCCACATTGCGTTGCTTGAAGATGCGGTTGCCCGTCAACAGGGTTTCGATGTCGTCAAGCACCTTGCTGTGCTGTGCCGTGAATACGCCGATGTCGTCGACAAGCGCTTGCGGAATATCCTGGTGCACGCCACCGGGGCGGATGTAGGCCGCATGCATGCGCGAGCCGCTCGCCCGCTCATAAAACACCATCAGCTTTTCACGTTCTTCAAAGCCCCACAGCGGCGGCGTCAGGGCACCGACGTCCATGGCTTGCGTGGTGACGTTCAGGAGATGCGACAGCAACCGGCCAATTTCGGAATAGAGAACCCGGATCAATTGTCCCCGTTTAGGCACTGAAATTCCCAGCAATTTTTCAACCGCAAGAGCAAAGGCATGCTCCTGGTTCATCGGTGCCACATAGTCCAGCCGGTCGAAATACGGCACAGCTTGGAGATAGGTTTTCTGCTCGATCAGTTTTTCTGTGCCACGATGCAAGAGCCCAATATGGGGATCGACACGGGTGACAACTTCCCCATCCAACTCCAGCACCAAGCGCAGAACGCCATGGGCAGCCGGATGCAGCCGCCCGAAATTGATGGTGAAGGGGCGGACGGCGGCTTCAGTCATGGGGAGGCCCCTGAGAAGCGAGTAGTGAATAGTGAGTAGTGAGTAATTTCATTTCAGGCTTCCGTCGACTTGCGTTGCAACGCCCGAATGAACGACCGCAGCATGCGGCCCAATTCGTCTGCCTGTTGCAAGTGTTCGACAATTTGCTTTCTCTTCACCAATCCAACGCGCTCTGCAATCAGCAAATGCGTTTCTGCTTCCTTCAATGAACCTTGCGCAATTCTCAGAAATTGCACGAATGATCCACGCTGTTCCCTGCCATAACCCTCAGCGATATTTGCCGCCACGGAAGTGGCGCATCTCCGCAACTGACTCGTCAGACCATAGAGTTCTTCCTTGGGAAATCCTCGCGTCAACTTGTAACAATCTTCTGCCAACTGCATTGCCGCCAGCCAGACTTTCAAGTCCTGGTATGAGTTGACTTTGATCGGTTCTATCCCTTTTTCCTCTACTCACTACTCACTACTCACTACTCACTACTCACTACTCACTACTCACTTCTTCACTGCTTCGCTTTCTCGTCACCGGGCAAAACATATTTCGTCCCCTCCCACGGTGACAAATAATCAAACTGCCGGAATTCCTGCACGAGCTTCACAGGTTCATAGACAACGCGCTTGGCCTCATCATCATAGCGCACCTCGACATAGCCCGTGGTCGGGAAGTCCTTGCGCAGGGGATGGCCCTGGAAACCATAGTCTGTGAGGATGCGGCGCAGGTCCGGGTGGCCGGCAAACACAACACCATAGAGGTCATAGACCTCGCGCTCAAACCAGTCCGCCGCCTTGAAGGACGGAATGGCGGTCGGAACGTCATCGCCCTCGCCCGCCTGCACCTTCACGCGGACGCGCGTATTTTTGTAGGGTGACAAAAGATGATACACCACATCAAAGCGCTTCTCGCGCTCGGGATAGTCGGCCCCACAGAGATCGATGAAACACACAAACCGGCAGTCCGGATCATCGCGCAGGAAGGTCAGCACCTCGTTGATCCGCGCGGCATCCGCCTCCAGCGTCAATTCCCCAAATGCAATGCTGCTGCCCGTGATGGCATCACCCAGTTTCGCCGCCACGTGATCAGCGATTTTTTGCAACACTTCACCCATCATCAGCGCTCAATCGTTCCGGTGCGGCGGATTTTCTTCTGCAGCATCAGGATGCCATAAAGCAGTGCCTCAGCGGTGGGCGGACAGCCCGGAATATAAATGTCGACTGGCACGATCCGGTCGCAGCCACGCACCACAGAATAGGAATAGTGATAGTAACCGCCGCCATTGGCGCAGGACCCCATGGAGATCACATAGCGGGGCTCCGGCATCTGGTCGTATACTTTGCGCAGTGCAGGCGCCATCTTGTTGGTCAGCGTGCCCGCCACAATCATCACGTCGGATTGGCGGGGTGAAGCGCGGGGCGCAAAGCCGAAGCGCTCCACGTCATAGCGCGGCATGGAAGTGTGCATCATCTCGACGGCACAACAGGCCAGGCCAAAGGTCATCCACATCAACGAACCCGTGCGCGCCCAGGTGATCAAGTCATCGGTTGAGGTGACGAGAAAGCCCTTGTCCGCAAGTTCAGCATTGATCTCGGTGAAATACTCGCGCTGGCCACGGTCCATGTGGGGCGTCGCGGTTTCGATCAATCCCATTCGAGAGCCCCTTTGCGCCATTCATAGATGAAGCCGATGGTCAGCACGGCGAGGAAGATCATCATGGACCAGAATCCAAACAGCCCGATTTTCCCAAGGCTCACCGCCCAGGGGAACAGGAAGGCCACTTCAAGGTCGAAGATGATGAAGAGAATGGAGACGAGATAGAAGCGCACGTCAAATTTCATGCGGGCATCGTCAAAAGCCTCAAATCCGCATTCATAGGCCGACAGCTTTTCAGGGTCAGGAGCGCGGTAGGCGATCAAGATGGGCGCAAGCATCAGGGCGAGCGTGATGCCTGAGGCAACACCCATGAAAATGACGATCGGCAGATAGTCTTTCAGCAGTTCCGGCATGACCCCTCTGCAGGGCAAATCAGGTGCCCCAAACCTGCCGTGTTGGTAGCGCAGCGGCGTGGCCGATACAAGCTTTCCGGCGCTTTTTTGCCATGGCGGGGCCAGCAAAAAAGCCGCATCCCAGAGGCCTTTCAAACACCTGGTTCCAGAAATATGGAATGGCGCGAGTGACGGGGCTCGAACCCGCGACCTTCGGCGTGACAGGCCGACGCTCTAACCAACTGAGCTACACCCGCGCAAGGTGACGCGCGGGGATTAGAGGGGTGATCCCAGCCTGTCAAGCATGATTGGGTCCATGATTGGGGCCAGGATTGGGGCCATGATTGGGGCATGATCCGGGCCGAACCGGATGCTCAAATCGCTGAGCCGTCCTTTCGGGTAAAGACGAATTTGCCGTCCTTCAGTTCACCTTTCATGTCGATGTCACTGTAGGTGGCCCGTTCTCCCGCGTGCCGTGAACCGACTTCGAGATACACGGCGCGCCTGTCTGTGCGGTTGACGAGATGATGGCCATTGCCATTGCCGGCCTTGAAGCCCGCGCACATGCTTGGTTTCAGCACGTGTTCGCCAGCATCATCCACCAACACAAGTTCACCCTCCAGCATGTAGACGAACTCATCTTCCGTTTCATGCCAGTGCCGCTGCGAAGACCAGGCGCGGGGGCCGATAACAGCTAGGTTCACGCCAAATTGGTCCAGGTCAAATTGGTCACCCAGAACATGCTTGGTGCGGTCCTGGCACGGTTCGTCATAGGGGCTGGGATAGCGCGAGCCTGTGCGCGTCGGGCTTTCGTCTGCAACTGCTGTTGCTGGAATATTGCTCATGCTTGAACCTGTAGTTTGGTTTCAATCTGGCCAACCGCATCCGCCACCGCATCAAACGTGAGCAGCGTGGAGGCATGGCGGGCCTTGAAATCCCGCACCGGCAGCAGGGCTTCGCAATCGGCCCACTTGCCTGATGGCGGGTCGCCGTTTTCGGTGAGCATGCGGCGCATTTGGTCACGCAAGGATTTCAGTTCGGCAGCGGTGGAGCCAACGACGTGGCGCGCCATGATCGAAGATGAGGCCTGCCCCAGCGCACAGGCCTTCACGTCATGGCCAAAGTCAGTGACAATGCCGTCTTTCAACTTGACATCAACGGTGACCTTGGAGCCGCACAGCTTCGAATGGGCGACAGCCGTCGCATCGGGGTCGGGCAAACGCCCAAGCCGGGGAATATCCGCCGCCAGCCCCAAAATCTTTTTGTTGTAAATATCGTTGATCATGATCATATCCGCGCCGCACGCATAACAGCGATGTTTTGTTCCCTGCCTGGGCCATGATATAGGGGTTCATCGGCAGAAATAAAATGCTGCTATAGCCAATCCATGGGCGGTATGCACCCGTAGCATGGTTACCGGAAACACTTTGTGTTCCGGCCAATCGTGGATTGGCCAAAGGAACACAAACATACAAAATGGCGCATGCCGTACTCGGAAAAGTGCCTTTCATTTTTCTGCGGCGAGCGCGAACGCAAGGTAATTTCCCCATGGACGCCAAAGTTATCCAGAAGCCTTACTTAAAACCCGTTGTGCGCCCCTCGCAGGACGAGGCCGAAGCTGCGGTCCGCACGCTCATTGCCTGGGCTGGCGACAATCCGGCACGCGAAGGGCTGGCCGACACGCCCCGCCGCGTCACCAAGGCCTTCTCGGAGTATTTCGCAGGCTATGGCCAGGACCCGCAGGACGTTCTTGACCGCGTCTTTGACGATGTGGGCGGCTATGACGACATGGTTACATTGCGCGATATTCCCTTCACCTCCCACTGCGAACACCACATGGCGCCGTTTTTTGGCCGCGTGCATGTGGCTTATCTGCCAAACGGTGGCGTGGTCGGCATTTCCAAGATCGCCCGGGTGGTGGAAATCTATGCCCGCCGCCTGCAAACCCAGGAAACCATGACGGCGCAAATCGCCAATGCCATCTGCGGCGGCCTTGGAGCCCGCGGCACTGCTGTTTTTGTCGAAGCCGTGCACACTTGCATGTCGTCGCGCGGGGTCCAGAAACACGGTGTCTCCACCCTCACCTCGCACTTCACCGGTGAATTCAAGATCAATCCTGCGATACAGACGCGCTTCATGGAAATGATCCGCGCCCCGAGGCAGGGGTTCAGCATCTGAATTGCATCACCTCTCCCGCGAGCTAGAGAGGACGGCGCTGCGAACGCCCGGCCAGGTGGGGGATGTGAACACGCAAAGCAAAAGTGAAACCTCCCCTTTTAGTCCGATAACAACGGGTCCTTTACATCGGTAGCACCAAGTGCTACAGAAAATCAATGAACGATGTGCTGCCACAAGCGCGCATTTTCATGACGGCTTGGTTTTCCAAGGCTGCACGAAAGGCGCTCATTGTTGAGAATGAACTGTGCCACGCCGCAGGGCAAGCCGCCATTGGCCAGGTCGACGATTTGGGCGGCGGCGTGTTCAAGAAACGTTTGAACAGGAATGACCATCGGGCGATTATTCTGGCCAAGGGCCGCGATTTCTGGATTTACGAATATCTTTTCGCCAAAAAAGACATGGAGAGTATCGACAAGGCGGAATTGCGGGCGTTCCGCATGCTGGCCAAATGCTATGCCAGCCTCACTGTAACCCAGATTAAGACCCTGGTGCTTCAGAAGGCCTGGATCGAAATATGCAAGGAGACAAAACCATGAAACAAAAGACATTCAAGAGCGATGCTTTTGCAGCCGTTCACGCCTCAGCCAAAGCGCTGCACAAGGTGGGTGCCATTGACAAGGCCACGATGCGCGATTTCGACGAAGCAAGCCTGAGCGCTGCACCTGAATTCACCGCCAACCAAATTCAAAAACTCCGGCAGCGCCACCACGTCAGCCAGCCGGTTTTTGCCCGCTATCTCAACACCAGCGAATCCACCATCGAGAAATGGGAATCCGGAGCCAAGCGTCCCAGCCGCATGGCGCTCAAACTGCTCGCAGTCGTCCAAAAGCACGGTTTGGAGGTATTGACGTGAGACTGGCGGATGAGGTGTTTCGAGCGAAAACTGTCAGGTGATTACTGTTCTTGTACAACACTCCACTCTACTCCACAGCACCAGTCGCTACCCCGATTTCCGCCGGCTTCTCCCGCATCTTGCCCAAGGCTCCTTGCCACCTTAAAGCTGCGGTTACACCAAACAGTCCCTGCCTCACACCCCCCGGACCCCGTCATGCCCCACCTGTCCCTCGATGAAAATTTGGTCTTCACGCCCCGATTTGATGACCAAGGCTTGGTTGGTGCTATTATTCAGGACGCCGCCGACAACACCGTCCTCATGTTCGCCCACATGAACGCGCAAGCGCTGCTGGCAACACGCGACACGGGCTTCATCCATTTCTGGAGCCGCTCGCGAAAAAAATTGTGGAAAAAGGGCGAAACCTCGGGCGAGACCTACAAGGTCGTCACCATGCGGATTGATTGTGACCAGGACTGCCTGTTGATAAGCGTCACGGCGCAAGGCAAGGGTGCTGCCTGCCACACCGGGCGAAAAAGCTGTTTTTACCGCGAAATTGGCGACAAGGGCCTGACCTTCAAGGGGGCCTGACCTTCAAGGGGGTTTGACGTTCAGCACGGATTGAACCGCAACCCTGCCCTACCCCGCAGTGGCAATATAGGCCTTCATCTCCTCGGCCTCACGCTCAATGGCCTCAATCCTGAACTTCACGACGTCACCGATTGAAATCATGCCGGCAAGTTTGCCGTCAGCGGTCACGGGAAGGTGGCGGATGCGGTGCTCGGTCATCAGCGCCATCAGCTCGCTTTCGCTGTCAGTTTCGCGGCACGTGCGAACGGATTTGGTCATGATGGCCGAGATCGGCAAATCCAGCGCCTTGGCGCCATCCTTGCCCACGTGACGGACCACATCGCGCTCAGAAACAATGCCTTCAATGCGGCCACCGGTCCCGGTGATGATCACAGCGCCAATGCGCTTTTCCGAGAGAACCCGGGCGACCTCCGCGACAGTCGCGTTTGCGCCCGCGGTGACAACGTCCCGGCCTTTGGTCTTGAGGATGTGGGAGACAGTCATGGGTCAACATCCTTTCAGAGCAACGGGCGAGCAAGTGGAATCACTTGCGAAGCGAAAGTTGCTCCAGATTCAATATGCTACAGCAACTTGTCCGCGTTCAATTGAACGCGGGCTGCTGTCGTGACAGGCAGGACGCTATCACATCCGTGGCTGATGTGAAGGTCTTTGACGGTCGAGAAAGTAGAAAGCGACAAGGCCGGCCACGAAGCCACCCAAATGGGCCTCCCAGGCGATCACGTTTTCCGTCAGCAAGGCAGTGCCTGTCGTGGCCTGGCTTGCACCGGTGAACAGCTGCAACAGAAAGAAAACCGCGGTGAAGGCAATGGCGCTGCGGTTGTGCACCAGTCCGCTTATCCCAAGCGGCACCAAGTCCTCCAAAGGCGTTCTGCCACCACGAAAACCCTTGGCATACATGATGGGCATGGCCGCCGCCATGGCGCCCGAAACGGATGCAGAGGCGCCAACCACAATCAGGAAATCACCCCAATGCAGCGGCAACATGGAGAATGCCCCGGCAACGGCCGACACACACAGCAGCAACAGCGCGCGAACCGTTCCCAGCCTGCGCGTCACCGGTGTGGCAAAGACCACAAGCCACAGTGAATTCGACAAGAGGTGAAGCCAGCTTCCATGCAGCAGGGCATAGGTGAGAAATGTCCAGATTTGGGAACCGGCGGGTGCGGCGATCTCCACCCCGGCCAGCCGCTGCGGTATGAATGACAAGGCGTAGAGCGTCCAGATTTCGAAGTCTTCACCCAACACTTCGCCCAAGAGGTGAATGGCCACCAGACAGGCGACAAGTGCAACCACCAGGGGCGGCACATTGAAGATGGGTGCTGCTGCCGGCGCATCAGCACGTGGACGGGGGGATTCGCCCTCAGTTTTACTTGGATCTGGGTTGCTTGGGTCTGGCACGGTGGATGCAGCTTCTATCGCAAATCGTACCGGATTGGCACAGCCCAGTTTGGCCCTGGCCGCGTTAACGAATTGAGGAGCACCCTATGCGGATCGTCGAAAACCCCGGAGCAGAATCGTCGGGAAGCCAGATCCTCCATCCGGGCAGCCGCAAGCTCTTTTGCTACTGGGAGGCCCTGCGCGCCGAAAGGTCGTGCCCCACACGGGAAGAATTTTCGTTGAAGGACCTGCCGGAGATCGTTCCCGACCTTTTCGTCATGGAGCGTGACCACCTGCGCAAGTGCTTTCAATTTCGTCTTGCCGGTTCGCGGATTTGCGATCTTTATCAGGATAACCTGACGGGGCAGGACGTGCTCGCGGGCTGGGACGGTTTCGAGCACACCGTCATCGAGAAGCATCTTGTGCAATCAATCATCAACCTGCAACCGACCCTGATGCGGATGCGCCTCCAAACCGACAACAAGGTGCAGGTGGCGGCCGAATTCCTGGGTTTGCCCATTCGCATGCGGGGATCGGAACGCCTCCAGATCATCGGCGGCATTTTCCCGTTTCGGGCCGCCAAAGACCTGCTGCACCACAGCATCGTCAAGCGTGAGCTTCTGGCCATTCGCTCGGTCTGGACAGAATACCAGGAAGTTGTCACGGGACGGCCTTTCACCGCCCAACCCGCCCCAAGGTTTTCAGTCATCAACGGCGGCATGAACTGATCTGGACGCTCGTGTGGCTCCGGGTGCGCGCCACACCGGTCGGGCCGGTCCACTGCTCCACTTTAACTCCGCTTTTACCAAACTTCCCTTATTTGGGACACGCAGGCCGGGATTTTTGGCACCCTGTCCCGGCATAATTCTTGGCACTATCGCGGGCGGCCCATGCCGACAAGGAAACCAGCTTGAGTTCTCCAGCAAACGAAGTGTCCGTAGACCACATCACCAACGTTGCGGCGAGTGGCATCATCTTTGGCCGCTTCATGCTGCCTGACATGTCGGAACACGCTTGCCAGGTTCTGGACATCACGGGAGAAGGCGCCACATTCATCAGTTCAACCGTGCCGGCTGCGGGCGCCAACATCGTGGCCTATCTTGAAGAGTTGGGGCGCGTTGAAGTGCTGGCGGGTAAGCCAGTCGCCGGAGGCTTCACAATCACCTATGCCGCGCGCGGCGTGCGCCTGCAGCGCCTGCAACAACGCATTGACTGGTTGTTGCAAAAAAACGGCGGGGCCGAGGAAAGCCGGCGCCACCCCCGTTTCGAGCCAAAGGACCGGCATTCGCTGATCACCCTGCCGGATGGCAGGGTCTACAATTGCGAAGTCGTTGACATATCCATTTCCGGCGCTGCGGTTAACACCGAGGTACTTCCCAGCGTCGGCACATACGTCATGCTCGGCAAAATGAAGGGCCGTGTTGTGCGTTATGTGGGCAACGGCATGGCGATTGAATTCGTGAAGCAACTGGACAAGACAGATTTCGTCCAACAGGTTGCCTGATCTCAAAACTCCTGCACGTCGACAACGCCCTGGATGGCCTTCAGGGCACCTCGGATCTGCGGAGACACGACAAAGTTTTTTCCAAGGGCAATATCGATCTCGCGGCCCGTGTCGCCGATCAGCGTCAGGCGCACCGGTGCCCTGCCCCCGGTTTGAAGACGTTTTGCAATGGATTGAAGCGGCCGGTCGTCACGCACGAATATCTGCAAGCCCTGCGCTGCTGACGCCGCCGCCTTGTCGAGGCGTTCGACACCCTGAAGGCGCAACTTGATCTCCTCGCCATCCACATCTGCCTCAACCCGGGCGATGACCGACGTTCCCGGTTCCAACAGGTCGCGGGCAGCCTGCAATGTATCGGAAAAGCAAACGGCTTCGAACTGGCCGCTTGCGTCGGAAAAACCTATGAATGCAAAACGATTGCCCGCCTTTGAGCGGCGCTCCTGCTTGTGGGTGATGGTTCCCGCGAGCTTGGCAGCGGTGGCACCGCGGGTCTGCACCTTTTCCACAAAACTGGCGTAGGATTCAACGCCAAGGCGGGCCAGCGGTTTGGCGTATTCATCAAGCGGGTGGCCGGTCAGATAGAAACCCACGGCCTCAAATTCATGGGCCAGCCGGTCCATGGGAAGCCACGCCTCCTGCATCGGCAACGCCAGGTCGTCTTCGCCCTTGGCCGCCCCGCCGCCAAAAAGATCGTTTTGGCCTGCGGCCTCTTCAGATGCGGACCGGTTGGAAAGGCCGATCATTCCGTCAATGCCATGGAAAACCTGCGCGCGGTGGGGATTGATGCAATCAAAGGCCCCCGCCTTCACGAGGCTTTCCAATGCCCTCTTGTTCAGGACCCTGCCATCAAGCCGCCTGGCGAAATCACCGAGGGAGCGGAATGGCCCGGCTTCGTCCCGTGCCGCCACGAGCTGGGCGATGGCCGCCGCTCCGACATTTTTCAAGGCCGCCAGTGAATAGAGAATGGTGCCATTGCGCACGGCAAAATCAACGCCGCTGTCATTGACCGACGGCGATGCAACGCGAATGCCGCTGCGCATGGCCTCGCCACGGAACACCATCAACTTGTCGGTGTTGCCGGCATCAAGCGACATGGAAGCCGCGAGAAATTCGACCGGGTGGTTGGCCTTCAGGTAAGCCGTTTGGTAACTGATGTAAGCATATGGCGCAGAATGGGATTTGTTGAAGCCATACTCAGCGAATTTGGCGCAGGCCTCGAAGACTTCAATGGCCAGTGCCTGCTCAATGCCGCGTGACGTGGCACCGGAAATGAAGCGCTGGCGCTGGGCGTCCATTTCGGATTTGATTTTCTTGCCCATGGCGCGGCGCAGAAGGTCAGCTTCGGCAAGGGTATAGCCCGCGAGATCCTTCGCCACCTGCTGCACCTGTTCCTGATAGGTGATGATGCCGAAGGTTTCCTTGAGGATCGGTTCCAGCATGGCGTGAAGGTAGGTGACCGGCTCCTTGCCCAGCTTGCGCGCGCAATACATGGGAATATTGGCCATGGGCCCCGGCCGGTAGAGCGCCACAAGGGCGATCAGGTCTTCAAAACGGTCAGCGCGCATGGCCCGCACGGCATCGCGCATGCCCGCACTTTCCAATTGGAACACACCCACGGTTTCACCCTGCGCCAGCATGTCAAACGTCGTCTTGTCATCCAGCGGAATTTTGCTGGCATCGAATGCGGGCAGGTGCCTGCGAATGAGCTTCTGTGCCTTGTCGATGACGGTCAGGGTCTTGAGGCCCAGGAAGTCAAACTTCACCAGCCCTGCCTTCTCGACATATTTCATGTTGAACTGGGTCGCTGGCAGGCCGGAGCGCGGATCGCGATAGAGCGGCACAAGTTGGTTGAGCGGGCGGTCGCCGATGACGATGCCCGCCGCATGGGTAGAGGCGTTGCGGTTGAGACCCTCCAATTTCAGCGCAATGTCAAAAAGCTGGCGCACCAGCGGGTCGCGGTCGCGCTCTTCCTGCAGGCGCGGCTCCCGTTCAATCGCCATGGCAAGGGTCACCGGATTGGTCGGGTTCATCGGGATCATCTTGGACAGGCGATCGACCTGGCCATAGGGCATTTGCAACACGCGGCCCACGTCACGCGTCACCATGCGGGCCTGCAATTTGCCGAAGGTGATGATTTGCGCCACGTTCTCGACGCCATAGCGGGACTGCACGTAGTTGATGACCTCGTCGCGGCGGTCCTGGCAAAAGTCGATGTCGAAATCGGGCATCGACACGCGGTCTGGATTGAGAAAGCGCTCAAACAGCAGATTGAAGCGCAACGGGTCGAGATCCGTGATGGTCAGCGCGTAGGCAACGAGCGAGCCCGCACCCGAGCCGCGCCCCGGGCCCACGGGAATGAGTTGGGCCTTGGCCCACTTGATGAAGTCAGCGACGATGAGAAAGTAGCCCGCATATTGCATCTTGCTGATGACGCCGAGTTCAAAGTCCAGCCGCTGTTGGTAGTCCCCTTCGCTGAAACCTTTTGCAAGGCCATTGCTGGATAGCCGTTTGCGCAATCCAGCTGTGGCTTCCTCGCGCAATTCCACAGTCTCATCGCCTTGGCTGAAGCGCGGCAGGATGGGCTTTCGGCCCTTCACCACAAAAGCGCAGCGCTGGGCGATCTCGACCGTGTTGTCGATGGCCTCCGGCAGGTCTGCAAAAAGTGCCGCCATTTCCTCTTGTGATTTGAAATAGTGCTCTGGAGTCAGCCGGCGGCGATCCTCGGTTGCCAGCACTTCGCCAGCGGCAATGCAAATCAGGGCGTCATGGGCGGCATAGTCGTCAGGTGCTGAAAAATAGGGCTGGTTGGTCGCAACCAGCGGAATGGCAAGGTCATAGGCCAAGGCCAGCAAGCCTTCCTCGGCGGCACGCTCCTCGGCCACGTTGTGGCGCTGCAGTTCGATGTAGAAGCGATTGCCGAAGAGCCCCAGCAGGGACTGCGCAATGGTCTCTGCGAGCGGCCCCTGACCTTGCACAAGCGCCTGGTTCAAGGGGCCCTGCGGGCCGCCGGACAGGCAGATCAAGCCTTCGGCATGGCTTGCCAGCAGGGCCAAGGGCACGTGCGGCTCTTCCGTTGCGGGGACGTCAAGGAAGTTGCTGCTCGCCAGCTTCATCAGATTGGCATAGCCAGCTTCGTCCTTTGCGAGCAGCACCAGCGAGGGATGGGACTTGTGAGTCGTCTGGTGCGTTGCCTGGGAAGTTGCTTCCGCAGCGGCAAAGTCAATCTTGAGGGTGATGCCGACAATCGGCTGGACCGCCTTTTCGACCAGGGTTTCGCAGAACTCGAGAGCGCCAAACAGGTTGCCCGTGTCAGCGATGGCAAGGGCCGCCATGCGGTTTTTCACGGCCAATGCCGCCATCTGCTTGATGGTCAGCGCCCCTTCGGAAAGGGAATAGGCGGAATGGGCGCGAAGATGGATAAATCTCTGGTGGGCCATGACTCAAAGCTTACCACAGGATTGGACGTTGCCCTACCGCCGTCAGCGCGATCCCGGCGATGATTGCGAACAGCCGCCTCACCTCAGGCTCCCTGCAATTGGCCATCTTTCAGATGCACCATGCGGGTCATGCGGCGGCCAAGTTCCATGTTGTGGGTGGCGATGATTGCACCCATTCCTTCTTCACGGATCAGGCGCATGAATTCATGATGCACCAGTTCCGCTGTTCCGGGATCAAGATTGCCGGTCGGCTCGTCGGCCAGGAGAAGCAACGGCCGGTTGGCGAGGGCCCGGGCAATGGCGACGCGCTGCTGTTCACCGCCTGACATTTCCGCCGGGCGGTGGCTTGCCCGCTGAAGGAGGTTCAGGCGGCCCAGCAGGTCCCTGGCCCTCAGACTTGCCGCCTGTTCCGTGGCGCCTGCAATCAACTGCGGCATCACGACGTTTTCCAAGGCAGAGAACTCCGGCAGCAAATGATGGAACTGATAGACGAAGCCGATGCCGATGCGGCGCACGCGGGTGCGGGCGCGATCATCCATTTTCGTGCAGTTTTGCCCGGCGATCAGCACATCGCCCGCCGAGGGCCGCTCGAGCAACCCCGCCATGTGCAGAAGCGATGATTTTCCGGAGCCTGACTGGCCAGTCAACGCCACAACCTCGCCGGCGCGGATGATGAGTGACTGGTTCGCAAAGATCGTGAGCGTTGTTTCGCCCTTGCCGTAGGTCCGGGTGACGCCGCGCAGTTCCAGGGCTGGTTTCAGCGTCATTCGTAGCGCAGCGCCTCAACCGGATCGAGGCGCGATGCCTTCCAGGACGGATAGAGCGTTGCCAGAAAGGCGAGCGTGAGCGACATGAGAACAATCCACGCCGTCTGGCGCACATCGATTTCGGTGGGCAACTGGCTGAGATAGTAGAGCTCGGGATTGAATGGATCAACGCCGCTCAGCCACTGGAAGCCACGGCGGATCGGTTCTGCATTGAGTGCGATGACAATGCCAAGCACCACACCGGCCAGTGTGCCGACAACACCGATGGCGGCGCCGGTGATGAAGAACACGCGCTGGATGGCGCCGCTCGTTGCCCCCATGGTGCGCAGAATGGCGATGTCCCTGCCCTTGTCCTTCACCAGCATGATCAGGCCTGAGATGATGTTGAGGGCTGCCACCAGGATGATCATGGTCAGGACAAGGAAGAGCATGTTGCGTTCCACGTTGAGTGCGGTGAAGAACGCCACGTTGCGGTCTTTCCAGGTTTGCACCATCAGGCCCTTGCCTGCCGCTTCACTGATCGGTGCCACCATCGCTCCAATCCGGTCCGGGTCAACAACTGTCAATTCGATTCCCGATACACCGGTTTCCGTGGAGAAAAAGTCCTGGCCTTCGGCGAGCGGCAGATAGACCACGCCCTCGTCATACTCCGACATGCCCATCTTGAAGATGGCAACCACCGCATAGTCGCGGATGCGCGGCGTGTTGCCGATCACCGTTTCCGGGCCATTGGGTGCAATAAGGGTAATGGTGCCGCCGAGCCCGAGCTGGTGTTTCCACGCCAGGCGCTCGCCAATGGCCACGCCGCCAGCAGCGTCAAAGCCCACCCAACTTGGCGTTGCGTCCGGCACACCTGGTTCGGCAATGGCCGTGATCAAGTCCTTGTTGTTGATGCTGGCAAGCTTCTCAATCTCGGTCTCGCCAACGGCCCGCACCAGGGCGCCGGTTGCCGTCTTGATTGACGAGATCATGACCTGGCCTTCGACGAGAGGTGTTGCACGGGTCACACCCGGCACGTTGGCGATCCGTTCGCGGGTCGCCTCGAAGTCTTCGATGGGCGAAAGATCCGGCTGGTAGACGGTGGCATGGCCGGAAAAGCCGAGAATGCGGGTCAGGAGTTCGTTGTGGAAGCCGTTGAACACCGACATCACCACAATCAACGTCGCCACGCCAAGCATGATCCCCAGAAGCGAGAACAGGGATATGACGCTGATGAAGCCTTCCTTGCGCCGCGCCCGCAGATAGCGCAGCGCCAGCTTCCACTCGAAGCCGGCAAAGGGGCGGGTATCGGGAAGTGCTTTCGTCACAATGCCGCCAAGCGCTCCACGACCATGTCCAGTGCCACGCTTTCCCTTGCGCCCGACTTGCGGTTCTTGATCTCGGCCACGCCTTCTTTCAGCCCACGGGGCCCGACAATCACAGCCCACGGCAATCCGATCAGATCCATGGTTGCGAATTTTGCGCCACCGGGCTGGTTGCGGTCATCATAGAGCACATCCTTGCCCTTGGCGGTGAGGCCGCTATAGATTTTTTCGCACGCCGCATCGGCCTCCGCATCACCGGTCTTGAGGTTGATCAGTCCCACATCAAAGGGCGCGACGGATTCAGGCCAGATGATGCCATCCTTGTCGTGCGAGGCTTCGATGATGCCGCCCACCAGGCGCGACACGCCGATGCCGTAGGAACCGGAGTGGAGCGTCACCATCTTGCCGTCCGGCCCCTGAACCTGGCAACCCAGCGGCTCGGAATATTTGGTGCCAAAAAAGAAGATGTGTCCGACTTCAATCCCCCTGCCCGTGACGCGGCGGTCGGCTGGCACACGCTTTTCAAATTCCTCCTGAACATGCTTGTCGTCAGTCGCGGCATACGCGTTGGTGAAGCGGGCAACATAGGCCGCGACCTGCCCAACGTCGTCATAGTCGAGATTTTGCAAATCCATTTTCAGAAAATCGCTGTCGAAGAAAACCTGACTCTCGCCTGTCTCCGCCAGAATCAGGAACTCGTGGCTGTCGTCGCCGCCGATCGGGCCGGTTTCCGCGCGCATGGGAACGGCCTTCAGCCCCATGCGGGCAAAGGTCTTGAGGTAGCTCACAAACATCTTGTTGTAGCTGTGCTGGCCGGCCTCACGCGAAAGGTCAAAGCTGTAGGCATCCTTCATCAGGAATTCGCGTCCGCGCATGACGCCAAAGCGCGGCCTCACCTCATCGCGGAATTTCCACTGGATGTGGTAGAGATTGCGCGGCACATCCTTGTAGCTCTGCACACCTGCGCGGAAAATGTCGGTGATCATTTCCTCGTTGGTGGGGCCATAGAGCATGTCGCGGTCACCACGGTCCTTGATGCGCAGCATCTCCTTGCCGTAGGCGTCATAGCGCCCGGACTTGCGCCACAAGTCAGCCGACTGGATTGTCGGCATCAGCACTTCAATGGCACCTGCCCGGTCCTGTTCCTCGCGCACAATCCGCTCGATTTTCTTGAGCACCCGGAAGCCCAGGGGCAGCCAGGAATAGCTGCCGGCGGCTTCCTGGCGGATCATGCCGGCGCGCAGCATCAGCTTGTGGGAGACGATTTCTGCCTCCTTGGGGTCGTCGCGCAGGACGGGCATGAAATACCGGGAGAGCCGCATGGTGAGAATCCAGTTGAGAAATCAGGGTTTGCGCCCTTTTACGCAAACGCCGGGCCAACTCAAGCGGCGCCTGACCGGCAAAGTTACGATTTAATTCACTTGGCGGCAGCGCGATAATGGGGCTATTTGTTTGGCAATCAAAAAATAGGCCGCATGTTCCAATGGACATGATCCAGGTCTGGGGAGGGCGGACGTTTGGACAGCAACATGGCTGTCGGTCGTCCGGAAGGTGCCTTTAACAGGCACAAAAGCAAGAGACGAACTCATGGGGGCGAAAGCCCCCATATCTTTATGAATCATGCGGGGCGAAAGCCCCCATTTCTTTTTGGGGTGAGGTCCCTTCCCTACCCCCGCTTCCTTGCCGTCACTTCGATTTCGATTTTCATCCGTGGATCCGCAAGTCCCGCCTGGAACATGGTCGCTGCCGGACGGACATCGCCCAAATACTTCTTGAGCACCGGCCAGGTCCGCTCAAACTCGGTGCCGTCGGGCAGGATGTAGTGGACGCGCACCGTGTCTGCGAGCGAGAAGCCGGCCTGCTCCAGGGCTGCGGAGATGTTCCTGAAACACTGCTCTGCCTGCTCGACCACATCCGTGGAAATGGTCATTGCCGCATAGTCAAAGCCGGTGGTGCCTGAAACAAAGCACCACTCACCATCGGCGACGGCGCGGGAATAGCCGATCTCGGCCTCAAACTTCGATCCAGATGAAACAAGCCTGCGGCTCATGTTTTTGCCTTCCACGCAATCGTGTCGCCCCAGGATGCTTTCCTGAACGCCTTGTATGTGGACTTGTCGCGGGAGGCAACATGGTGGCGATGCAAGGTGCCATCGGCGCAGACTTCCATGTCCAATCCGGCCTTCGATGCTTTCACCGGGGCGATGATGCGCGCCCTTTGGTGGGCAACCGGCGCCCGCGAAACAGCAAGCCAGGAATAGGGCTCGTCCTCAAAGGGAACGGTTGCGGCCTTGGCGTGCATGTGGTCCCTCGTTCGTTGCACGCGCACTTTGAAATGGCACCAGTTTCCGCCTGCCATGGGACAGGAAAGATCGTGGGTGCAAGGCCCCGCCACATGCGCACCATCGGCCAGCAGTTTCCTGCGGGCCGCGAGGATACGGGCGAAACCTCGTGGCGTACCGGGCTCAATCAGGATCAAGAGCTTTTCGGTCTGCTGCCAAAGATGCCGGGCAAGGGCGGACGCCTCGCCTTCCGGCAGTTCGGCAAAAACATAGGACGCGATTGTGAGCTCGGCACTGGTCGTGAAGGTGTCGCGCAGATTGGACCGTTGCAGCTTTGCGGTTTCCAGCGGCCCAAGACCACTTTCAGCATTGAGCGCTTGCGCCAAAGTGGCGAATTCTGCCGATGTCTCCACCTGTTCGATTGATTGAAGCGACTGCCATTGCGCAACGGCGGCCCAACTTGCGGTGCCAGGTCCCGCCCCCACATCCCGCAAACTGACAGGCGCAAAGTCGGGCAGCGCCAGCGCCACCTCCGCCATCACACCGGCATTCACGGCATAGGTCGCAGGCAGGCGCGTGGTGACATAGGCCGTGGGATCAAGGCCACTTGAACTGCCCCCGGCTTTATAGCGGGAAGCAATGGTTCTCGTGGCCTCCCGTACGGAACCACCCCGCGTTGCCAACCAGTCCTCAACCGCCTCGTGGAGCCTGCCCGGGTAGCGGATCATGCCTCTTTCCTCAATTAGCGCAACGCGCCTTCAAGTGCGCAGCAATTGAAGGTGGAAAGTTGCGCCATCATGTTCAATTAGCGCATCTTTCGCTTCGCAGGCGATTCCACCTGCTCGCTGATGCGCTACTTGTCAGTTGCTGCCAGCATGCCCTGCCGCCTATGGTCGGCAACAGTCTGGCCCAAACCCGAAAGATTCGCGCGATGTTCGTCTCCTTCTTCCCCAATCCCCGGCCGTTCTTCTGGTCCGCCGTGCTGTGGTCGCTTCTCGGCGTGCTGTTCTGGTTCTTCTTTGCCCGTGACTGGGGCCAGCACATTGGCCTTCCCAGCCCGCCCGCGGATGCACCGCCGATCATCGGCGTTTCGGTGTTCGTCTCCAAGCCGTTCATCTGGTTTTACATCTACTTTGCAATTCTGGTTGCCATCTTCACCACCTATTGGTGGCGCGCCGCGCCCCACAAGTGGTTCATGTGGTCGGTGCTCGGCACAGCGCTCATCGTGTTCACCACATATTTCCAGGTTCAGGTGAGCGTTGCCATCAATGACTGGTATGGCCCGTTCTACGATCTCATCCAGGCCGCCCTTGGCAAGACACGGCCCGTCACGCTCACCGAGTTCTTTACAGAGTTGACCACTTTCATGGGCATTGCCATGGTTGCGGTGATCGTCGGGGTCCTGACACGCTTTTTCATTTCGCACTATGTGTTCCGCTGGCGCACCGCCATGAACGACTACTACACCGAAAACTGGCCGGTCTTGCGGCGCGTCGAGGGTGCAGCACAGCGCGTGCAGGAAGACACCATGCGCTTTGCCTCAACCATGGAGGGACTGGGTAAAAGCCTCATTGACTCGGTCATGACGTTGATCGCCTTTCTGCCCGTGTTGCTGCGCCTCTCGAAGGACGTGACGGACATTCCGGTGATCGGCAGCCTTCCCTATGGCCTGGTGATCGTTGCCGTGGTGTGGGCCTTGTTCGGCACGACGTTTCTGGCACTGATCGGTGTCCGCCTGCCGGGTCTTGAATTCAGGAACCAGCGTGTTGAGGCCGCTTTCCGAAAAGAGCTGGTTTATGGCGAGGACAACGCCAACCGCGCAACACCACCCACGCTTGGCGAGCTTTTCAGCGCCGTCCGCAAAAACTACTTCAAGCTCTACTTCAACTACATGTACTTCAACGTCGGCCGCATCATCTACCTGCAAACCGACAATATCTTCCCCTACATCATTTTGGCACCCACCATTGTTGCGGGCAAAATCACCCTTGGCGCCATGAACCAGATCCTCAACGCCTTCAACCAGGTGCAGGGGTCGCTGCAATACCTCGTCAATTCCTGGTCAACGATCGTGGAACTGATCTCGATCTACAAGCGCCTCAGGCTGTTCGAAAGCGCGATCCATGGCGAGGACATTGCGGCAATACCGGAACCGGCGTGAGGAGTGATCCAGCAAAGCACCGGGGCCTTTTGATTGGAGGAATCAGTGATGGATTTTCAGCAGCTCAGCGACAATCTTGATGCGCTGGTCAACACCTGGATGCCAGCCCGCGCAGAGCGCATGGGCCGGAAGGCCCTCGACAACTCGGACTTTGTTGCCCTCGCCAAGGCTGGCCTGACACTGACCGGAGTGCCGGCGGATCGCGGTGGTCTGTGGCAGGGTGCGGCACAATCAGCGCGGCCCGTTGCGATGTTGCTGCACAAGCTGGCCAGCGTGGACCCGTCACTTGCGCTGGTGGCATCCATGCATTCGACAGTCCTGCTGATGTGGTTGATTGATCCCAAAGATGGGGTGCCTGCTGGCTGGAAGAAACATCGGGATGAAGTCCTGACTGCGGCCAGGGAAGGCCACTGGTTTGGCACGGTCGCATCCGAACCCGGCATTGGCGGCGATCTTCTCGCCACGAAAGCGACCGCCAAGTCCGGGACTGACGGGTCCTGGCGCATGAGTGGAGACAAGTTCATGGGCAGCGGCTCAGGCATGACCTCATTCATGATGACGGTTGCCGTTCCCGAAGGCGAACAGCGCCCTGACATCTTCCTCCTCGACATGCGCGAATTGGGTTGGGATGGCGCGCAAGGCCTCAAAATGGTACGCCCCTGGGACGGCATGGGGATGGCAGCCACGCAAAGCCACGCATTCCGTTTTGACGATGTTCGCGTCGTGCGCCACGGCCTTCAGGGCGGCGCGCTTGATCTGCTACCGCAGATCGGACCTGTCATCGGTTTCATGTTTTCCGCTGTCTTCGTTGGCATCCTCGATGCCGCCGCCGCCGAGGCGAAGCGCATCCTTGGCAAGCGGGCCCAGCACTTGTCAGCCTTTGAACAATCAAATTGGATAAAGGCCCAGAACCAGATCTGGCTTGCACAACAGGCGTTCGAGGGCATGGCTCGGTCCATGGAGACCGACACAGCCGGAACGGACGTCCTGCATGGCAAACTCGCGATCGCTGATCTCGCGGAAACAGCCTTGAATGGTCTCAGCCACGCTGTCGGTGGTGCCAGCCTGTCTCAGGCGAGCCCATTTGGCCAGTGGATGCAAGATGTGCGCGCCCTGGGCTATCTGCGGCCACCCCGTGCACTCAGCTACGCGCGCATACTCGAGGGCCTTGTCGCATAGCCCTGAGGAAGGCCCGCCTACTGGTCTGCATGCCAAGCCGAAGCTGCGCAGCAGCGAAGGCTGGTGGGCGATGAGAGACTCGAACTCCCGACATCCTCGGTGTAAACGAGGCGCTCTACCAACTGAGCTAATCGCCCGCAGATCGGGTGAATAGTCATTGCGCTACCGGAAGGCAATCCCCTCTGAAAGTCTGACCGGCAAGTGAAATTTTTAAGCCGTCATTCCGGCCGGCGCCGGAAAGACGGTCGTTGGCGTGGATGTCGGAGTTCGAGTCTCTCATCGCCCGCCATGACAAGGGGGATCTCAGGTGAGCGGCACCAAACAACCTGCCTGATCCTTCCCGATTACATTGCGTTAGAGACTGGTAACGCTATCTCGACGCCTTTCGACCAAAGGCAACCTTCGCAACAGCCTCTTATTCAGTCTGGTACAAAATATCGGTCAGGCCGGCATGTTAACCCCAAGGTTGGGAAGACGAGACATTGTAAATGGTGGCCTCCGGAGGTTCAGCTACGACACTGCCCAGCAACGCTACGGTCTTTTGCACTTCAGCCGTAGCTTCCTGACGTTCGAGAGCGGCCTTGTCTTCGAACACTTCCGTGGCAATGAAGGAATTGCTGTCGGCGAGATCGCGTCCGATGTCGAAGCTAATGACGCCCTTCAGCTTGCGGCTCACTGCGATAACCTCCTTGAACGCGGCAATCACCGGGTCAGTCTTGCCGGATTGGCACCGTACTTTAAATCGAACGACAATCATGATCTTGCTCCTCCAATTTCCGGAAAAGTTTCGTCTTCGAACTGACGCAACCATGCTCACGAAAATTGAGCCAACACTCTCTTGGTGGTCAGCTTGAAGGGGCCAATGATGACACAAAAGGAAATCATTTTATAGGGGCTCTTCACCACGGGGGCAGCCTGGGCAACCGCCACACATGTTTCAATTGCAGTAGGAGCGGACATAAAGTCGATTGGAATGAGACCAAATAGCTCCCCGCGCCATGACGGAGACATGGACTTTATTACTATCGGCGGCTGGTTCTCGTGCCATGTTTCTGCTAGGTTTTTGGTGTCCCTTTTCTGAAGGAGTTCCCCCATGGCCGGATCTCGCTTCCACGGTTCAGTGATTTTGGCATTTCTCAGTCTTGCTGTGTTTTCCGGACCGCCAGCCCTGGCGGGAGATATCTCAAAAGCCGTTACGTCCAACGATGTCATGCGGGTGAAATCACTTCTGTCCAATGGCGCGGAGTTTTGGAGCGGAGTTTTCGGTCCTGGAGCCGCCGCTCAAACTCCCCACCTTCCACGTGGCACTCTTCTGGCATGAGCGCAACCAGTCAGATCCGGCGCACCAGCGGTTCAGAGCCCAGATCGCCGAGACGGCGCGCAACCTGTAAAAGCATTAAAATGCCCCGCACGGATTCTGAGGGCGATGCGACGTTTGCGTCTGCACATTGGTATCACGGGCGGCAAGCGCTCAACGGATGATGGTGCAGTTTGCATGTAGATATTTGTTCTGAGCTATCGCCGCTTTCAGTTCATCATCCGTGTGCCATTTTGCAGGATCGTTTATCGGGAAACCGTTGCTGTCTTCTTTCACAACTTCGTCGAAGGCGTCGTTCATCGCTGATTCGAAAATTCGGCCAATCATGAAATCGACGCTTGGACCACCAAGTCTCATTGTTACACCTATCGGGGCCTCCCGAAGTGTCGAATCCGGGATGGTTTTGTTTATAACGCCCTCCAGCATCTTCTTCCCCGAATCATAGCCAACTTTGAACAGCCGTTCCTGCTCGCCCCTATCCTTTCCCATTTCGGCATAAGTGGAGCAAGCAAAGGCAGACCACATGATGCGTCCCAAGTTCACTTCAGCCTCTTGAGCTTGCGCCTGAGACTAAACACCAACCACAAGTGCTACTGCTGCCAACCTCTTAATCACTTTTGTTTCCCCTCTCTGTCAAAAGGATGGAACTAGATGAGTAACTAGTCAACGCAGGGGCAGAAAAGAGAAACGCATAAATACAAAACGCCCCGCACGATTTCTGAGGGCGTGCGGGGCTGATGTAAATCAGTCAGTCGTTCAGTGTCGCCTAGCTGTTCACGGCCTCCTTCAAAAGTTTTCCGGGTTTGAAGCGCGCCCGCTTTGAGGCGGGCAGCTTGATGATTTTTCCGGTTTTCGGGTTGCGGGCCTCGCCGCCCTTGCGGCGCGTGACCGTGAACACGCCAAACCCCATGAGCCTCACGTCATCGCCCTGCTGCAAGGCCTTCATGATGTTTTCGATTGTGCATTCGACGACTTCTTCGGCCTCACCGCGCGTCAACCGCGTGTCACTGGCAACCTTGGCTATCAATTCGCTCTTGTTCATGGGCGCCCCTCCCCGTAAGTGTGATGACCCAAGTGGATGTGCCGTATGCGCACCATGAATCGGATCATGCGAGATTCGCAAGGGTTTGATCCGAAGTTGTCGCGTTTGTTTCAGTTTTCCATCTAATGGATTGTTTTAAATGGATTTTATACCAGACATATCGACGCTCCTGGCCTATTCGATTGCCTCGGTCATCCTGTTCATCACGCCTGGCCCGGACATGAGCCTGTTTCTTTCACGCACGATCAGCAGCGGCAGGCGTGCCGGCATTGCCTCCATGCTCGGCACAAATGTGGGGTGCATGGTTCACACGCTGCTGGCGGCTTTCGGGGTCTCGGCGCTGATTGCCGCTTCGCCCACGGCCTTCCTCATTCTGAAAGTCGTGGGCGCGGGCTATCTATTGTGGCTTGCGGTGGATGCCATCCGCAATGGCTCATCGCTCAATGTGAAGGATGCTGAGTACAAGCCCGCGTCCACGTTCGGCAGCTTCATGATGGGGATCACCGTCAATCTGACCAATCCGAAGATTGTCCTGTTCTTCATCACCTTCCTGCCGCAGTTCGTGAGTGCTGCTGATCCGCATGTCACGGCCAAGCTTTTGTTTTTGGGACTCTACTTCGTCACCATCAACACGCCACTCGCTTTCCTGATGATCTGGGGAGCGGAGAAACTGGTGGGTTGGTTGAAGGTCCGGCCCCGCGTCATGCGCGGCATTGATTTCAGCTTTGCCGGGGTGTTCGCGTTTTTCGCACTGAAGATCGCATTCACGCAGGGGCGGTGACCCCCCCCTCAGTCCTTCGGACA
>JANPDD010000069.1:0-4977 GCA_031431295.1 Hyphomicrobiales bacterium | reverse complement strand
TTGGCCAGCGCCCATTCCTGGACAAAGGTTTTGGCGTCTTTTTCCGCAGTGTCGGTTTTTTGCAAAACATCCGTCCAAAGCGACAGGATCACGCGCCTTGCCGCATCAAGCCCGCCATCAATGTAAATGGCGCCAATAAGGGCTTCAAGCGCATCGCCCAGCACGGAACGCATTCTGTGCACACCCGATTTCTTTTCCGTGTCACCCACGCGAATGAAATCATCGAGCCCGATTGCAGCACCAATCTCGGCGCAAACGTCACCGCGCACCAGCGCACTGTGCCGCGCCGCCAGTTTTCCTTCCTTCTCCTTGCCGTGGGCATGAAAGAGCACATCGGCAATGACCAGAGACAGCACCCGGTCGCCCAGAAATTCAAGCCGCTCATAATCCTTGTCACGTCGGCTGGATGAACCGTGGGTCAGCGCCTGGTGAAGCAGATCAACATCCTTGAAGCCATAGCCGAGCCGCTCATTCAGGCGGTGGTGGGGTTCGCGCGTCTTCGTATTCGCCGGGCTCATCAGATGAAATTGAAAAAGCGCAGCCAGCGCACAAAGAAAGGCCACTCCCACGGCTTCCACAAAACCGCCTCTGGCTCAATCGAGAAGAATATGACATCGGCGCGGCCGACAAAATTCTCAACCGGTACATAGCCCACAGCGTCGAGATAACGCGAATCCTGTGAATTGTCGCGGTTGTCGCCCATCATGAAATAGTGGCCTTCCGGCACAACGTAGATATCCGTGTTGTCACCGCTGCCGAATGTGGTTTCGTCCAGTACTCGGTAGCTTACGCCGTTGGGCAAGGTCTCGACGAACTGCGGCACAGGCCTTCCGCCGCCACCGCCCTCGTCCCGGTCCACGTAGTCCTCGATTCGCTCCTTTGGCACAGTGACGTTGTTGATGAAAAGAACACCGTCCCGCATCTGGATGCGGTCACCAGGAAGGCCAATCACGCGCTTGATATAGTCAATCTCGGTATTGGTCGGCAGTTTGAAGACTGCCACATCGCCACGCTCCGGATTCTCAGCCAGAACTTTGCGGCCCGGAAAATCAATGGGGCAGCAGGAGATCAGTGAGGTCTCGCCAAAACCAAGTCCGAAGTTGAAGGAATACTTCCCATAACCGTAGGAAAGCTTTGAAACAAATATATAATCCCCAACTTTCAAGGTTGGGTACATGGACGATGACGGGATGTTGAAGGGCTGGAAGAAGAAGGTCCTGACAAAGAAGGCGATGGCCAACGCCTGGATGATGACCTTGGCGGTTTCCCACAGGCCCTCTTCCTGCTTGCGCCCGGCAGAACGCCGTGCCGCCAACGTATGGTCTTCTTTGTGCATCAGTGATCAAGCCGCTGTGCGGCCCCCGGAAAGCGAGCATTGACTATAGCTTTGCGTGCGTATGGCCCGCAATCACGGCCACAGCAAGCAATGCCTCTGTGGCCTTTATGCCACAGTTAGTGCATCGGACGCGCAAATGAACCCATTTGCGAGAGGAAAGATGCGCCAACCTATTGATTTGACGCGCAATGTTCTTCGTCAGTTGCTTCCAACTGACGGCACGGCGCGCTAAACGGCTTCAATGATGACAATCGCCTGAGCGTATGGGTATTCGTCTGTCATGGTGAGGTGGATGCGGGCTTCCTTGCCCGCTGGCGTCATGGCGGCAAGGCGCCGCGCCGCTCCTGCCGTCAGCCGCAGGGTCGGCTTGCCGGACGGCTCGTTCACCACCCCCATGTCGCGCCAATAGACCCCGTGGCTGAGGCCGGTGCCGAGCGCCTTGGAGCAGGCTTCCTTCGCGGCAAAGCGCTTGGCGTAGGAGGCTTCGCGCTCTGCCCTGCGGTCGGATTTCTTGCGCTCGATTTCGGTGAACACACGCCCGGTAAACCGCGTGCCGTGCCGGGCCAGCGTCTTTTCAATGCGCCGGATATCGATGATGTCGTTTCCCAACCCGATAATCACGCCTTCAATCCCCGGCTTCCGGGCTTCTCTGCGACAATTGCCGCAAGTGCTGCAGGCAGTGCGTCCGCCGCATAGGTCGGGACATCAAGCTGGGCAAGGCTCACCAACGGCACGCCAACGTCGGCCTTCCCGCCGGAGCGGTCGATGAGGCAGGCGGCACCGACAACATGGCCGCCTTCAGCCACAATGCCGTCAATGCATTCACGCGAAGAAAGCCCCGTGGTGACAATATCCTCAACCATCAGCACCCGGGCGCCACGCGCAATGTCAAATCCGCGGCGCAGCGCGAGCTTGCCATCGACACGCTCAAAGAAGATGCCGGGAACGCCCAGTTGCCGGGCCATTTCATAGCCCACAACGACGCCTCCCATGGCAGGCGAAGCCACAAGATCAATGTTGTCGATGCCGGTGGCCGCAACGCTGGCGGCCAGTGACCGGCACAGGCGCTCAGCCCGGGCCGGATCCATGAGAACGCGGGCGCATTGCAGATAGCGGGGACTGTGCAGGCCCGACGACAGGATGAAATGCCCTTCGAGTAACGCGCCAGCGTCGCGGAATTCCGCCAAGACTTCGTTTTGCGACAACATGGGCGAGCCTGTTAGCATTGTTCGGCTATCCCGTCATCCGCATCACTTGGGCAACACTCTGTCTGGCCTTGAGCCCATTCATGATGTCATTCAGGTGCCGGTTGTCAAAAACTTCCACCACGATGGAGAGGTCAAAAAAGTCGGACACGCCCGAACGCTTGTGCAGTTGCAGCTCGTCAATGTTGCCGCCGAGATCGCTGATCACCTGTGCGACCTGTGCCAGCGCACCGACCTCGTTGATCAGGGCAAGCTTGATCCGGGCGGGAAAACGCTGCCCCTCCTCCGTCGGCCCCCAGGCGAGGTCCACCCAACGCTCTGGCTGGCTGTCAAACTGCTCAAGGGCCTCGGCAAATATCGGATAGACGGTGATGCCCTCACCCGGCGTCACAATGCCGACGATGCGTTCGCCCGGCACGGCGCCGGTCTTGTCATGCAGCTTGAGAACGGTTCCTGCTGCTGCGCCGCGTACAGGAATGGCATTCTTGCTGCTGCCACCTGTTTTTTTCTGCGCCAGTTTGCGTCTCGCGGCGCGCATGTCGCCTTCATCAATGGCAATGTCCAGCGCCTTCAGGATGTCGACACCGGAAAGGTCGCCGCGGCCCACCGCCGATAATGCATCATCAACGTTTTTGAGACCCAGTCGCGGCAGCGCCAGCGCCATCTTCTTTTCAGAGAAGTCGACCTTGTGACGCTCCAAAAGCTTGCTCACGATTTCGCGCCCCAGTCCGGCAAACTGCTTGCGCACGGCAGCGCGTGTTGCCCGCCGGATGGCGGCCTTGGCCTTGCCCGTGACTGCAATTGCCTCCCAGGCCGGCGGAGGCACCTGGGCGTCCGACCTGATGATCTGCACCTCATCACCATTGCCAAGCTGGGTGACCAGCGGCGCATGGCGGCCATTGATGCGGCAACCGACGCAACTGTCACCGATCGACGTGTGGAGCGCATAGGCAAAATCAATGGGGGTTGCCCCCCGCGGCAATGCAATGAGCTGCCCCTTGGGGGTGAAACAAAAGACCTGGTCGTGGAAAAGCTCAAGCCGTGTGTGTTCCAGAAACTCCTTGGGGCTGTCGCCTTCCTGCAGCACTTCCATCAGGTGGCGGAGCCAGCGATAGGCCGATGATTCTGCCGATCCTTCCTTGGCACCTGCCTCAGCCACCTTCACTTCCGCAGTGTCCTTGTAGAGCGCGTGGGCGGCAACACCGCGCTCGGCAATCTCGTGCATGATGCGGGTGCGGATCTGCATTTCAACCCGCATGTGGTGGGGGCCCACAACTGTTGTATGGAGTGAGCGGTAGTCATTTTGCTTGGGCGTGGAGATGTAGTCCTTGAAGCGGCCCGGTACCGCACGCCAGGACCGGTGCACCATCCCCAGCGCCCGGTAACAGTCCTCCAGCGTCTCGACGATCACGCGAAACCCGAAAATGTCGGAGAGCTGGTCCAGCGACAGGTGCTTGCGCTCCATCTTCCGCCAGATGGAATAGGGGCGCTTTTCCCGTCCCAGCACCTGCGTTGAAATACCCTTGTCCTGGAACAGCTGCTGCAGGGACTTCTCGATTTCGATCAGGACATTGCCACTTTCAGCATGCAGCCGGTCAAGCCGCTCAGTGATGATGCGGTTGGCTTCCGGATTGAGGATGCGAAAACAAATGTCCTCCATTTCATCGCGCAAAAGCTGCATGCCCATGCGACCCGCCAGCGGCGAATATATATCCATGGTTTCCTGGGCAATGCGTACACGCTTTTCCGGCTTCACATGTTCAAGCGTTCGAAGATTGTGCAGCCGGTCTGCCAGCTTCACCAGCAACACGCGCACATCCCGCGACATGGCGATGAGGAGCTTGCGCAGGTTCTCGGCCTCGGTTGCCTCCCGCGTCACCCGGTCAAGTTGCTTGATCTTCGTCAGGCCATCAACCAGCGAGGCAATCTCGGGGCCGAATTTCTCGCTGATGTCTTCGGTGGTGGAGCCTGTGTCTTCCACCGTGTCATGCAGCAGGGCGGCGGCGATGGTGGCATCGTCAAGTTTCATGTCCGCCAGGATCGCCGCCACCTCCAGGGGATGATTGAAATAGGCCTCGCCCGAGTCCCGCTTCTGGTTGCCATGGGCCTTCATGGCATAGACATAGGCCCGGTTGAGCAGGTCCTCGTTGGCGTCTGGGTCGTAGCGGGTGACCCGCTCGACCAGTTCATATTGCCGCATCATGACGCCACTCTAGCGCGCCGTGCGGTCAGTTGGAATCAACTGACCATAAGCATTGCGCGCAAATTCAACATCTTGGTGCATATCCTTGTCGGCGACATGATTCCAGATCGCCAGGATATGCACTAAAACAAAGGCCGGGGTCCAGCCCCGGCCTCAATGTTTCTGAGTGACAAGCCGGTCAATAGCCGTTGCGCTGGCTGCCCGGGCTTTCGGCAGGCGGCATGCCTTCGAGG
>JANPDD010000068.1:0-12732 GCA_031431295.1 Hyphomicrobiales bacterium | reverse complement strand
CCCCTCCCTCCAGGGAGGGGTTGGGGGTGGGTCGGCAGCGGGGCGTGGTCTTTCCGACGCTCACGCGTGGTGGGCGTTGTCGATACGGTGTTGCATCTTGTCTTGCTGTGGTCCCACCCCTGCCCCTCCCCGGTGGGGAGGGGTGAGCGAGGACCAAGCCCACTTGCGGATAGTCCATCGCAAACTGTACCTCTTTTGCCTGTCGGCAGAATCACCAGCACATCCTTCGATGACCGGAAGACGACTCACCACGTCCATGTCCCTGAACTACGGCGCCAGGCCAGCATCAATGGCCGCCAGTTCCTCCGCGCTGAAGGCCACATTGGCGGTGGCGCCTGCGGCGTCTTCCAGTTGCTCTGGCCTGCTTGCGCCCATGAGCGCCGAGGTGATGCGCTTGTCATGCAGCAGCCAGGCGATCGCCATTTGCGCCAGCGTCTGGCCGCGCGCCTTCGCGATGTCATTCAGCTTCCGCAGCTTTGCCACATGGGCGGGCCCGATTTGCGATTTGTCAAACCAGGCCCCGTGGGTGGCGCGGCTTCCCGCCGGAATGCCCGCGAGATATTTGTTGGTCAGAATGCCTTGCGCCAGCGGCGAAAAACAAATGACACCCATGCCCTCATGGTCGGCCGCATCAATCACGCCCTGCACAAGCGGCTCGCGCTGCAACAGGTTCAGGCGCGGCTGGTGGATGACGCACGGCGTGCCAAGCGCGCGCAGGATTTGTCCGGCCCGGCGCGTGGCTTCGGCGGGATAGTTTGAAATGCCCACTTAGAGTGCGCGGCCCGAGCGCACGGCGAAATCAAGTGCGCCCATGGTTTCTTCGAGCGGCGTGTCAGGATCAAAGCGGTGCGAATAGAAAATGTCGACGTAGGCGAGGCCCAGCCGCTTCAGGCTCTGGTCCAGGCTCGCGAGCATGTATTTGCGTGAGCCCCATTCGCCATAGGGTCCGTCCCACATGTGATAACCGGCCTTGGTGGAGATGATGATGCGGTCCCGCAGGCCCGTGAAGTCGGTGCGCAGGATGGCGCCAAAGGCCTCCTCGGCGCTGCCGGGCGGGGGCCCGTAATTGTTGGCGAGATCAAAATGCGTGATGCCGAGATCAAAGGCCTTGCGGCAGAGATCACGCTTCAGGTCGGGTGCTGCGTTATGGCCGAAGGAGTGCCACAGGCCCAGCGACACCGCCGGCAGCAGCAGGCCGGACCGGCCGCACCGGTTGTAGATCATCGCAACAGCAACCGGGCTTCATCCGGCCCCAGCGGCTTTGGCTGCCTGCAGGTGGATTTGAGGTCGACGAACTTGCCGCTCTTGCCCGACTTCATGATCGCGGTCATGACATCAACCACATGCGCCATGCGCTCAATGCCGCAGCGGATGTCACGCTTCTTCATGATGCCGACCGCCATGTCGGCAAGGCCCGCGGCGCGGTAGTTGGCGAATTTCTCGCCCCGCTGGCCATCCCAGTTGGGAACGCCAAGAGGATGGTCCCAGCCATCGAGCTTGCGCACCTGGCCGTCGCTGCCCGCAACATGCACGTCCCCGCCGAAGAAATTGGGATCAGGCACGAAGATGGCGCCGGTCGTGCCATAGAGCTCCATGTTCTGGTGCTTGTGGGCAAAAACATCCCAGGAGGCCGACAGCGTGACGGCAGCACCGTTGGCGAAATGCAGGAGCGCGTGATAGGTGGTGGGCGTCGTCACTTTCAGCTTTTGGCCCTTGCGCGGTTCGGACGAGATAAGGCGCTCCCGGCGCGGCGTTCCCTGCAGGGCGGCGACGCGCTTCACCGGGCCGATGAGGTTCACAAGGTTGGCGATGTAATAGGGTCCAAGATCGAGGATGGGGCCGCCGCCGGGTTTGTAGAAGAAATCCGGATTGGGGTGCCAGTGTTCCATGCCGAAGCCCATGACATGGGCGGTGCCCGAGGCGATCCTGCCGATCATGCCGTCATCAATGGCCTTGCGCGCCAATTGGTGGGCGCCCCCCAGGAACGTGTCGGGAGCGGCCGCCACGTGCAACTTGTTCTTCTTGGCAATCTTCTGCAGGTCCCTGGCCTCGTCCATGGACAGCGTCAGCGGCTTTTCGGAATAGACGTGTTTTCCCGCCTGCAGGATCTGCTTCGACACCTTGTAGTGAACGGCAGGCACCGTGAGGTTGACGACGATGGCCACATCGGGATTCTTGAGAAGGTCATTGACAGACTGCGCCTTCACGCCAAACTCGGCGGCGCGGGCCTTCGCGGCGTCCATGTTGATGTCCGCCAGGCTGCGGATTTCAATGTTCCTGAAAAGTGGTGCCAGCCTCAGATAGGCCGCCGAAATATTTCCGCATCCGATGATGCCGACACCCAATACCTTGTCCATGTTCCTGGTCCTCAGTGTTTTCTTGAAAATTCAAACGAGCGCCTGGCGAAGGAATTCACGTCCTTCGGGTCGTCGTGTTCCATGATCATGTAAAGGGCGCGGGTGTTGCGCAGCGCCTTGAATATCTCGGGCCACTTCACCGTGCCGTCGCCCACATCGCATTGGCCGTGCTGGTCCAGGTTTTCACCCTTGGGCGCATTGTCCTTGATGTGAACGGCGGTGATCGACGCGCCATAGGCCTTGATCCATTTCAGCGGGTTCTGGCCGGTGAAGGCAACCCAGGCCACGTCGATCTCCCAATCCAGATTCGGTGCCGCATCAAAGATGCGCTCATGGGGCATGGAGCCATCCTTCAATTTCCTGAACTCGAAATCATGGTTGTGCCAGCCAAAGCCATAGCCTTCGCTGCGGGCCCAGGCGTTGATCACGGCCAGGCGCTTGCCAAAGGCTTTCCATCCAGCACCACTCTTCGGGCGCATGTCGGGGGCGACAAACGGGCAATAGATGTGGCGCATGGCAAACCCGCCCGCAATGGCCAACACCTTCTTGCGGTCCCCTTCCAGCATCTCGATGGGGAAATGTCCGGTGGGCATGGCAAGGCCATGGGCCTCAAGCTCGGCGCGGAAGGCGGCCGGGTTGCCGTAGACGCCGCCAAAACCTTCGACCTCCGTGTAGCCAACTGTCGCCAGCATGGGCAGGATTTTGCCCCAGGGCTCAAACTTGCGGGCCGAGTAAAGTTGAAATGACAGTCGCTGGGGCATGGTTGGTCCTCGAAGTCAGTGGGGTGGTGTTCTGAAGTCTGTTCTGGCGGCGGGGCCGCAGCTCAGAGTCTGTCTCCCGTTTTCTCGTCAAAGAGCGAAGCAAGGCCAATGCGGAATTGCACCTTGACCTTCTCTCCCGGCGCAAAATGGCGGCTTGATTCAACCCGCACGGACAGGCTCTGCTTGTCGACATTGAGCCAGACCAGACTGTCGGAACCCATGGGCTCGACCAGTTCAACGACCGCAGCGAAAGCGCCAGAGCCATCCTTGCCGTTGGCCTCGTTGAGGCGGATGTGCTCCGGCCTGACGCCCAGCGTTGTGGCACCTCCCGCCAAGGGGCGCTCCGGCACGTAGTCCTTGAGCGAGATTTTACCACCGTCGAAGCTGAACCTGGCATTGGCGCCGGTGCCGGAAATCGTGCCGTCCAGAAAATTCATGGAGGGCGATCCGATGAAGCCCGCCACGTAACGGTTCTTCGGCTTGTTGTAGATGGTGAGCGGATCGTCAAGCTGCTGGATCGTGCCGCCTTTCATGACGGCAATGCGGTCAGCCAGGGTCATGGCCTCGATCTGGTCGTGGGTCACATAGATCATCGTGTTGCCAAGCTTCTGGTGCAGGCGCTTGATTTCAACCCGCAGCTCGGCGCGCAATTTGGCATCGAGGTTTGACAAGGGTTCGTCGAACAGGAACACGTCAACATCGCGCACCAGGGCGCGGCCAATGGCAACACGCTGGCGCTGGCCGCCGGACAGCTGCATGGGCTTCCTTGCCAGCAGCGGCTCGATCTGCAGGATTTCAGAAGCGCGCTTGACGCGCTTGTCAATCTCGACCTGTGCCATGCCGGCAACGCGCAGGCCAAAGGAAAGGTTCCTTTCCACCGTCATCTGCGGATAAAGCGCATAGGACTGGAACACCATGCCGATGCCACGGTCCTTCGGCTCCTCCCAGGTGACGTTCTTGCCCTTGATGAAAACCTGGCCCTCGGAAGGCTCCAGCAAACCGGCGATGCAGTTCAAAAGCGTGGACTTGCCGCAGCCCGATGGCCCCAGCAGCACCAGGAACTCGCCCTCGGGAATATCGAGGTCAAGCGACTTCAGCACCTGGAGCGCGCCATAGCTTTGCGCCAGACCCCTGACAGAAACGCTTGTGGCCTTTGCCGCCTGCCGATTGCCTGCCATGCCCCTACCCCTTCACTGCACCAGCGGCGATGCCGCGCACGAAATAACGACCGGAAACAAAGTAGATGCTGAGCGGCACAAGGCCGGTGAGAATCGTTGCCGCCATGTCAACATTGTATTCCTTGATGCCCTGCAGCGAGTTGACGATGTTGTTCAACTGCACGGTCATCGGATAGTTGGTGGGTCCGGCATAGATCACGCCAAACAGGAAGTCGTTCCAGATGCCGGTCACCTGCAGGATGACGGCCACCGTGAAGATCGGAACCGACATCGGCAGCATCACCTGGAAGAAGATGCGCCAGTAGCCCGCGCCATCGACGCGCGCCGCCTTGAACAGTTCCGGTGGCAGCGAGCCGAAGTAGTTCCGGAAAAGCAGGGTCAGAATGGGAAGGCCAAAGACGGTGTGGACAAAGACCACGGCCCACAGGGTCGAGTAGATGCCCATCTCCCGGGTTATGATCACCAGGGGATAGAGCATCACCTGGTAGGGAATAAAGGAACCCACCAGCAGCACGGTGAAAAAAAATTCGCCAAACTTGAACGGCCAGTTGGCCAGCGAGTAACCGGAGAGCGACGCCACGGCGATCGACACAATGACACTGGGTACCGTGATACTGACGGAATTGAAGAAGCCCGGCGCCAGCCCGCTGCATTTGAGGCCCGTGCAGGCCTGCGACCAGGCTTTGACCCACGGCGCAAAGGTCGGGTTCGAGGTCGGAATGAAAATGTTGCCATAGCGGATCGCGTCAAGGTCTTTGACCGAGGTGATGATCATCACATAGAGCGGAATGAGATAGTACAGCGACGTCAAAATCAATACGGCGTAAATCACCACGCGCCCCGGCGCGAAGAGCGGACGCGGTATCGGGCCGGAAGGTTCGACGATCATTGTTTCCAGGTTTGCCATTTTGTCCTCAGGCCTGCCTCTTCTTGCCGAATTCAACGGCCACCCACGGAATGAGAATGATGGCCGTGGCCAGCAGCATGATGGAGGAGGCTGCCGTTCCCTGGGCCAGAGCGCCCACAAACATGCCTTCATAAACATACATTGACGGAACCTGGGACGAGAGGCCGGGGCCGCCCTGGGTCAAGGCCACGACGAGATCGTAAACCCGGACTGCGCCAGAGGCGACGATGACGAATGTCGTGATCAATACCGGCCGCATCATCGGTACGACAATCTGGATGTAGGTGCGCCATTTGGGAATGCCGTCAATGCGCGCCGCACGCCAGATTTCATCGTCAATCCCGCGCAGCCCCGCCAGCATCAGCGCCATGACGAGGCCCGTGCCCTGCCACAGGCCTGCGATGACGACGGCATAAATCGACATTTCGCGGTTGGTCAGCCAGTCAAACGAAAATGTTTCCCAGCCGAGGCCGCGCACTGTGGCTTCAAGGCCAAAGGCCGGATTCAAGATCCATGCCCAGACATGGCCGGTCACAATGAACGAGAGTGCGAAGGGATAGAGGTAAATGGTGCGGAACACGCCTTCGAGGCGGATCTTCTGGTCCATGAGCACAGCCAGCCAGAAGCCGATGACGAAAGAAAATATTGTATAGAGCGCGCCATAGATGCCAAGATTCTTGATCGACGTGATCCAGCGCGCCGAGTTCCAGAGCCGCTCGTATTGGGCCAGGCCCACATAGGCATCGTAAAATTCTGCAGGCGTGAAGATTGGCAGCGTCTTGATGTTGGTGAAGGACGACGCAACAGTCCAGGCCGTTCCGCCGATAAAGACGAACAGCACAACAAAAATCATCGGCACCGACGCGATTTTTGAGTCCAGATTCCGAAAAAGTGGATTTGGCTTGTTCATCGTGATTCCGCTCGGGACGCGATTTCGTCAATTCAAACCGATCCGGCATTTCTGCCGGATCGATTCTCACGTCGCAGTCCTCGGGATATTGCGAGGTTCTAAAGCGGGGGCGCGTTCTTGATGATTTCCGCGAACTGAGCCAACGCCGCTTCCGGCGTCAAGGTCCTGTCGGAAAAGAAGTTGTTGTAGACGTCACGAATCTGGTTGAGCGTGTCGCGGTCAACCATCTGGATTTCGCCGGGGAACACCTTGGTGGGATCAGCAAGGATGGCGAGACCCTTTTTCATGCAGTCATTGGCGGCGGCAAGGTCCACATCGGCGCGCATGGGGAGCGAGCCCTTCTTGAGGTTGAAGGCCACCTGGGCTTCCTTGGTCACCATAACTGACGCCAAGGCAAGCTGGGCCTTTTCAACCGCCGGATCCTTGTTCTTGGGGAAGTAGAACACGTCACCGCCCGTATCCAGCACTGCCTCGAGCCCAAGTCCCGGCAGGCAGTCATAGTCTTCGCCGGCCTTCATCTTGGCCAGCTGGAATTCGCCACCCGCCCAGTCGCCCATGACGTTGGCAGCCGCTTTTCCGCTGATCACGAGACCAACTGCTTCATTCCATTGCGGCACCATGGTCTTCGGATCAACCATCTGGCGGGCTGCATCCATGGCCTGGAACACCTTGAGCATTTCGGGTCCACCGGCAGCCGCGAGGTCACGGTCCTTGAACACCTTGATCTTCAGCGGCACGCCGCCCACTGCCACGGCGATATCTGAAAGCAGGATGCGGATCGGCCAACCTTCAGCCGCCGCCAGAGGGATAATGCCCTTGGCTTGCAGGGCGGGCGCAGCAGCTACGAGTTCATTCCAGTTCTTCGGAGGCTCAAGCCCCGCGTCCTTGAACACTTTGCGGTTGGTCCACATCCACTGGTCCGAGTGCAGGTTGACCGGCACACAAACAACCTTGCCATCAACCGTGCAAGACGCAAGCTGTGACGGCGGGCGCAGGATTTCCGCCCACTTCTCTTTTTTGGCAAGTTCAGTGAGGTCCAGCATCAGGCCAGCCTTGACGAGGTCATCGGCATCCTTGCCGGGGTTGAGCTGTGTCGCACCCATGGGGTTGCCACCCAGAATACGCGAGATGATGATGGGGCGGGCAACGTCGCCGGAACCGGCGATGGCACCATCGACCCACTTGTTGCCCGTGGCGTCAAAGGCCTTGGCAAATTCCGCGACGGCGGCGGCTTCGCCACCAGACGTCCACCAGTGGGTCACCTCCACACTTGCGGTCGTCGCCACCTCCACCTTTGGCTTGAGCACGAAATATCCTGCCACCACGATGATGACGGCCGCAGCGCCCAACAGTAGTTTCTTGTTGTCCATTGAAATTCCTCCCTGCGCACGAATGTCGCTCACTTGCAATAACCCGAAGCGAAACCGCTTGCAACGTTTCAGAAAACTTTTTTATTATCGCCGGATTGCTGCGTCGCACAACGATAAATCAAAGACTTGAAACGATTCAGGAACTGGATAGGCTGCCGCCATGTCGGACAAGCGCCCCACGCTGCGGAGCCTCGCTGAAATCACCGGGCTTGGCATTTCCACGGTCAGCCAGGCCTTGCGTGACAGCCCGGAGATCGCCGAGGAGACGCGCCGCCGCGTGCAGCTTGCGGCACGGCAAGCAGGCTACCGGCCCAACCGGGCCGGCGTTCGCCTGCGCACCGGCAAGACCAATGTTGTCACCGTTGTGCTCAACCCGCAAGACGAAGGCTCAGGTTTTTTTGCCGATTTCGTCTACGGCATTTCAGACGGGCTGGCAGGGACGTCCTACCATCTTGTGGTGACACCCTATTCGCTGACGGACCCCATGGCGCCGATCCGCTATATTGTTGAAACGGGCTCCGCGGATGGCGTCATCTTTTCGCGCACGCAACCCGATGACCCGCGTGCGCGTTACCTCACCGAGCACGGCTTGCCCTTTGCCACCCATGGCCGCACGGCGATGGGGCTGTCCCACCCCTACTATGACTATGACAATGAGACCTTTGCCTTTGAAGCGCTGCGGCTGCTGGCGGAAAAAGGCAGAAAGCGCATTGCCCTTCTGGCCCCGCCGCCGCAGCTCACCTACTACAGCCACACCTGCAAGGGTTATGAGCGCGGACTTGCCGCATTCGGCCTGACGGGTGTGCCGCTGGGTTCGGTCAACACTGAAACACCGCTGACGGTGCTGCACGATCTCGCACGTGATGTGGCCCATGACCACGCACCTGACGGTGTCATCTGTTGCAGCGTCACCGCCGCCGTTGCCTATGGCGTGGGGCTTGCTGCCGCAGGCAAGGAAATCGGCAAGCATGTTGATGTGGTCGCCAAATCCTCCACACGGCTCCTCAGCATGACAAGCCCGCAGATCACCTTCGTGCCGGAAGATTTCCGCAAGGCGGGGCGTGACCTCGCGAAGTTGGTCATCGCGGCGGTGGGCGGAGAAGACGTTTCCGGCCTGCAAATCCTGTCGAACGAGTAAAGCCATGCCGCACATTCTCGTCGCCGGAAAAATCCATGATGCCGGGCTTGCCCTGCTGCGGGATGCAAAAGGCTTCACGTGCGAGGTGGTTCAGTCTGTTGCGGCCGGGGCCTACGTGCCGCATGTGCATGAGGCCGATGCGCTGCTTCTGCGCACCCAGCCGCTGACGGCGGACATCATTGCAGCGGCACTCCGGCTTAAAATCGTGTCGCGCCATGGTGTCGGCTATGATGCGGTTGATGTCGCCGCACTCAGCGCCCGGAACATCCCGCTCGCCATTGTGGGGGATGTCATTTCGCGGGCCGTGGCCGAACACACACTCATGCTCATGCTGGCGGCGGCGCGGCGCACCGTGGCGCTTGATGGGGCCGCGCGCGGCGGCAACTGGGACGAGCGCAACCGTTTCAGCACCGGCGAGTTGGATGGCAAGCGCCTGCTGGTCGTGGGTTTCGGGCGCATTGGCAGGCGCGTGGCGGAACTGGCGCAAGCCTTCGGCATGGCTGTTGCGGCGCTCGATCCCCGTGTTGCGGCGGAAGTCATGCTCGCCGCCGGGGTTGAACCCGCGGCATCACTCGCCAGTGAACTGCCCAAAGCCGACATCGTCAGCCTGCATGTGCCGCTTGCCCCAGGGGGACCACTGCTTGCAGCCCCGCAATTTGCGCTCATGAAGCCCACGGCCATCATCGTCAATGCGGCGCGGGGCGGGCTTGTTGATGAGATGGCACTGGATGGTGCACTGCGTGGCAACCGGCTTGCAGCAGCGGCTCTGGATGTGCTGGTGGTTGAGCCGCCGGCGCCAGGCCATCCCCTGCTCAGCAACCCCCGCGTCACCCTCAGTCCGCACAACGCGGGTCTGACGCAGGAATGTGCGGCCCGCATGGCCGTATCTGCGGCCGAAAATATCATCAGGCATTTCAGTGGAACGCTTGATCCCTCACGCGTCGTCAATGCTGCGGCCCTCGCCCGCCCCTGAGCTTTCACGCTTCCTCACCGGCACCCGTGGCAAACCCTGCGCAGGATGGCGGGGACCTGACTGGGGAAAACTTCAACTTTGTGATCGGGCTGTTTGGTGTTAACCTTTTGTTTACCCGCCATCGGGGGTGGGCCAAAACGAATGGGAGTTACCACTATGGATGCACTTCTTCCCTTGATCCTTCAGCTGATCGCGGGTGCGGTGGGCGGCAACATCGGCGGCGCCGCCTTGAAGAACTACAGCCTCGGCTCAACGGGGAACACCATTGCCGGTGCCATCGGCGGTCTCGGTGCCGGACAGCTGTTGCCAGCCATTCTCGGCATGGCCACATCCGGCGGCTTTGACATCGGCAATATCGCCGTCTCAGGCATCGGCGGCATCGTGCTGCAGATCGTCGCGGGCCTTATCAAGGGTCAGATGAACAAGTCATAGCGCATCGTGCGAGCAGGTGGACTCGCCTGCGAAGCGAAAGATGCGGCAATTGAGTATGATGGCGTTTCACGGCACATGAAGAAAAACCCCGCCAGCACTGGCGGGGTTTTTTGTTGGGTGATCACACTGTCTTGCGCAGGATCTTTCCGAGGCGCTTGGCGCTGCGGGCGACGACAGCATTGATGCGCACCTGCCAGCCCGGCCCGGTGGCGCGGAAGGCGGCCAAGGCCTCCTTGTCGAGGCGGAGCGACACAAGCTCCTTGGTGCCACTGCCCAAAGGGCGGCCCCGGCGGACGAGCTTGCCACCACGATAAAAATCGGCGCGGGCAAACCATTCTTCCGTCAGTTCCGGCGCATCGTCAGCCGGGTCCAGTTTCGATATGAAACCACTTTTTTTCTCGGTCATTTGCCTTCCTCATCGAAATAATGTGGCGGCCACCGTCCCGCGGAGTCCACACGACAACACACAAACGCAAGTGAACAAATCCAAACGAAATGAATCGCCTTTCACCATAGTCAAACCGCTCATCCTCGCTGGTCAACTCGTCACCAGCAAAAAGCGCGGCGGCAGAAGCAAAATCCAGCCCGCGCTCGTCCAGCGTGGCCTGCCGCTTCGTCTCGTCCCAAGTGAGCCTCATGGGGCAAAGTCGAGATAATATATGTAGCTACATATATAAAAAGTCAAGCCCACCAAAACCTCCCGCCGGAGACGCGACTATGGCATCAATTCAAGTGTGGAACAACACGGGAACGAAACGTCTCCCTGGGGCCTTCAGGTTGTCACGCCGTCTTCCGGTTCGTCGATTTTCTTGCCGTCCTGATGCCAGATTTCGACTTTCAAGCCCTGCTTTCGCAGGTCAGCGGCTTTTTCCCGCGCCTCATTCCAGTCCTTGGCATTTGCCAGGACCGAGCTTTGGCCGTGCTCATCCAATAGTCCTCTGACGGTGTACATGGGATATCCTTTTGCTTTCCACCAAGCCTGTCTGAAGTTTGGGCGAAGTTCGAGTGGCCGTCACGGGGGCGCAATTCGAAACTGAGAAACGGCTGGCACTGCAAGATTGTTCCCGGTCATTTGCATTTCTTTCTCCCCGCGAGGGGTGGGGAGCATTCACAGCCCCCTTGATTCCCCTCCTCAATCCTTGGGGGGAAACCAAAGGGGCCTGTCCGCCGACTTGTCCTCCGTAGCCCGTTGGGCGAAGGAGGAAGCCTCGGCGAAGGCGGATGGGGCGGCAGCGGCATACTGCCATCACTACTCAGCCCGTCACCCCGGCGAAGGCCGGGGTCCAGCTACACTTTCTTCACGCCTATGCTTTCTTCGAGTAGCGCAATCTCGTCCGGTGTCAGGTCAAAGAGCTTGTAGACGATGGCATTGATTTCATCTTCGTTGCGCTTGATCTCGGCGGAGAGTTTTTCGATCTCGGCCTTGCCCTTCACAAACAGGTCTTCCCAGTCGCTGCGCTCCTTCACGGGAATGTCGGCCTTCAAGCATTTTTTCACTTCGGCGCGGAAGGCAGCAAAGTCCGGCAGTTCATGCCAGTTCTCCAATTTGCCCGTGAGTTTGGCTTCCCGATCCGGCGGGCAGAGATCGGGGATGCGGCGCACCAGCGAAAGTTGAAGTTTCTGACGACTGGCTGCCATCTTGTGACATCGATCCGTCAATTCGGAAAGCACAGTCCTTTGTTCGTCTACCAGCAATGGAATTGGCAGTGTCTCCATGTAGTGAGACCTCAATTCTCTTGAACCACCAATGACCTGCGGGGCAAGATCAGAAATTACAAACCAGAGAACATTTGAGTTAAGCAACGCGCAAAGGAAGCTATCTGCAGTCGGAATCACATAACCCTTGTCGTTTGGCAGAAAGGAGCCACGGGTGTAAAAGAAATATCGCCTATTGAAATGCGCATAGAAGACCCGAGGTGACATATAGCCTTCGGAATACGCTTCCTGGGCTTGTTGAAGTTCATACCACTCCTGTTTTGTGGCCCGCTTTTCCAGTTTTTCCTTAAATGGGAGCAGCCAATCCCTGATGGCGGGGAAGTCATCGATGTTGATTCGGTTTTTGGGGATGTAGATCAACCAAAGCCCACGTGACTCCGCTCGCCAACGCTTTATGTCCTTGCCTTCCAAAAACGGTTTCAATAGTTCCGTCGATTTTGGATCCGAAGACACCAGTCTATCACGCGTTTCACTATCTACAACGAACGCGTCATTCAATCCTGTCTTAATTCCATACAGAGGCGACCCGTATACTTCCTTGAGTGATTTCTTTCCGTCAACAATCTTATCTCGAAGGACCGACAATGAATTGCTCTCAAAGTGCCACGGAGCTCCAGATAAAGCAGACTGATGATGAGCGGATCGCGAGCTCGCAAATGATGCTTGAAAGTTTTCTGTGGGCAGCTCAGTCACTTTCCAAAAGAATAGTTTGTTTCCTGCCGTGACGTCGCTCTTTATTCACCGTCAAAATCATCGGCAGGGTTGCAACACCGTCAAAGATTTGTATGTCCCCAAAGTTAACCAAGTTCTCGATGCAACAGTTCCTCAGCAAATAAGTCCGAAGGCCAACTGCGGCCTTGGTATTCAGAAATGTCGAGTTGCACACATAGCCCAGTCGACCGCCAGCCTTCAGCAGCTTCACTCCTCGCTCAAAAAAATAGAAATACAAATCGGCACGCCCTGCAACAACTTCAAAACGAAGTTTAAGGT